>NZ_JBZXDY010000009.1:54089-158403 GCF_058725285.1 Flavobacterium sp. DW-iso2 | reverse complement strand
AACTTTTCTGTCTAATAATTAGATTATTTGTTTATATTTGATAGAATTAAACGGAGGTTTTTTCACAGACTGACGTTGTAATATATTTTAACACTGACAAATCCTGAAATAGGCTGACTAAAATTTAAACACCTTTAGTAACCAATGGAAACACCCGAAAATCAGCCCGTCCGAAGAAGAAACGGCAAACAAGTAAGTTTTGAATACAAACTTTTTGTAATTCAACAAAGCAACAATGGACAAATTTCTTTAAATTACGCTTCTAAAAAATACGATATTTCTAAAAGCACAATCGAATACTGGATGAAAAAACTAACCAATTACGAACAAACCAACAAAGGCATTAGTAAAGACGATGAAATTCGTAAACTAAAAAGCAAAATAAAAGATTTAGAAGGAGTTAAAGCTTTTCAACAAGAGCTAATCATTGAATTTGAATCTGTTACGGGGGAAGAACTTTCAAAAAAATACTTGCCCGAATGGTTAGCCGACGAAATTCAGAGAAAGAAGAAAAAGCTTTTAAACTAAAATGGATTTACGAATCACTCGGGCTAAGCAAACAAGGGTATTATCAACGAATTGCTACCGATAAAATTAAAGAAATTAGAAACAATACCGTAATTGATTTAGTATTAGGAATACGCGAAAGAATGCCTGGTACAGGAACCAGAAAACTCTTAGACCACTTACAGGAAAAGTTTGTTCTAAATAACATTAAAAGGGGAAGAGATGCCCTGTTTGATTTGCTCAGATGGAGAGGATTATTCATTAAAAGAACCAAACGTTTTCATATCACAACCGACTCTAAGCACTTCTATCACAAATCTCCTAACCTACTATATAATCTAGCAAAAAACACGCTGAACAAGTTTTTGTTGCCGATATAACCTATATAAAAACCGATTTAGGACACGCCTATTTAGCTTTGGTTACAGATATATATTCTAGAAAAGTAATGGGCTGGGCATTAGAAGATAATATGAGAGTAGAATATGGTAAAAAACAACCTTAAAATGACTCATAAAAATTGTGTTTTCAGCCATAAGAATATCATTCATCATAGCGACAGAGGCATACAATATTGTTGTACAGATCATAGCGAATTTGCTGAAGGAAAAGGCTTTATATTAAGTACAACCCAAAAATATGACCCGTACGAAAATGCAATTGCAGAGCGAATTAACAGAATCTTAAAATATGAATTTGGATTAAAAAGAACCCTTAAATAAATTCAAATAGCTAAAGCTATAACCAAAGAAGCTATAGAAATTTACAACAATGAAAGGACTCATTGGAGTCTCGATCTAAAAACACTACAATACGTTCATTTACAATATAATAAACAAAAAAATAAATCCTATAAAAAAGTAAAAAAAGTTGCCGTTTAATCGCCAATTTAGTACTATTATAACTCTATGTGAGGATGGAAACGAGCAATGCTGAGGAGCAACTCGAATAGTGCCAAAATTATAGTCAAAGAAAATGAAGATGGCATTTTCAAAATGCCACTTCTTTTAATCTTCATTTTTTTTGATGAGAAAACTTAAAAAACCTAACCAAAAATTGGTAACCCAATTTATAGTTTTAAGCCTAATTTTTAACAAAAAAAGGTCAACGTAGGATAGGACAAGACACCGAAAAAAGAGAACATTATTTTTTTTATATTACCAAATTTTGGTAACTTTACAAAAATATTAAAGTCATGGGACGAAATACATCGGTTTCTTTAGGAAATTATTTTGAAAATTTTGTTGATAACAGGATTTCAGAAGGCAGATTCAAAAATGCAAGTGAAGTCATTCGCGCTGGTTTAAGATTGTTGGAAGAAGAGGAAAGTAAAATTATTGCTTTAAAAAATGCAATAAACGAAGGAATTGAAAGTGGAATAGCTAAAAATTTTGATCCAAAAAAACATCTTGAATCTTTAAAAGTCAAAAAAAGAAATGGCTAAATATATTTTTACAAATAAGGCTGTAGAAGACTTAACGAAGATTTGGGATTATACGTATGAAGTTTGGTCAGAAAGTCAAGCTGATAAATATTACGAAGGACTTCTTGAAAATTGTCAAGACATAGCTGAAAACCAAAATTTTGGAAAGAATTATAATGAAATTAGTCCAGATATTTTTGGTTGTAAATCTGGCCAACATATAATATTTTATAGAAAATTAAGCGAAACTAAAATTGAAGTCACAAGAATTTTGCACTCAAGAATGGACTTGAGAAATCGAACTCAAGAATAAAACTACAGTTAACATCTAGCAAACTAGGCGAAAAAAGCCCCGAATTTGATAACTTTCGGGGCTTTTTTTGCTTAGTTTGTGTTGACTGAGTGCCTCCTTTTTTTGAGTTTATCTATAGGAGGTTTAGTAGCTTTTGAATTTCTTTTGACCAGTTTATTGGACAACCAAAAAGCAATAATTGAAGCTTTTTTGTGCTTTTAGAACACCGCTTCTCCCTACCCATAAATGGAGGAGTATCATTTTTAAAATATCTTGGGGTCACTCGCTGTTTTTGCAACTCCTATGCACAAGGCGAAGCCTTATTTTTTGTATTTACAATTCTCTGAATCTCATTTACATCTTGTGTTTTAGTTTTAAAATACCGCACCGTATTTACAATTTGCAAACGACCTTGAGTGCAACACGGACATTTAAAAATATTCTTGTCATATTTTTCGAGTATGCGTATCGCTACTGGAATTTTTACGATTTTCGGCATCGGCGAGAGTTTCATGCATTGTCTGATTTTCTGTAATCGAGCTCGCTTGCAGTGGTTTTGCAAAAAACCGTACTGCCTTATTTTAGTAAAACTTTTGGGCAAAATATGCATTTCGAACCGACGCAAAAGCTCGTTGGTGCGGTTCTCGATCCATTGTTTGCCTTTGAGTCTGCCGCAGTTCGGGCGATGGTAGTTGCCACAACTGTGGTGTTTTTATTGGTAAGGCGTACTATTGGTAAGTAACGGGGTTAAAATTCTGATCATATTTCTTTTAAAATGAATTAATGTTTTGCCTTTTTAGAAATCTAAAAAACAATAACAAAAGAGAATTATAAGTTGTAACGGAGTTTAATGATAAACTAGGATTTAGTGTACTTATCGACCACAATACAGTGAATTATAAATCCTTTCCCAAACAATAATCGGATTTAGATAGTGTGATTTATCCTATGTAGAAATGAAAAATTTTATAGAAATTATTAAAGAATATTATAAATTAAAACACAAACTGATTTAGATCATAAGATTGCTGCGTTCCGATAGCTATCGAAGCTCGCAATAACTCATTTTACGGAGTTTTTTTGTCGTTTTTTTACACCCAAAACGTAGATGCGCTGCTATATTTGGACTGTATGCGCGAAATTCTGAAAAATGACACGCTGTGTGGAAAAACTTTATGAATGGCTGACCTCTCTCTAAGAATGGCCGCGAAATAAAACTTATATAACTTATATAGTAAAAAAACTTTGTGCCGCTCTGTGTTTACTTTGCGATTCTCTGCGAAACAAAAAACTTAACGTCTTACTGCGAAACAAAAAGTTACTATATTTACCATTCACAAAAAAAACAGCCACGCAAATAAATTTCTGCTTCGTGAAATCAAAATACTTACTTCCTCTTTTCCTTATTATCCAAATAATTCTGCTGCAGCTTATTCCGTTTTTTCCTGAAAGTGTGGAGCGTTATTACAGTAATGGACTCTATCTTTCCATCTCTCAATTTTCAAGAACAGCATTAGGCAACATGCCTTTTTCAGTAGGAGATTGTCTTTATATCCTTTTAATTTTCTTTGTTTTGAAATGGTTCTGGGACAAAAGAAAATCATGGAAACAAAACTGGAAAGACAATAGCTTGCAGCTGCTTAGTGCTTTCTCCGTTTTTTATTTTTTGTTTCATATTCTGTGGGCACTGAACTATTATCGCCAGCCATTATTTGAAAAAATGGAAATTAAACGAGAATACACCGATGCTGATTTGTTGGGCTTTACTAAAAAGCTGATTACAAAAACCAACCAGATCCAAATCCAACTTACAAAATCAGATAGCTTAAAAGTAGTTTTTCCTTATTCACAAGAACAGGTTTTTACAATGAATTTAAATGGTTACAATAACTTATCCAAGCAACACCAAAACTTTCGTTTTCAAAATTTAAGCAATAAAAAATCATTGTTTAGTGTGCCCTTAACTTATATGGGATTTGGAGGATATCTAAATCCGTTTACTAACGAGGCGAATGTGAACTATTTAGGCCCGATGTATAGTTTCCCCATGACTACCAATCATGAAATGGCACACCAAATGGGATTTGCCAACGAAACCGAATGCAATTTTATTGGTTTCCTCGCTTCTGTAAAAAACGATAATTTGTATGTTAAATATTCAGGCTACAGTTATGCCTTGCGGTATTGTTTAGGAATTTTAGAATATAACAACCCCGAATCATTTGACCAATTACTAAAAACGGTTCACCCCGGAATATTAAAAAACTATCAGGAAAGCATCAATTTTAGAAAAAAATATAAAACACCTATTGAAACCGGTTTCTACTTATTTTATGATCAATTCCTGAAATTGAATCAACAAAAAGACGGCATAGAGAGTTACAGTAAGTTCGTGAATTTGATGGTGAATTATTATAAAGACAATCAATTATAAACGGTATTGATTATCAAAAATTTAGGAATTATTTCTAAACCTCATCACTGGTAAAAGCAGTAAAACTTTTCTTTTTATACGGTCTGATAATCAAACGGCCTTCCCGGTCAAAACGAATATAGTTATAAAACCAGTTTAAGAACACTACGGCTTTATTTTTAAATCCAATTAGGGAGAATAAATGTACAAACATCCATACAAACCAAGCGAAAACACCACTAAAATGGTAATTAGGTAAATCTACTACGGCTTTATTACGCCCAATAGTCGCCATCGATCCCTTATCATTATATTCAAAAGGTTTCATTTGTTTTTTAGCTATCAATTTGATCAGGTTCTCCCCAAGCAGCTTTCCTTGCTGTAACGCAGGCTGGGCCATCATGGGATGTCCTTGTGGGAACTCCTCTGTTTCCATAGAAGCAATATCGCCTACAGCAAAGATGTCATCATAGCCTTTTACCTGGTTAAACTCATTCACACGGATGCGCTCCACTTTTTCCACCAAAGAATTAGCATCGAGACCAGCTACTACGGCTCCTTGAACGCCGGCAGTCCAGATTAAAGTGGCAGTATCAAAAGTCAAATCAGAATTAGTGGTTATGGTACGACCATCATAATTAGTCACACGAACATTTTTCCAAATCTTAACGCCAAGATCAACTAGGAATTTTTCGGCGGCTCTTGATGACTTTTCGGTCATGGTGTTAAGAATTCGATCCCCGCTTTGAATCAGGTTAATTTCCATTTTTGCAATGTCTAAATCGGGATAATCTTTTTGTAGAATCGCTTTTTTCATTTCGGCAAGAGCGCCAGCTAGTTCTACTCCTGTAGGCCCACCTCCTACTAGTACAAAATTGATTAAACTATTCTGTTCAATAACATCAGTCGTTAAGACTGCTTGCTCAAAGTTCTCCAGAATAAGACTTCGGATATTTAATGATTGCGGTATGGTTTTCATCGCCATACTGTAGCGTTTAATGTCTTTATTACCAAAATAATTGGTTTTTGATCCTGTAGCCATAACCAGATAATCATAGCTTAATTCTCCAATTTCGGCAATTATTTTTTTATTCTTAGTATCTATTTCTTGCACATTTGTTAGTCGGAAATAACAATCATCATATTCCTGAATTACTTTACGAATTGGATACGCAATAGAACCTGCTTCAAGACCACCCGTAGCCACCTGATACAATAGTGGTTGAAAAGTATGGTAATTGTGTTTATCTAAAAGAACGACTTGTACTTTTTGATTCTTTAGTTCTTTGGCTAATGCTATTCCTGCAAAACCACCACCAATAATTACGATTCTAGGTAAAGTTGAATTAGGGATATTCATAATTATTTTTTATTTCTATTTTTAAAAATCAAATATACAAAGTTTAGGGTTTGTTGTTGAAATTTACAACAATTGAAAATGTGCTTTTGAAAAATATTCGTTGGAAATAGCCCCGATGGAAATGGAAATCCTCCCGTTTTCAGGGAGATTGTAATGTACAGCGGGACGAGGCGAAAATGTTAAAATAAGGCTTTTTGCTCCTAAAAAATGAATTACTTTGTAACAAAATAGAAATGCAGTACACTAATGAATTATGAGTGAAAATCTAGAACATTCTTTTGTTACACAATTGAAGGAGAATCAGAATATAATCCACAAAATTTGTCGGTTATATACTGATTGCGAAGATTCTCATAAAGACTTATTTCAAGAAGTTACGATTCAATTATGGAAGGCTTTTCCAAAATTTAGAGGCGATAGTAAATTTTCTACATGGGCCTATCGCGTAGCGCTGAACACAGCAATCACGTTGTACCGAAAAAACAAACGATCATTATCTACCGTTGAGTACGAAGGCAGACAACATTTTATTAAGGACGTCGAATATAACTATGAGGAGGAGGAGCAAATTAAGCTTATGTACAAAGCCGTTTATCAGTTAAACGATATTGAAAAAGCATTGGTTTTTATGTATCTTGAGGATAAGGACTACCGAGAAATAGCAGAAACATTAGGGATTAGCGAGGTGAATGCTAGGGTGAAAATGAACAGAATAAAAGGAAAACTAAAAAAAATACTAAATCCTTAAGGAATATGAAAGAGCTGGATTTACTAAAAAAAGACTGGCAAAAGAACAAAGATTCTTTTGAGCAGATATCAGAAAAAGAAATTTATAAGATGATTCACAAAAAATCATCATCCATTGTGAAGTGGATTTTAATAATAAGTATTTTGGAGGTTTTGTTGTGGACTTGTTTAAGCTTAATTACCAATACCGATGATTATCTTGATAAAATCAATAGTAAGGAATTCGTTTCCTACATAAAGATATTCTCCTATTTAAGTTACGGGGTAATCGTGATTTTTATCTATTTATTTTATAAAAATTACCTCCGAATTTCAACAATATCTTCCACAAAACAATTGATGAAAGACATTTTAAAAACTCGTAAAACGGTGCAATATTATGTTTGGTACAATCTAGGAATGATTGTTTTTAGTTTAATTATAGGATTTATAATCGCCTTATTTTACAATCCCGAAACCATTGTTTTAAGAGAAAAAATAGAAAGTGACCCCAAAATAATGGCAATCACTGTTGGAATATTAGCCTTAGTTACCATCGTGCTGTTTGGATTGTTTTGGCTGTTTTATAGACTGTTGTATGGTATTTTACTGCGAAGATTACACGCCAATTATAAAGAACTGAAGAAAATAGACTTGTAGTAGTGGTACTTATTTTTTTCAAATAAAAAACCCAGCAATTTTAAGTAATTGCTGGGTTTGTATTTTTATAAAAAAAGGTATTTATTAAGCTATCAATATTCCCATTTTCTGAATTTATTTAATTTCTCCTGCTCTTCGATTTCTTCGACTGGAATTACCTTTAGAAAAGAACAATGTTGCTCGATTGCAAATTCTACTTTCTCTACGATTTCATCAATAGAATCATTGTCATAGTCAATTTCAAGCGGTTCTTTGATGATGAACGATTGCAGAATTCCTTTCTTTTTCATGCGCAACCCTTTTTTGTCAAAGGAACGGCGGAAACCATCGATAACAATAGGAACTACTATAGGACGGTGTTCTTTAATTATATGCGCCGTCCCTTTACGAACTGGCTTGAATGATTTAGTTGTTCCTTGCGGAAATGTAATCACCCAACCATCTTTAAGTGCAATTTTAATATTTTCGGTATCATTAGGATTTACATCTTTTTTATCGCTAACATCCTTGCCTTTTGCACGCCAGGTTCGTTCTACGCTAATTGCACCTGCATAAGCCATTATCCTTGGTAATAAACCCGCTTGCATCGTTTCTTTGGCTGCCACATAATAAATATTTAACTTAGGATTCCACAAATACAATACATCTTTTATATTGTTCTCTCTCCCTTTTAAACTAGCGTTAAATACATGAAACATGGCTACTACATCAGCAAAGTAAGTTTGATGATTCGAAATGAACAGCACGTTAGTGTCTGGTAAATTTCTAATAATCTCTGAACCTTCAATCTGTAATTCATTGAAACCTCTATATCGTCTATGGGTAATCCCCCCGAAAATTCGAATCAACCATCTCTTCACGAAAAGGATGTGACCAAAAGGATTTCTCTTAAATAACCCCATATAATTGTATGTTTATCTTCTAAATTTACTTTACAGACTTACGAAATTTATTTTTGTACTCTAATGTTATCAATATATGACGAACTGAAATAACAACCTTGATTGCACGCCGTATATCATTTTATTTTTGTGAATACAAAACTGATTTCAATACATCTTTTAACTCACTAAGCATCATTGCCGTAGCACCCCAAACCACATGTCCTTCGATCTCAAAGGCAGGAACATTAATGTTTTTGGCATAGGAAGTCGTTAGCTTTGCCTCAATAATTATTTTGTCGCTCAGGAAGACCGATAATGGCAATTCAATGATACTAGAAACTTCAGTTGGATCAAGCACAAAACAAGCTTCTTCTTTACAGATTCCAAAAAAAGGATAGACCATAAAGTTACTTGGAGGAATGTAGGTAGGCGTAAATAACTTAATAATCTCCATCTGATTAGGCCGTATTCCCACCTCCTCATGTGTTTCCCGCAACGCTGTCTCAGAATAATCTTTATCTTCTGTTTCCCATTTCCCGCCGGGGAATGCTATTTGTCCCGAATGAACGCCTTCATAAGAATTCCGAACAATTAAAACCAAATGTGTCATTCCATTCTTTGGGTAAAACAACATCATAACCGCCGCCATCCTTGGGACTTTATTTTCACTAAATGCATTTTTTAAGCTTTCCATTCTTTCAAATGGAGCCATTTTAAGATGCGCCTCCATTGCCGGGAGTTTCGCTTGAGCGAAATGAGGAACATATTCTAAAAAATGTTGAAAATCCATAATCAAAGTCTATTTTTGCATATTAAAGTAAATATACTCTAGAAAATTAAAGTGCGCAAATTTTCTAATAATCAAACAATCAAAATGTATAGCAAAGAAGAAACTCAAAAATTAAAGAGAGAGTTCTGGGTCACATTCGCAGAAAAATTTCCAAGAAAATGGGTATTATATGACACCAAAATTAAAGACTTCTCTTTTAAATTTTATGTAGATAATAAAAAAGCCCAAGTTATAATTGATATTGAGCATCGAAATAATGATACCCGAATTGCTTATTTTGAAAAACTAGAAGCTTTAAAAAGCATATTAGCGGAAGAATTCATTGCCGATTTAGTATTCGAAAGAGATTATGTTCTTGAAAACGGAAAAACAATTAGTCGTATTTGGGTTGAAAAACTAGGAGTAAGTGTTAGTAATAGAAACTACTGGGACGAAATATTTTCTTTTTATAACGAGAAAATGGCTGCTTTAGAGCTTTTCTATTCAGAATATGATGATTTTATAAAAGACATAACATAGTCTAAAAAAGCTGGTTGCATTAGGTTTTTTCGTGTTTAAGACAGCACTCATGCTATATTCTTACGAGTAAAAAAGCGATTGTTAAATAGAATTTCCTCTATTCAACAATCGCTTTTATGATATATATTTAAAAAAACTACAACGGAATATTTCCGTGTTTTCTATTGGGAGTAACACTAACTTTATTTTCAAGCATACTGTATGCTTTAATCAATTTTCTGCGTGTATCTTGGGGTAAAATAACCTCATCCACAAAGCCTCTTTGCGCTGCAGTATATGGATTGGCGAACAGCTTTGCATATTCTGCTTCTTTTTCTAATAATTTAGCTGCAGGATCTGCTGCTTCGTTAATTTCTTTTTTAAAGATAATTTCTGAAGCTCCTTTTGCTCCCATTACCGCAATTTCGGCGGTTGGCCACGCATAATTCATGTCGGCACCAATGTGTTTCGAGTTCATAACATCATAAGCACCACCATAAGCTTTACGCGTAATAACCGTAATTCTTGGCACGGTCGCTTCGCTTAACGCATAAAGTAATTTGGCTCCATGGACAATAATTCCATGCCACTCTTGATCTGTTCCCGGTAAGAAACCTGGTACATCTACCAAGACTAACAAAGGAATATTAAAACAATCACAAAAACGGGTAAATCGTGCTGCTTTAATCGAACTGTTTACATCCAAAACTCCGGCTAAATACAACGGCTGATTGGCCACAATACCAATACTTCTTCCGCCTAATCTGGCAAAGCCTACAATAATATTCTCGGCATAATTTTTATGAACTTCGAAGAAAGAATCTTCGTCAATAATCCCAGCAATAACGTTATGCATGTCATACGGCTTGTTTGGATTATCAGGAATAATCGTTGCCAATTGTTCGCGTACCTCATCGTTTAGCTCATAAGGCAACTTTGCAGTCGTCTCTTTATTACTTTGCGGTAAATAGCTCAACAATTTTTTTAGATCTTCCAGACATTCTACATCATTTGCAGAAGTACAATGTGCCACACCAGACTTAGTAGAATGCGTACTTGCTCCTCCCAGTTCCTCAGAAGTTACGGTTTCGTTAGTAACCGTTTTAACTACGCTAGGCCCAGTCACAAACATATAACTAGTATCTTCTACCATCATGGTAAAATCAGTCATAGCGGGAGAATATACCGCTCCACCGGCGCAGGGGCCCATGATAGCAGATATTTGCGGAATCACTCCACTTGCCTGTACGTTTCTATAAAAAATATCGGCATAGCCACCTAAAGAACGAACCCCTTCTTGAATACGGGCACCACCTGAATCGTTTAATCCGATCATAGGCGCTCCCATTTTGACTGCCATATCCATCACTTTACAGATTTTTTCGGCATGTGTTTCAGACAACGCGCCACCAAAAACAGTGAAATCCTGAGCAAAAACATAGACTAATCTTCCGTTGACGGTTCCGTACCCGGTAATTACACCGTCTCCATAATATTTTTCTTTCTCCATCCCAAAATCAGTGGTACGGTGTGTTACCAATATTCCAATTTCTTCAAAAGAACCTTCATCCATCAAATAATTAACACGCTCTCTGGCTGTTAGTTTCTTCTTTTGGTGTTGTTTTGCAATTCTATTTTTACCTCCTCCCAAATGGGCTTGAGCAATTTTATCGTTTAATTCTTTTATTTTAGACTCCATAAATTTATTGATTTGGTAATCGTACTATTTTTTGATCTTCAAAATATTGTTTCAAAGCGATCATAGCGGCAATTTCCGCTTCTTGTGCCAATTGGTTTTTCAACAAGTCTGCGCTATAATATTTTTTCACGAAATGAGTGTCAAAATTCCCAGAACGGAAAGCTTCATGTTCACATACAAATTTCCCGAAAGGCAAAGTAGTTTGTACTCCTTCGACCAAATATCCATCAATTGCTTTGATCATAAGTTGGATAGCCTCTTCACGAGTTTCGCCATACGTAATCAACTTAGCCAGCATCGGGTCATAATAGATGGGAATATCCATTCCTTGCTCAAAACCGTTATCAACGCGAATTCCCTCGCCAACAGGCAATTGGTAAACATCTAAATGTCCAACACTTGGAAGAAAATCATTCATAGGATCTTCGGCATAGACACGTAGTTCTAATGCATGACCTTTAATCACTAAGTCTTCCTGCTTAATCGTTAAAGCCTCTCCACGAGCCACTTTTATTTGCATTTCAACTAAATCAGTACCTGTAATCAACTCGGTTACTGGATGCTCCACTTGCAAACGCGTATTCATTTCAAGGAAGTAGAAATTATTGTTTTCATCCAATAAAAACTCCACAGTTCCTGCTCCTAAATAATCGCAAGATTTAGCCACCATAACGGCAGCTTCGCCCATTTCTTTGCGCAATTCAGGTGTTAAAACTGAAGAAGGAGCTTCTTCGACTACTTTTTGATGGCGACGCTGAATACTACATTCTCTTTCGAATAAATATAAAATATTCCCATGACTATCGGCCATGATTTGTATTTCAATATGACGAGGAGAAGCAACGTATTTTTCTATAAAAACAGAACCATCACCAAAAGCATTTATAGCCTCGCTGATCGCTCTTTTCATTTGGGATTCAAACTCTTCCTCATTCTCGACAACGCGCATTCCTTTTCCACCACCACCAGCAGAAGCTTTAATCAAAATAGGGAAACCTATTTCTCGGGCAACTACTTTTGCTTTTTCAATATCGGTAATCGCTTCGTCTAAACCAGGAACCATTGGAATATTATAAGCTTTAACTGCTTCTTTCGCAGCCAACTTACTTCCCATTATATGTATGGCTTTCGATTTTGGCCCAATAAAAATGATATTATTTTTTTCTGCTTTTTCAGCAAAATCGGCATTTTCACTCAAAAACCCATATCCAGGGTGAATAGCATCCACGCCCAATGATTTGGCTACTTCAATAATTTTATCTCCTAATAAATAAGACTGGTTTGAAGGTGATTCCCCAATCCAAACGGCTTCATCAGCAAATTTGACATGTGGTGCATTTCTATCGACTGTTGAATAAACAGCCACTGTTTTAATACCCATTTTCTGGGCGGTCTTCATTACTCTAATGGCAATTTCTCCCCTATTGGCAACTAATATCTTTTTCATACGCTTATTCAAATTCAATTAATAACTGCCCTTTATCCACAGCATCTCCCAATCCTACCGATATCGATTTGATAATTCCGTCGCGTGGAGAAAGAAAACTGTTTTCCATTTTCATAGCTTCTAGAATTAACAGACTGTCATTTTCTTTTACCGTTTGTCCTACTACCACACTAATTTCCAAGATCAATCCCGGCATAGGTGCTTTGATTGCATTGACCTGTTTAGTCAATCCTACCTCAAATCCCAATTCATGGATAAGCTGATCTAAATCATTAGAAATAGCAACAGTATAACTATTGTTATTTACTTTGACGGTATAGGTTTTATGATTGAAATCAGCCGAGATAATCTCCGCTTTGTAGGGCTTGCTTTCTTGTAATACATGGAATGTTTTAGCATCCATATTTACAGCGTCAAGCCGCGAAATTTGTTCCTTATCAAAATCAAATTGAAAAGAATCATTTACTTTTACTTTATAGCTATCACTCATTAATGCAATTTTTATGGTCGTAAAAATAGGTAAAAGAAAACGTTTTCGTAAGATAAAAAGAGAGATTTATGCTAAAATGATATAGTTGCGCAACTATATTTAAAAAATATAAATTTAACTCATTCCTTTAATCTTTAGAATTATATAAAAAACTCTTTTATGAAAAAAGTTAGTATAGCTACTAAAGAACCAACAACCCAAACTCCCTTAAAGTATTAATTGGTTTTGAGTACCAAAACAATTCAAAGTCCTCTAGCTTAGTTTCAAAATCAGCTTTAACTTCCTGAAATGAATAGGTTTTAGCGTTTGAAACAGTAATTTTCAACAACATTTCCACAAGCCATTCTCCTTCTTGCTTATTCGTCTGTATGCTAAAACTTTCTTTTTTATCGTGAAAAGTCAGTGTCATCATTTCTTTAGTCAGCATAGTTTTTTGCCCAAGGTCTTCAGGAACACCCTTTTTTATTTTATCGGAAGAATATTTTTTTTTGGGTGTTTCCCAAGTATTCCCTTTTTTTGATTTGGTAAAATGATCAACAGAAGGCTTCCCTCCCAACCAAACAATTTTGGCTGTGGATTTAATTTTAAAATCTTCCGCTACTTCTAAAGCATTAAAAATGTAGTCTTCCGGGATTTTAGTCTTCGGAATTTTAAATTCAAACCAATCTTGCAACTCATAGTCGAAACAGATTCCGTGCATGAAATTGAACAATGATTTTTTGAGTCCAAAACTAAACTTGTCATGGTCGATTCCTGTCGAGTCAATATAGTTAATATCATTATTGGCAAAAGTCCCAATGACTTCCGTTTCTTTGACAACGCCAAATTTCTCTGGATACATCCCAACAGGACTGTGCGCCGTCATAGCAAACTGATGCCAAAATCCAGACTGCAGAACACCTGCTTCAAATAATTGGCGCACCATTTCCAGACTGTCTACTGTTTCTTGAACCGTTTGCGTTGGATAGCCGTACATCAAATAAGAATGCACCATAATCCCTGCTTCGGTAAAATTGCGGGTCACTTTGGCTACTTGCTCCACCGTTACTCCCTTGTCTATCAATTTCAACAAACGATCGGAGGCTACTTCGAGACCACCAGATACCGCGATACAGCCGGAAGCTTTTAGTAATAAGCACAAATCTCTGGAAAAACTTTTTTCGAATCGAATATTAGTCCACCAAGTCACTGATAATTTTCTTCGAAGTATTTCGAGTGCTAATGCCCGCATCAATGCTGGAGGTGCTGCTTCATCCACATAATGAAATCCATTTTCACCAGTTTGCTCCATCATTTGCTCCATGCGATCGCAAAGCAAACTAGCCGCAACTGGTTCGTAAATTTTGATGTAATCCAATGAAATATCGCAAAAAGTACATTTCCCCCAATAGCATCCGTGCGCCATGGTGAGTTTATTCCAGCGTCCGTCGCTCCACATGCGGTGCATGGGATTTACGATTTCGATAACCGAAATGTATTTATCCAAAGGCAAATCAGAATAATCTGGCGTACCTACTTGCGCTTGCTTGTAATCTGATTTTAGGGAATTATTTTTATAAATAACTTTCCCGTCTTCTAGAAGAAATGTTCTTTTGAAAGAGTTGTGAGCTGGGTTTTCGATATTATTGATCAATTCCTCAACAGGTACTTCGCCATCGTCTAAAGTAATAAAATCGAAAAACTCAAAAACGCGTTCGTCCGAAAGGGAACGCAATTCGGTGTTAGGGAAGCCGCCTCCCATGGTAATTTTAATTTCAGGATGATGGTTTTTGATCCATTGCGCTGATCTAAAAGCACTGTATAAATTCCCCGGAAAGGGAACAGAAATCAAGAATAAAGTAGGCTGAATCGCTTCAATTCTCTCTTTTAAAATGGATAATAAAAGTTGGTCGATATAAGTTGGTTCTTGCCGTAAAGCTTCGTACAATTCGTCAAAAGAATTAGCACTTCGCCCTAAACGCTCTGCATAACGGCTGAAGCCAAAATTATCATCCACGCATTCCACAATAAAATCGGATATATCTTCAAGATATAAGGTCGCCAAATGCTTGCCTTTGTCCTGCGTTCCCATCGTACCGAAAGCCCAATCGAGTTCTTCCAGTTGCGCAAAACGAGAAGCTTCGGGCAGATAATCTTCTTGACAGATTTGGAGTGCCAAAGTTGGATTTTTCCCTTGTAGAAAACGGATTACCGCATCAATCGTTTTGATATATTCCTCTTGCAAGGCAAAAATTCGTTTGGAATTATCTGAAATAGCATTGTCTATAGTTGCAATTTTAAATAAATCTGATAATCCTACTTTAGAAAACAATTTCAAAATTACTTCAATCCCTAAATCCGCCTGAACAGAATCAATGTTTTTAGTATTCAGAAACCCTTTTATATAGGCAGTTGCTGGGTACGGTGTATTCAATTGGGTAAAAGGAGGCGTAATGAGAAAGAGTTTTGTTTTCAAAAGGAAATTGTTTTGTGCAAAAATAAGGGTTATTTGTGTTCTTTCCACCAAAAGATTAAAAGACAAATTTATTGTGGTTGTATTAATTTTAAAAAAGTGTGTCATACTAAAAAACTATTTGGGTTTCTACATATTTATCTATATTTACAATCTACACTTCAAAATAATATTTTGCTTTCAACACGTTTAAAAATCTATGTTTAAAAACTACAAACTCGGTATATTAGCTTTAATAATTATATTCGCTCTCAATATAAAGACCTACTCTCAATCTATAGAGTGGGAAAATACAATTGGAGGAAATAATAATGACTGGAGTGATTTTATAGAATTATCAAAAGATGGAAATTATATTTTGGGAGGTTATTCCTATTCAAATATCTCTGATGATAAAAATGAGAATTCAAGAGGTGAAGGAGATTATTGGTTAGTAAAAATTGGTGACATTTCAGGTAATATAATATGGCAAAAAACGATTGGTGGCAGTAATTTTGATCATTTAACTTCTGGAAAGGAAACTAAAGATGGTGGATATATACTAGGTGGATACAGTTCTTCGAATATATCAGGAGAGAAATCACAAAATTCTAGAGGCCGTGATGATTATTGGGTGGTAAAACTTGACGCCGATAGAAATATTCTTTGGGATAAAACTTATGGAGGAACAGGTGTTGACCGATTAACTACAATAATAGAAACTAATGATGGAGGATACTTAATGGGAGGCTCGTCTGATTCAAATATATCAGGAGAAAAAAACAAAAACTCACAAGGTATGCTTGACATGTGGATTATAAAGACAGACATATCTGGGAATATAATGTGGCAAAAAACATTTGGCGGCAGTAATTCTGATTGGGTACAATCAATTATACAAACTACCGATGGTGGTTACATCTTAGCTGGGTCATCCCATTCAGGTATTTCAGGGGATAAAACTGATAGTTCAAGAGGCGGAGGCGATTACTGGATCATAAAAATTAATTCTCTAGGCTCAATCATATGGCAAAAAACTTATGGAGGGAATAATGGTGATTATTTAAAATCTATAATAGCTACCTCCGATGGCAATTATATTTTAGGAGGAGACTCTTTTTCAAATATTTCCGGAGACAAAACGGAAAAAACAGTAAATAACTCAAATGACGTTTGGCTTTTAAAAATAAACGGCTTGGGGCAAATAGTATGGCAAAAAGATATTGGTGCTAGTGAAACTGAAAATCTAGCTGATATTCGTTTAACCTCTGATAACGGTTTCATACTTGGAGTCATGTCCTATTCTGGAATTTCCGGATTCAAAACAGAAAGTTCAATTGGTGATCGTGATTACTGGCTAGTAAAGCTTGATCAAACGGGTAAGTTTGAATGGGATAAAACGATAGGGGGTGATCATCTTGACCAGCCTCAATCTATTGTCCAAGCAAAAGATGGAGGATATGTAACATTGGGATGGTCTCAATCTGATAAATCAGGAGACAAAAGTGAAAATAAAAGTGGGTTGCAGGATTTATGGGTAGTTAAGCTTAAGCTATGTTCTCAAAGTTTATCCGCAAGTAGTAATTCTCCAATTTGTGAAGGTAAAACCATACAACTCTCTGCTAATGGTGGAACAAACTATTCTTGGACGGGTCCAAATGGCTTTTTATCCACTGAACAAAACCCATTCATTCTTAATGCAGCTCTATTGCAAGGTGGTCAATATACATGCACTATAACAGGACCTGGCGGATGTGACGATACAAAATCTACTATTGTTGTAATCAATAGTCTATCAGAACCAGTAGCAACTTCACCGCAATCATTTTGCATTACCGAAAATGCATCTTTAAACAATATAATTATAAACGGCCAAAACATAAAATGGTACGATTCTCTGATAACAGGATTACAAATTCCTGAAACCACAGTATTAAAAAATGGAGGTAATTATTACGCTTCACAAACTATAGCTGATTGTGAAAGCAATCGAGTTTTAATAAACACCCGAGTTTCTGCAGCTGCAGATTGTGATTTAATACTAAATAATGATACCTCATTAGCATACTCAAAGTTCTTTACGCCAAATGGCGATGGCTTTAATGACAGCTGGAAAATAAAATTTTCAGACTTAGAGACAACGCTAATTATAAAAATATTTGACCGATACGGTAAATTCCTAAAAGAATTAACCCAGAACAACTCTTGGGACGGAACTTTCAATGGACACGAACTTCCGGCAACAGACTATTGGTTTGTTGCAACAAGATCGAATGGAAAAGAATATCGAGGTCATTTTAGTTTGAAGCGATAGTCCATTATCTATCATTAAAACTTATGCTCCTCCTTACTAATCATTAACAATGAAAATAAAGAGATACAAGCTGCAGCACTTAAATAAAACCCAACATAAGTTAAACTATAATGCGTTGCCAGCCATATGGCAATCATAGGTGCAAATGCAGCTCCAATAATACCAGCCATATTAAAAGCTAACGAAGTCCCTGAATAACGAACATTTGTAGGGAATAATTCAGATAAGAAAGTCCCTAATGGACCATAAGTAAATCCCATCAAGGCCATTCCAACACATAAAAAGAAAGTTACAAGAAGAGGGTTTCCTGAGTTTAGAAAGAAAGAAAAAACGAAACCAAAAAGAGCAATGGCAATCGTAGTGTAAATAAGCATTTTTCTGCGCCCAATACGATCAGCAATTAAAGCCGAAACTGGAATAAAAAGTGCAAAAAACAATACAGAAAATAACTGCATTAAAAGAAAATCTCTTTTGGAATAGCCCAAATCTGAAGTAGCCCAGCTAAGGGTAAACACTGTCATCAGATAAAATACTAAAAACGTAGTAATGGCAGCAAATGTGCCAAAAATCAATTGATTTTTATAAAATTTTATTAAAGTGAAAAACGGAATCTTCACTTCTTCTTTTTCCTTTTTTGCATTTTCAAAAGCGGGAGTTTCAGTAATTTTTAATCGGATATAAAATCCAAGTAATACTAAAAGAGAACTCGCTATAAAAGGAATTCTCCATCCATAATCAAGAAAATCTTGGGAACTCATCGTGTCCGTTAAAATCAAGAAAGTTCCACCAGAAAGCAACAAACCTATTGGCGCGCCTAATTGCGGAAACATACCATACCATGCGCGTTTATTAGGCGGAGCATTTTCGATTGCTAATAATACAGCCCCACCCCATTCGCCTCCTAAACCAACACCTTGACCAAAGCGACATAGCATTAATAATAAAGGCGCTGCGATTCCAATACTCGCATAACTAGGTAAAAAACCAATACTCACCGTTGAAATCCCCATGGTCAACAAAGCAATTACCAAGGTCGTTTTACGTCCCACCTTATCACCATAATGACCAAATACCGCAGAGCCTAATGGCCTTGACAAAAAGGCTATTGAAAAAGTAGCTAAGGATAACAAAACGGAATTGGTACTATCTGAAGACGGGAAAAATAATTGAGGAAATACCAAAACCGCTGCATTGGCGTATATATAAAAATCAAAAAACTCAATTGTTGTTCCAATTAAACTACCAAAAAGAACATGTTTTAATGAATTTGTATTATCTTTCATTTGTATTTTAAAATATTTGGATAAAATTGAGGCTATTTTTCGAAAGTAACAAATATAATAAGATGTAAATACACGTTAAAATTCTAGTACAATAGTGCCTAAATATTTAGACATACTAAAATCTTAAATGAGTTCAATTGCTAAATCGTCTTGAACTAACTTAACGGCAAACTTTAATTACTTTAGACACTAGTCTAACATGACCATTCAGCTTGCTAAAAGGATCACTAATAAAGGAATCCTTTTATTCGAAAACAAAGATGATTTATAAAACACGTTTCGTAATGAATTTTGCACATTTCATGTTATCAAACATTTAACTCACGATTCTCAAGTCAATACTCTTTCGAGCAAAAATTAATTCTCTCCGGGATAAAATAATTAATAACTTTTGCTACTAAAAATTATTTTTAAAATATTTAAAGCCATCTTAAAATAGCAAAAACTCATAATTAAGATAATTTTAAACCTTTTGCTTGTTTTTCTATATTAAACTCCGTAAAATTACATAAAATTAACATTAATTTAATACCCTGTAACCAAAGTAAATATTGAAAATTAATTCTACATACTGCCGTACAACCGATGATTCGACACTTTGGAGTAATCTAAAAAAAGGTGATGAAAAAGCTTTTTCATTACTTTTTGAAAAGTATTATGAACATTTGATTCGTTACGGTAATTCATTTTCACCTCATGCTGAAAAAGTTCAAGATTGTATTCAAGATGTGTTTGCGGATCTCTGGTTATATAAAAATTCTTTAAATGAAAATGCTAATGTTAAAGCATACTTATTATCAAGTGTGAGAAATCGTATCGCTAGACTTCAAGAACGCGACCATATTTTTAGAAATACAACATCTACAGATTCTATTCAATTTTTATTTGACTTTTCAATTGAACATCAGTTAATCATTGACGAAAACACTGCCGATAAAGTGCAGCAACTTAATAAATATATTAATCTGTTACCATCGAGACAAAAAGAAGCATTATTCCTAAGATACCACCAAGGTCTTAGCGTTGAAGAAATTGCAGATATGCTCGATGTAAATTACCAATCGGCTAATAATTTATTACACCGTGCATTACTAAACTTACGCAAGGAGTGGAATACAACGATTCCCTTACTGGTACTGCTCTCACATGGCATATTGTAAATTTATCTTAAATAAATTTAAAAAAAATCTTAATTTACTGAGTATACAATACTAAAACTGTCCTTTATGTATTTGTAACCTTATTTTTAGATGCAAAAACGTAACAATTATACAGAAATAGAAGATTTTTTAACTGACGAATCATTCCAGTCTTGGGTACGCACCAATGTAGACTTAAAAAACTGGGAAGAATGGACATTAGAAAATCCACAACGTGCCAAATTGGTTGAAGAAGCCAGACTTTGGATTTTTGCTATGAAGGTTCCTGAAAATAATTTATCCTCTTCAGCATTACAAACAGCTCTAGTAGCAACTTGGAATAAGATTGAAAAGAATGAAAAAACTCAAAAGAAAGAAATTAAACTTTGGAATAATAATAATTGGCTTAGGTCTGTTGCAGCAGTTTTGGTTTTTGGTTTACTCGCTTCATGGACTTACAGCCATTTATTTATTCCAAATAATTCTACACAAATTTACAATAAACTTGTTAATGATGAAGGTCTAGTTGAGCAAATAAATAATTCTAACAATCCTCAAATTATAACTTTATCTGATGGTAGTTCTGTTTTATTACAACCTCATAGCAAGTTGAGTTATCCTAAAATTTTTGTTGGAAATGAACGAAAAGTTTACCTTTCAGGAGAAGCCTTTTTCGAAATCAGTAAGAATCAAAAAAAACCTTTTTTTGTCTTTGCTAATGAAATTGTAACTAAAGTAGTAGGAACAAGTTTTAGAATAAGAGCCTACGATAATCAGCCTAACATTGAAGTTCTCGTTCGTACAGGTAAAGTAAAAATACAATCTAATAAATCAATTCCAAACTCAAAGAAAGAAGAAATTGTCTTGTTACCCAATCAAGCATTACGATTTGTTCGTAAAAATTCAACTTTTAATAAAATTACTGATATTACAAAGGATGAGTCTCTTGTTAATGCGACAGCCACTATTGAACAGCTGAGTTTTGATTTCACAGACATTCCTGTATCACAAATCTTTAAAACTATCGAACAAGCTTATTTAGTTGATATCGATTTTCCAGAAAGCAAATTAAAAAATTGTCATCTTACTACCTCATTAAATGACCAACCTTTGCCTCAAAAATTAAAAATTATATGTAGAAGTCTGGGAAACAATACAAGCTACGAAATGAATGGAAACCAAATCATTATAACCTCTAATGGTTGCAATTAATAATTAACATGCCTATGTAGTAATATCCAAAAAATAAAAAAACGCCGAATATGCTGTAACACATTCGACGCTTAAATGAATTCAAGTTGCTTTCTGTAAAAAGTAACTTGGAGTGTTCCGTAAATACCCGATTAAAAAGTATAAATTAAAACTAACCAAAATTATGAAAAAACCTGTTGTTAAACAACGATTACTCTATCGAATCATGAAAATAACACTATTCCAATTTTTCTTGGCCTTTGTGTTTTCCACAGTGACCATGGCAAATAGCGTTAAAGGGCAAAAGAAATTAGATACTAAAGTAACCATTACTATTTCCAATTTAAGCTTATATAATGCCCTTTCAAAACTTGAAAAAAATGCAAACGTTAAGTTTTCCTATAATTCAAGAATTACTCAACTGAGCCAAAAAGTGAGTATTAATGCTACTGACGAAACTTTATCGAGTATCCTTAGTATTATTTTAAAACCCCTTAACATCGAATACAGCGAAGTAAGCAATCAAATTGTGTTGCAAAATAAAATTGCCGAAGAAGGGATTATTGGATTTGAACCTCTAAAATCATTAAGTCAGAACTTATTACCCTTACCTATCATTAAAGGTAAAGTAATTGATGAAAGAGGAAATCCATTGCCTGGCGCAACTGTGTTAGCTAAAGGAACAACAAAAGCCGTATTGACTGATTTTGACGGTAAGTTTACTATTGACATGCCTGCAAATAGTACTAGACTAGTTATTTCTTATATTGGGATGCAATCCCAAGAAGTAGGTATTAAAACTACACCTCTTACTATAGTTTTAACTGATGAGGCCAATAATCTATCAGAAGTAGTTATTACCACTGGTTATGAAAAAACATCTAAAAGAACTTTTACCGGAGCAGTAAGTAAAATTACGGGTACAGAGCTTTTGGTTGAAGGAGTTGTAGATATCAGTAGAATGATTGAAGGAAAAGCCGCTGGTGTAACTGTTCAAAACGTTACAGGTACTTTTGGTACAGCTCCAAAAATTACCGTACGTGGATCTTCTTCTATATTTGGAGATACTAAACCACTTTGGGTAATTGATGGTATTGTACAAGAAGATATCGTGAATCTTTCTTTTGCTGATTTAGCATCAGGAAATTCAGAAACATTATTAAGTTCTTCTATTGCAGGACTAAACCCGAATGACGTATTAAGTATTGAAGTACTTAAAGACGCATCTGCGACATCTATTTATGGATCAAGATCCTTGAATGGAGTTGTTGTTGTAACTACAAAACAAGGAAGAAGAGAGTCACCATTAAACATTAGTTATTCATTAGAACAAACAGCAAGAGTAGTACCGAACTATAATCAATATGACATTTTAAATTCTCAAGAAACGATGAGTATTCTTAAAGAAATTGAGTCAAAAGGATTCCTCGGTTTACCTGCTACCGCTCAGGGTCGTTATGGAGGTGTATATAATATTCTTGCAAATGCAATTAATACTTATGATCAAACTAATGGTACTTATGGCGTTAAAAATGATGAGCCTAGTAGAAATGCTTTTCTTAAAAAATATGAATTAGGAAATACGAACTGGTTTAAAGTTTTATTTAGACCTTCTATAACTCAAAATCATTCATTAAGCTTTTCTGGTGGGGGAAAAAACAATGCGTATTTTGCCTCTCTTGGTTTCTACAATGATCCAGGATGGACTGTTGCTGATGGTGTAAGCCAATTAACAACAAATATTAAAAATACATTTTTTATCAATGATAAATTTAACCTAACATTATCTACACAGGCTTCGGTAAGAGATCAATCAGCTCCAGGAAGTTATGACAGTCTTAAAGATGGTGTAGGCGGAAGCACTACTAGAGATTTTGATATTAACCCATTTAGCTACGTTTTAAATACCAATAGAACCTTACGTCCCTATGACGATAATGGAAACTACGAGTACTATAGAAACAACTGGGCTCCACTAAATATAGTTAACGAATTAAAAAATAATTATATGGACATTAAGGTTAAAGACATTCGTTTTCAAGCTGATTTAGCCTATAAAATAAATCCAAAATTAACGTATAACTTTACAGCTAACGCTCGTTATGCAAATACAAGTAGAGAGCACAATATTTTAGAGCAATCTAATATCGTTGGTGCATATAACGCAATGGAAACAACAATTGTTAGAGAAGCAAATATATTTTTATATGAAGATCCTAACGATTTAACAGCTCCTAAAGTATCTGTTTTACCTAATGGTGGTATTCTAAGAAAATTTTCTAATGAATTAACATCTTATAACATTAGAAATAGTTTTAATTATAAAAATATTTTCAAAGATACACATGAACTAGAAGCTTTATTTGGTCAAGAACTTAGATCAGTAGATAGAAACAGTAATAATTTCACAGCATATGGATTACAATATGATAGAGGCTTAACTGCCTTTACAGATCCTAGAATTCTTGAAAAAATAATAAATGGTGGAGAATCATACTATGGTTTTAATGAAGAAAGAGAAAGAACAGTTGGTTTCTTTGGTAAAGTAGGATATACTTACGATAGACGTTATACTGGGTCGATCACAGGTCGTTATGATGGGTCTAACAGACAAGGAAATAGTAATTCATCACGATGGTTGCCTACTTATACTTTTAGTGGTAAATGGAACATTTTGGAGGAAGATTTCATGAAAAATGCTAAAGCTATAACTAATTTAAGTCTAAGAGGGTCTTATGGTCTTACAGCAACAGCTGGACCTGCAACTAACTCATTGGCGATTTACAAGAGTTTCATCACAGATCGTTTAAATTTAGGAGACAGAGAGACTGGATTAAACATAGATGAACTTCAAAATGCAGATTTAACTTGGGAAAAACAATTTGAAACTAACATTGGTGTAGATTTAGGTTTGTTTAATAATAGAGTGAACTTTACAACTGATGTATATAGTCGTAAGGCATTTGATTTAGTTGACTATGTTACTACTTCAGGTATTGGAGGACAAAAATTAAAGCAAGGAAACAATGCCGATATGTCAACAAAAGGTATTGAAATATCGTTATCTACTAAAAACCTTAATAATACAAGACTAAAATGGTCAACATCATTTAATTTTTCGATCTACGATCAAGAAATTACAAAATTGCAAAACAATCCAAGTGTACTAGGACTTGTTGACGGTACAGGTGGGAATACAGTAGGTCATCCAAGAAATGCCTTATACTCTTATCAATTTACAGGTTTGAACAATCAAGGTCTACCAACTTTTGTGATGGCTGATGGTCAAGACGACAATATCGCTGGAGCAAATTTCCAAGATTCTGAAAATGTAACTAAGTATTTAAAATATGAAGGATCTATCGAACCCAATAAATCAGCAGGTATCTCAAATACTTTCACTTATGACAATTGGTCTTTAAACATCTTTATCGTTGCCGCTGGTGGTAATAAAGTACGTTTAAACCCAATCTATGCTAGTGAATATGATGATCTAACTGTTTTTACTAAGGAATTCACAAACAGATGGATTAATCCTGGTGATGAAGCACTTACAAACATACCTGTAATAGCTGACCAGCGTTTGATTGCAAATTACGATGCACAATCAAAAAATTTAGAAATAGCATACAATGCTTATAACTTTTCTAATGAGCGTGTAGCTGATGGTACTTTCGTAAGATTGAAAAACGTTTCTCTAACTTATGAATTCCCTAAAGATTTAAAGAAAAGTTTAGGCGTTAATACCTTTTCATTAAAAGGATCAACAGCAAATCCATTACTAATTTATTCTGATAAAAAATTAAACGGACAAGATCCTGAATTTTACAGAAGTGGAGGAGTTTCTCAACCAATTACTAGCCAATACACATTCTCACTTAACGTATCATTTTAATAAAAAAACATGAGAAAAATAAAAATAACCCTATCCCTCTTAGTTATACTAGGACTTAGTAGTAGTTGTGATGATTTCCTTTCGGAAATTCCAGACAACAGAACACAATTAGACACACCAGAAAAAATTTCAGAAATATTAGTTAAAGCATATCCAGAAGGTAATTATATGGAATTTGCAGAAACAATGACTGATAATGTTTTTGATAGTGGAGACTTAACTCTTACGACTATAAAAAACAGTCAAAACTACAATTGGGAAATGCAACAAGACATTGAGCAAGATACTCCATCATCTTATTGGGACGCTTGCTACACAGCAATTGCACACGCTAATCAAGCCTTAGAAGCAATTGATCAATTAGGAAGTCCTTCTAATTTGCTTCCACAAAAGGGAGAAGCTTTATTAGCTAGAGCCTATTCACATTATATGTTAGTAAGTCTATTTTCGAAAAGATACAATCCTGCAACTGCTAAAACAGACCTAGGAATTCCTTACATATTAAAGCCTGAAAGTGTATTACTTGCTCAATATAAAAGAAACTCTGTTGAAGAAGTTTACAAGTTCATTAAAGCCGATTTAGAAGAAGGATTAGCCTATGTAACAAGTGACTATAAACAACCTAAATTCCACTTTAATAGAGCTGCAGCAAATGCTTTTGCTAGCCGTTTCTATACTGTAATAGGAGATTGGGATAGCGTTTTAGACGTTTCTAATGAATTAGGAAATAAACCCGGTTCTAAATTAAGAGATTATCAATCTTACTTAGATGTAGACTTTGAAACAGGTACTCGAAAATATTCTGATGAAGGTGAAAACACGAATCTTTTAATAGCTTCTACATCTTCAATTTACTCTAGAAGTTTTTACATAAATAGATTTCAATTAACAGGTGCAGATAGAGACTTGATACTTGGTGCAAATACTAATTTAGTTAATAAAACATATTTATATAGAGCAGTATCTTATAATGGACAAGTTACCCTTTTTGTACCAAAATTTGTTGAGTATTTCAGATATACAAATGCTAACGCAGGTATTGGTCAACCGTTTGATGCATTAGTTCTATTAAGCAATGACGAATTATTCTTAAATAGAATTGAAGCTCATGTAATGAACAACCAACTAGGGATAGCTAATGAAGAAATTGATCATTTTTTATCGCTTAGAATAACTGGTTACAACGCTGCAACTGACAAGGTCTCTGAGGCTAAAATAGTAGCAAAATATCCAGTGATCAGTGATGAGTATACTCCGTTTTACAGTTTAACGCCTGTACAAAATTCATACATTAAAGCACTTGCTGAAATGAGAAGAAGAGAGTTTCTTCACGAAGGTTTAAGATGGTTAGACATTAAGCGTTTTGCTTTAAAAATAACTCACAAAGCATTTAATCAAGCTGATAATGTTTTAGAAAAAGATGATTTACGTAAAGCAATTCAGTTGCCGTTACACGTAACAAATACAGGAATAGAAAAAAACCCACGTTAATACTTCAATTAAAATGAAAAAATTAAATCTATATAAAAAAGTAGTCGTACTTTCTTCGGTTTTATTCCTAGGAGCTTGCGCAAGTGAAGATCCACTTAAAGAAAGTATTCTAGATGTGTCAATTCCGTCAAAAACAACTTTAGATAATTGGATTGATACCAATTACCTTAACCCATACAATATAAATGTTCAGTATAAATGGAATCAAAATGTAGTAGACAACAATCGTTTTTTATTCCCTCCATTACAATCAAAAGTGCAACCAGCTTTAGAAATCGTTCAAAAGATTTGGCTAGACAGTTACACAACAGTTGGTGGAGCTGATTTTGTAAAAAAAATATCACCTAGAGAACTTGTTCTTGTAGGAGGATTAAATTTAAACACAACGGGTACAAGAACTTTAGGATTAGCCGAAGGTGGTTTACGAATCACCTTATTTGAAACAGATTATGTTGTAAAAAATAACCGTGAAAGCGTAAAACTTTTTGTACATACTATTCAACACGAATATATTCATATATTAAATCAAACTAAACCTTTTGACGAAAAAGCATTAGCAAAAATAACCCCAACGGGCTATACAGCTAACTGGGATGCTACATCTACTGCTGTAGCTAACGAAGAAGGTTTTATTACCGCTTATGCAAGATCAAATATAAACGAGGATTTTGCTGAAATGGCATCTACAATAATTGGAAACACAGAAGATGAATACAATGCCATTCTAGACGGAATAACTGATCCTGTAGCTGTAGCTAATATTAAGGCTAAAGAAGCTGTAATTGTTAAATATTATAAAGACACTTTTTCAATTAACATTTACGATTTAAGAGACGAAGTTGAAAAAAATACTAAAGCAGTTACTAATTAATTTATATAAAAAACATTATGAAATTAAAAACTATAATTAATTATATTTTGGTGGCTTTTATAGCTATCCAATTGGTTTCTTGTGATAACAAAGAAACCCTCGACTCGCCTTTTGGCGCAACACCTACTGAGCGTTTAAATGGGCAGCAGAAAGAATTAAATGATTTACTTGAATCATCTGAACTTGGTTGGAAAGCAGTCTATTTTACAGATACAACTCAACTAGGTGGATTTACTCATGTATTTAAATTTAAAGACGGTGTTGTTGATATGGCATCAGATTATGATGATGACACTTCCATTTATTCTAGTGAATATAGTATTGAATTAGGAAGTACTGTTAGCTTACTGTTTTCTACAAAAAATAGAATACATTTATTATCTGATTCAGATAACTACCCTACAGAAGTATTAAGAGGTAAGGGATATAAAGGAGACTTTCAGTTTTTATATTATGGTCAAGAAGATGGTCAAATCATTTTTAGAACTAACAGAAGTTTCGAAGAATTACGTTTTGTTAAAGCTACTGCAGCTGACTGGACTGATTTAGCAAAAGCAAGAGCAATGATACCTAATGTAATAGGAGCTACCACAAGACCTCTATTTAGGTTATTAGAAACTAATGATGGATCAAAAATAAGTCAATTTGACTTTAACTTCACTCCTGCTTCACGTTATGCAGTAGCAAATTCTATTGAATCAGGATCTAGTTTTTCATACAACATGGGTATTGCATACACACCTACAGGAATTATTGTTAGCCCTGCAGTAAAAGTAGGAACGCAAAGCTTGTCTGAGTTTATTTATGATGCAGCTAGTGGTAACTTTAATGCCACAGGTACAGGAGGAGCTACTGCTTCAATCAAATACAGTAACAAACCTCTATTGTTAACGGATGACTACAAAGCATTACTAGCAGGAGGTACGTATATCATATTTGGATATTCTGTAGGTGACTATATAGAAGATGCACCAACAAACTCTCTTCTATTTAAAACATTATTAAACCAGACAAATACATCCATACCAGTAGGTAAAACACTAACCGACATTTATATTTATTTTAATCATCCAACTTTAGGATCATTTATTAACTATTATTTTGAAAATGGCTCATTTATACGTCATAACATTACTGTTACCGAGGATGCTACTAATAAAAAAATAACCTTAGTACATAAAAGTTATGGTGCGGCAGGATCATATCCACCGTTATCATCTATCCAGAACCTTGATGCTCAATTAATGAATACACAAGGCTTATATTTGCAAAAAGAAAAATTTACAATTGGCTATTCCAACACTGTATATACTTTTACAACAGCCGCAAATTTATTTAGAATGTCAACATGGAAATTGAATTAGTATTTACTTAAATCTTCAAAAGGTTGCTCTTAACGGAGCAACCTTTTTTTTTGCATTAAAAAATCTAATTTCTCAATTCTCTAAATTTAATATAAGAATAAACGACTGGCACTATCGAAATGATAGCAATAATTGTGATAAGAATGTAAATGAAAATGCTTTTATCTAAAGTCAAACTCCCTAAGACAATCAATAAACCGCCAACAATCCAAAGTTTACCCGCCATTATATGCGTTAATTTCCATACCTCTTTATTCTCCAGAGTCCAAGGTGTTTTAATACCAATAAAATAATTGGGCTGAATTACTTTGAAATAATTACCCAACGCGATAAACAAAACACCTATGGGAATGAAAATCAAATTCGCACTTGAAGTGGATTGATTTACCGATATATGCAAAATAATAAAAGCTAAAGTCGACATGAACAAAACCAATATAAATTTCAATTGATAATACTTCCCTCCCATTTGCTCAATTTTCTTTTTCGGGTCAATTTTAGGGATGACCACCATTAAAACATAAGTCAAAACAGGCAATAAAAACAATAGGACTATCAATGAATATTTATCCCCCCATTTATCAACTTCTCCTTTGTAATTCCAATGTGTCGGTACTTTCTCCGGTAGTATATTCCAAATAATAGCCAAATAGACGAAAGGTGCCAATACAATTCCAATTAAAGGCAGCTCTTTTTTCAACGTTAATTTCATGATTTTATTTTTTAAAAGTTAATATCCATTGCAATACATCCTCCATTACTGTTGTGTTAATGGAATAAATGATGAATTGCCCATTTTTTTCGAAAGTGATCAAATCTGCACGTTTCAAAATATCTAAATGATGTGAAATACTCGGTTTTGAAATATTGAAATGAGCTGCAATTTCACCTGCAGATAAATCCTTGACTTTCAAAAGCTCTAATATCTCCCTACGGGTCACGTCATTTAATGCTTTAAAAATAGCATTCATTTTTTCTTGTATTTATATATTTAGACAAATATCTAAATATAATTTCTAATGACAAAATTAAATTTGAATTTAGTACATTTACACAAATTACTAAACTATGCCTACCGACTGTATCAGCTATCAAAATTCAGGGTATTTCTCCCCTTTGATGAATGATTATTTAGATCAAAAAAACGATTTACACTCTTTATACAACCGCTTCCCTACACCTGAAAACTTTGAGGGACAAATTCTCGAAAAGCAGGCCAATTTTGACAATTCAAATAGAATCACTTTAGTTTCGGTTCTACAAAAACAATACGCTCGTATTGAAACCTCTCATTTAACACTTCAAAATATTGAAGCTTTGAAAGTGAACAATACTTTTACGGTAACTACCGGACATCAATTGAATCTATTTACTGGTCCTCTATATTTCCTTTATAAAATTATCTCCACGATTAATCTTACCAAGGAATTAAAAGCAAAATATCCTGCCTATAACTTTGTCCCTATTTATTGGATGGCGACCGAAGACCATGATTTTGAAGAAATTAATTATTTTAATTTCAAAGGAAAAAAATTCAGGTGGAACAAGGAAAGCACTGGACCTGTGGGAAGATTGTCTACCGAAGGATTATCAGATGTTTTTGAATTATATGCCCAGGAATTAGGTTCAAGTACGAATGCTGAAACCTTGAAGAACTTATTTAAAGACGCCTATCTAAATTACGACAATTTAGCAGATGCTACACGTCATTTAGCGAATGCCCTTTTTGGAGCACAAGGTCTGGTAATTCTTGACGCAGATGATGCCGATTTAAAGCGTAGTTTTATTCCTTTTGCAAAAGAAGAATTGCTAAACCAAACTTCACATAAGGCAGTACTTGAAACAACTGAAAAATTAAAAAAATACAACATACAGGTAAATCCACGCGAAATCAACTTGTTTTATATCGAAGATAAAATGCGAGAACGCATTATTCTGGAAGAGGGGAAATACAAAATAAACAATACTAAAATTGAATATTCTGAGGACGAGATCTTAACATTACTAGATACCAACCCAGAGATGTTCAGCCCTAACGTGATTATGCGTCCACTATATCAGGAAGTGATTTTGCCTAATCTATGTTACATTGGCGGAGGTGGAGAAATCGCTTATTGGTTAGAATTAAAATCATTTTTTGACACGGTAAAGGTTACTTTCCCAATGCTATTAGTACGTAACTCTGTTCTTTTAGCTACCGAAAAGCAACTTAAAAAAGCAGACAAATTAGAATTAACTTGGAGCGACTTGTTTTCTAAACAAGCCGATTTAGTAAATACTAAAACAATACAATTATCGGAATTCCCAATCGATATGTCCACTTTAAAACATCAGTTGGAAGAACAGTTCAAAGCATTGTATGAGATTACTAAACTAACGGACAAGTCTTTCGTTGGAGCTGTAAAAGCGCAGGAAGTAAAACAAACAAAAGGACTAGACAACCTAGAAAAACGTTTGCTAAAAGCACAGAAAAGAAAACTAAGCACCATTTTAGAACGCATCACCGACTTACAAAACGAACTATTTCCGAATAAAAGTTTACAGGAACGTCAAGCTAATTTTTCAGAATTCTATTTGGAATCAGGCGCTAATTTAATTCCAACAGTAATTGATACCTTGAAACCTTTAGAACAAAATTTTAATATAATTACACTTTCATAAAGGAATACAAGCATTAAAAAAATAGTACGTACTTTTAATTATAATCAAAAGAAAATCAATGGCAAAAGAACGCTTAATTTCATTGGATGTATTTAGAGGTCTTACTGTTTTTTTGATGACCATAGTCAATAATCCAGGGGATTGGTCCGCCATATATCCACCGTTAGAACATGCAGATTGGAATGGCTGGACTCCCACTGACCTAGTTTTTCCTTTCTTCATTTTGATCATGGGGGTAGCAATTCCATTTGCTTTACCAGCAAAAACTTTTGATGTCGCCACTTTCATTAAAATACTGGCGCGCTCGCTGCGGATAATTTGTTTGGGAATCTTTTTCAATTATTTTGGCAAAATCCAACTTTTTGGTTTAGAAGGCGTTCCTTTATTAATAGGAAGACTTGTCATAACCTTTGGCGTAGGCTATGCCCTTTTGGGTAATTTCAATTCGAAAATCAAATTGTACCTCGCACTTACCATTCTGGCGGCATATCTATTTTTAGCTTTCGGCGGTATTGAAGCCTATAAAGAAGTGAGACTACCAGGCGTACTGCAACGCATAGGGATTGTTTATTTTTTCATATCACTTTTGTACCTCAAAACAAATCATAAAACACAAATCATAACAGCGATAGCTTTATTGTTAGGTTATTGGGCGTTAATTACATTAGTACCAGTTCCTGGAATTGGCGAAGCAAACCTTGAAAAAGGGACCAATTTAGCCGCCTGGATCGACAATGCCGTATTAAAGGACCATCTTTGGGTGTATTCAAAAACATGGGATCCAGAAGGGATTCTAAGCACTCTACCTGCAATTGCCACAGGACTAATAGGACTGCTGATTGGTCAATTGCTGAATAGCGACTCCAGCAAACTTGCCATTATAAAAAAAATGATAATTACAGGTAGTGTACTAGTGCTCATAGGAATGATCTGGAACACCGTTTTCCCAATAAACAAATCGCTTTGGACAAGTTCGTATGTTTTATTTACAGCTGGTCTAGGCATACTCATTTTTACCTTTCTCTATTATATAATTGACATTGTAAACATCAGGAATGGGTATAAATTATTCTTAATTTGGGGGGTGAACCCAATGATCGTTTTTTCATTTTCCCAAATCATACCACAAGGATTAAGAATGATTCAATTTCAAAACCCAAACATTCCATTGGAACAAATTAACCTCCAGCAATATCTTTATAGTTTTTGGGTCCTTCCCTATTTCGACAACCCCATGGCGGCATCTTTGGCTGGGGCTATAATTTATTCCTGCATTTGGACTTTTATTTTATGGCTGTTTTACAAAAACAGTTTAATTTTTAAAGTATAGAGCAAAAAAAAGACCTAATTAACAAATAAAAAAGCCTAAACTGCTGATTTCCTAATTTCAATTCAAAAAAAAGTCTACTTTTGCACAAATTTAAAAAATACAAAACAAAATGGCTACAAATAGAACATTTACAATGATTAAGCCTGATGCTGTTGCTAACGGACACATCGGAAACATACTTGCAATGATTACAACTGCAGGTTTCAAAATTGTTTCTTTGAAATTAACTCAACTTACTGTAGCAGATGCTCAAGCATTTTACTCAGTACACGCTGCAAGACCTTTCTATGGTGAATTAGTAGAATTTATGTCAAGAGGTCCTATTGTTGCTGCTATTTTAGAAAAAGACAACGCTGTTGAAGATTTTAGAACATTAATCGGTGCTACTAACCCCGCTGATGCTGCTGAAGGTACAATCCGTAAAGCATATGCTACTTCTATTGGAGAAAATGCAGTTCACGGTTCTGACAGTGATGAAAACGCAGCTATCGAAGGTGCTTTTCATTTTGCAGGAAGAGAGCAGTTCTAGTATTTAGTGTTCAGTTTTCAGTTTTTTTAGTGTTCAGTTAAAATAACTGAATTAACAAAAACTAAACAACATATAAAATCCCGTCCGCTAAAAGCGAGACGGGATTTATTTATATTAACACTTAAGTTCTACCTCCCCCTCCTTCGGAGGCGGCCAGGGGGAGAATCTATCTCAACACTACATCCTTCACCACATCGCGACGTAGTTCTTCATTTATCATGGTCACAATTTTAGTTCTTCCATGACTTAACTCTTCACGCAACACAGACGAAGTCAACTCAACATACAGCGTACTTCCTTTAAGCACCACATTTTTAGTATAACTATTTACCCCATTTCCCATCAGGTTTTTCCAGGCATCTTTCACGTCAATCTGGTCCATTCCGGGCTGTAGTTTATTGACCTGAATAATTTGCTTTAAAACATCTCCTACCGTACTTTGATTATTTAGTCTTTTCGCCATCGCCTGTTAGATTTATTGCTCCCGTTTTCTTATAATGATATTCCTTTTTCTCTTCATTTCGCACCACTAACTCCTTATCAGAAATGGCAATTAATTCTTCACTCCATTTTGAGTAAGGGGTAGAATAATCTAAGAATGCTTTACCATCCTTAAATCGAACATTTACATTTTCATACGTATCATTCACCAAAAAAGTACCGTTTAATTGTGGCATTACTTTCTTTCGAATCCCCTTATTATTCTTGTCAATTTCAAAAAAATCATAACTTTCATTCATTTTATAATCCTTATCTTCTCCTTTGTCAAAAACCACTTTTTCTATTTCCCAATAGCCATTTATTTTGGCAATATCAGTAGGTTCAATCTTTTGCTGACAACCCACAAAAAGCAAAGACAGCACTAAAATTCTAAATGTATTTTTCATAATCAATTATCTGGTTTTTTAGGAGCATTTTCCTGCTTTCCACTACAATCTTTTTATCTCGTCCTAAAAACGATATAAAAAGGATTTTCGTTTCAATCAGGGCTAGGCTTTTTGATAAATAAGTTTAATATTTTTATACCACAAAGCTAAGCTTATTAAATTCAAAGAAAACAAAAATAGCAAAACACATTAAACTATTTTGATTATTTTTGATTAAAGAAAGACTAATCCCTACAAGATGCCAAAATCGATACAATGTCTGCTAATCCTGCTATTATGCCTTGGATGCACCAAAGAAAATACAGAAACGAACCCTACTCCTTCTGCAACCAACTACTTCCCTCCTTTAACGGGAATGCAGTGGGAAACAAAATCCATAGCCAGTCTGAATTGGAATCAAGGAGCTGTTCAACCTCTATTAGATTATTTAGAACTCAAAAATTCTAAGTCTTTTATTATTTTAATCAATGGTAAAATAGTCATGGAGAACTATTTTAATGGACATTCAGCAACAGCTAATTGGTATTGGGCAAGTGCTGGAAAAACACTTACAACTGCAGTGACAGGAATTGCAGAACAGGAAGGGTATTTAAACATCCATTCTAAAGTTTCAGATTATATTGGTGCTGGATGGACGAGCCTACCCTTGGCAAAAGAAAACTTGATTACTAATAAACATTTGCTGACCATGACATCCGGAATTGAGGATATTACAAATGGTGACGATGTCACTCCAGCAAATTTAAAATATAAAGCAGATGCAGGAACACGTTGGGCATACCATAATGTATACGTCAAACTTCAAGATGTTGTGGCTAAAGCAACAAAACAAACTTGGAGCAACTATTTCAACACTAGACTAAGGGATAAGATTGGCATGGATGGCGCTTGGTTTGATTCTGGCAATAATTCCGTTTATGCCAGCACAACCAGAAGCATGGCCCGCTTTGGACTATTAATGCTTAATAAAGGGAAATGGGAAAATACGATAATACTCAATGACAACTATTGTAATGACGCTACTACAACATCGCAAAACATCAACCTAAGTTACGGCTATTTATGGTGGTTAAATGGAAAAAGTAGTTACCACTTGCCGCAATCACAATTGCAATTCTCGGGAAGTATTATTCCATCTGCCCCAAATGATATGTACATGGCTTTAGGAAAAAACGACCAGAAAATTTATGTTATTCCAAGCAAGAATATGGTAGTAATAAGAATGGGGGACGCCGCCGATAATATAAATCTGGCATTATCCGATTTTGATGAAACCTTATGGATAAAAATAAAAAGTCTCTATCAGTAAGAGCTCATTATTTCGTTTTTCTTTTGGCGATAAGCCCGAACAAAAAAACCGTAAAACCCATCGAAAACAAAAAAACATATCTGAATACACTCCAAATATGTTTTTGTAAAAAGCCAAGTATAAACCTTATTTTTTAAATCTCATCTTCTAAACAAACATCAAAAAACAAAATAACATTAGTCTTATAAAATCGATACGCTGAAAAATGGCTCTCAATATCTGCCCTAAACCTTGTATGATTATTCAAATAAAAGGTCTCACATTGCACATCATCACACTCCCGAATCATTTCTAATTTATTAACAAATCCTAATAAATTGTTATTGTATGATTCGTTAATATTCTCAACGTTAGTTAGATCAATAATCAAATTCTTCTTTTTTTGCTCATCGCAGTTTAAAATTTTAAAAATAGAAGAATATAGCATTCTCTTAAAAAAAAGAATTTCTATTCTAATAAGAGAAACGTCTTCTTTCCATCTTTCAATATCTAAATCCATGAACTTCATTTGAATATCATCGATTGTCTCGTGCTTATAAATTAAATCTTTCATATTGTTTCATTTTCTATAGTTCTACCTTTTTGCTTTACTCCAATAATCTTAATCGTATTAATCCCTGATGGAAACTGCCATACAATTTCATCTCCAGTTGCATAGCCAAACAGAGCCAATGCCATCGGTGACAAAATAGATATTTTGTTTTGTTGAATATTACTTTTTTCAGGCGTTACAATTTGATAACTGCGTTCCACATTATAAGGAGTTTTAATACATACAATAGAATTATACCTAATCACATCTTGCGGCATAACGTCATAATCGAGCATTTTTGCCGTCAACAGTTCTATTCTTAGTTTTTTCATTGATTCTCTATAAACTTGATCTTCTTGATCTTGAGAATTAGCTATGCTTCGCATCAATAAGCGGTACTCTTTTATATTTACTATTAGCTGACCGTATTTCATAAATTAGTTGTAAAGTACAAATTCTAAAACCTTTATAGAAATGGGTAATAACTATAAAGGTTTTTAAAATCTGACAGAATTATTAAAAAAATTTAAGGAAAAATACCTCTTTGAATGTAAGCGGTTTCTATTCTTGTAATTGCTAAAATATAAGCTGCAGTTCTCCAATCTATTTTGCCTTCCTTAACCAGCCCTTCCACTTTATAAAATACCTCTGAAAGTTTTTTATCAATCTTTTGCATCACTTCATCAAGTTGCCACAGTTCTCCATTCCTATTTTGTAGCCACTCAAAGTAGCTTCCTATAACACCTCCAGAATTACACAAAATATCGGGTATTATGGCAATTCCGTTTTGTAATAATATTTTTTCACCTTCCGTATCGATTGGCCCATTAGCACCCTCAGCGATAACATCCGCTTTGACTAAATAAGCATTATCCACTGTAATTTGATTTCCTAATGCAGCTGGAATAAGAATATCACATTCGACTCCAAAAAATAACTCTGGGTCAATTTCTTCTGCCCCTGTGAATCCTTGTATAGATCCTTTTCTTGGTTTCGAATGTTCAAATAATTCTTCAACCGCGATTCCCTTTTTATTAATAATAGAGGCATGAGCATCTTGTACAGCGACTAAAATAGCTCCTTCTTGTGTTAAAAAATGAGAAGTCCAATAGCCTACATTACCAAAACCTTGAACAATAAACTTTTTGCCTTCCAAACTTTCGCCTCTACTTTTGTACAACAATTTAATTGTCAGATACACTCCGTAACCAGTGGAACGATTTCTCCCTTCAAGACCTCCAGAACCGACTGGCTTCCCTGTTACGACATGCTGATTACGAGAGCGCTCTGATGATGATTTAGTAGACATGAAAGTATCAGCCATCCATGCCATCGTTTGTTCATTAGTATTGACATCTGGTGCTGGGATATCATGTTCAGGCCCTATATTTTCTCCTAAAGCATATGTAAAACGACGTGTAATTCGTTCTAATTCCCCTATCGAATAATCTCGAGGATCAATTTGAATCCCTCCTTTTGCACCACCATAAGGCAAACCTGCCAATGATGTTTTCCAAGTCATCCACATCGCAAGCGCTTTGGCATCGTCCACATTTACAGTTGGATGATAACGCAACCCTCCTTTATATGGTCCCAATGCATTATTATGCTGGACACGATATCCTGTAAAAATCTGAACTCCACCATTATCCATTTTTACGGGAAAATGAAGTATAATTTCATTATTTGTTATTGATAAAATTTTTCTAATGTTTGAGTTTAAGTTGATAGAATCAGCTGTTTTATTAAACTGTTCCATTACGTTGTCAAGCATGCTTCTTTTGGTCGCTTCTTTTATAGCCATCATATTAATTTATTGATAATGTTCACAAAATATTTTGTTATTACGTTGCCAAGTGCAATGGACATTGCTATCACAATTGATACATAATCCTACGTTCACTTCTCCTTTAAAAGCTGATTCTTCTTTTGCAACGGCAGAAAAATCCAAGTCAATGATCATTTTATCTCTTTTGACTTTTCTTTTAATGGCTACAGGAATAGAATCAATCCCTTGTTTCTCTAGAATGTTCATCTCATCTAATTTTAATGTTTGTTTAGTAAAAAACAGCATTTGTTTCCATAACAATAGACAAACTGCATGCCAATGGTACATATCAGAATAGCACAAACAACAAAACCCTTGAAACCAAAGGGTTTATAAAAAACACAGATTGTATTATGCGAAAAAGTAGTGGGGAGAAATTACCCGAAAGAGGAGAAATTCCTCGGATAAATAAGAGAGATTACTCTATTTTTTGACGTAGTGTTTTTCGATCAATTTGAAGAATTTCAGCAGCTCGCGTTTTATTATTATCAACTGCCGCAAGCACTTTTAGAATATGCGCTTTTTCAATATCTTTTAATGTTCTAAGTTCTTCTTTTTCAAAAGGCATAGGGTATTTTAAGTACTCAGGCACATCCGCAACTTCAATTTGATCACCACTCATGATAATCATTCTTTGAATTACGTTTTCTAATTCCCGCACGTTTCCTGGCCAAGAATGACGCATTAAAACCAAAACAACCTTCTCTGAAATAGTTATTTTAGGTTTACTATACTCAGCGCCGTATTTATAAAGAAAAGTAGTTATCAATAGCCTTATGTCGCTTTTACGATTACGAAGCGGTGGTGTTTCAATATTCACTACATTTAATCTATAATAAAGATCTTCACGAAAACTGCCCTTACTACACATTTCATATAAATTATTGTTAGTAGCAGCAATAATTCTCAGCTCTATTTTTTGAGTTTTCTGAGAACCAATCATACTGACCTCCTTTTCTTGCAATACTCGCAGTAATCTGGTTTGAACTGCTAATGGAGCCGTTCCTATTTCATCTAAAAATATAGTACCACCAGCAGCAGCTTGGAAAAAACCATCTCGGGTATCATTTGCACCGGTAAAAGCCCCTTTTACGTATCCAAAAAGTTCCGATTCCATTAAATTCTCGGGTATAGCGCCACAATTTACAGCAATAAAAGGTTTCGAAGAAAAAGCGCCTTCATAATGAATTGCTCGAGCAACTAATTCCTTTCCTGTGCCACTCTCTCCTTGGATTAATACGGTAGCTCTATTATCTTTAACGCGTTGAATCAAATCTACCAATTGGACAATCTGTTGCGACTGCCCAACGATTCCTGCGTATTCCGTTATATTATCTGTAGAAGGAATACTCGTTTCATTAGTACTCGTTTTAGTATCCTCTTTCGAATCAATTAAAGCTTGCACTGCCTTTTTTAACTCATCGTTGGTAAACGGTTTTGCCAAATAATCCAAAGCGCCTGATTTTACCGCCTCAATCGCGCTATCTACCGAAGGAAATCCTGTAATAACGAGTTTAGGAATAGTCGGGAAATGTTCTTGAACATATTTTACTAACTCAATACCATTAATACCTGGCATTTGCAAATCAGTAATTAGCAAATCTATAGTGCTGAATTTTAATATCTCAATTGCCTCCACAACGGAAGAAGCTTTATAAGTATGAAAATTTTGAGCTTTCAAATTGCGATGAAGCAACTCAAGCATATCATAATTATCGTCAACAATTAGAATGTTTTCTTTCTTTAATTTCATTACATCATCTTTAAGGGTAATCTCACTTGGAAAATAGTTCCTTGAGGTACATTATCAATAGAGAGAATATCCCCTTTATGGCTTTTAACAATTCCATGTACTACACTAAGTCCTAAACCAGAACCCTCTCCAATAGGTTTTGTAGTAAAAAAAGGTTCAAATATTTTAGACTTCAATCCTTCTTCAATACCAGGTCCCTGATCGGCTATTTCTATAACAAAATTCGATTCCTCTGAATACACTTTTACTTTAATAACGGTGTCTCTAGGCGACACATAAATAGCATTTATCAGAATATTAAATAAGACTTGAGTAAGTTGAATAGAATCTAGCTGTCCTTCTAATTGAGGGTCATTAAAGTCAAACTCATAGCTAATTTCGGCTTTCTTGAAATTTGGTCCCAATAAACTTAATGCTTCTGAAACAATCGGTATAATTTTAACAAACTTCATGTTTTGTGGCATTTCGCACGAAAAAAACATAAGCTTCTTAACCACTTCCCTGGAATAGATAGCCGCCTTAATAATCTTATCGGTGTCTAATTGCGATTGTTTATCTTTAGTTCGTTCTCGAATGAACTCTGCAAAACCAAGAATGTTTCCTAGTGGCGTATTTAATTCGTGAGCGATACCAGCTGTAATTTCTCCTAAAATAGAGAGACGATCTGCTCGTTCAACACTTCGTTTCAACAATTCTTCTTTCCCCTTATTTAATTGTCGCTCATAAAACACACTAATATCTGAAGACACTTTATTAAGTAGCTTTTGCTCATCGGCCAAAAAGTGATCTTTTGAAAACTGACCTGATGGATAATGCACTTTTACATATCCTTTATTTTCATTAAAAATGATTATAGATGACCTTTGAAAAACAGTGTTTTGTGGGATTACACTCGTGGCGTAATAATAATTCTCTAGCTGCAATTCTACAATTGATTGCTCTGAAAATCGCCAAGCATTTTTTAAAATAGAACAAATCTTATCTAAAGTCTCTGAGATCGATTCTTCATGCTGAACAATCACTGACGAAACATCATACAAACAAGATAATTCCTTAATTCGCTCTTGAAGTATTTCTTCTGTAGATATAGTGGAATCCATAGTTCCTAAAGTGATAGATTATATAGAAAATCAGCTTAAACGTAACCTGTGATTACAACAATACTTTTAAGTCACTTTTTCCTGGCTCTAAAGAAACCAAAAATAAAAAATAATGCCCCTGCAATTAATAATACATAATAAAGAACAACATTTTTATCTCGAATCACATTTGACAAAACAAAGCAAACAACACTGATTAAATACAAAATGATCGGGTTCGTATTTTTAATTGAAGAGAAATTCATAGGGTTATTTTATTTAAAGAAAGAATCTACAAATTCGTGTTTATTGAATACTTGCAGGTCTTCTATTCCTTCGCCTACTCCAATATATTTTACAGGAATTTTAAATTGATCTGAAATCCCAATGACAACGCCACCTTTTGCAGTACCGTCTAATTTGGTTACAGCAAGTGAAGTCACCTCAGTAGCAGCTGTGAACTGTTTAGCTTGCTCAAAAGCATTTTGACCAGTTGAACCATCCAAAACTAATAAAACGTCATGAGGAGCATCAGAAACAACTTTTTGCATCACGCGTTTTACTTTGGTCAATTCATTCATCAGATTGACTTTGTTGTGTAAGCGTCCTGCCGTATCAATTATTACGATATCAGCATCTTGAGCAACCGCTGATTGCAAAGTATCAAATGCCACCGAAGCAGGATCAGAACCCATGTTTTGTCTAACGATAGGAACTCCTACCCTGTCAGCCCAAATTTGTAATTGATCTATTGCAGCGGCACGAAAGGTATCTCCAGCACCTAAAACTACTTTATAACCCGCTTTTTTAAATTGGTATGCAAGTTTTCCAATAGTCGTTGTTTTACCAACACCATTTACACCTACTACCATTAAAACATATGGTTTTTTATCTTTTGGAATTACAAATTCTGTTGCTTCTCCTGTATTGGTTTCAGAAAGCAGACCAGAAATTTCTTCTTGCAGAATTTTATTAAGTTCTTCAATACCTAGATATTTATCAGCCGCCACACGACTTTCTATACGGGTAATGATTTTAAGGGTGGTATTCACTCCTACATCGGAGGAAACTAGAATTTCCTCTAAATTATCCAACACAGCATCATCAACTTTAGACTTTCCCGCAACAGCTTTACTTAACTTAGAAAAGAAAGTTGTTTTTGATTTTTCGAGACTTTTATCTAAAGTCTCTTTTTTTTCCGATGAAAATATTCTTTTAAAAAAACTCATTGTATTACCAGTGTTAGGAATGAAGCATTAGACACAATGAACTAACACGCTCTTCTGAACGGTAAAGATATAAAATAAAAAAGCTACTTCCGAATGAAAGTAGCTTTTCTATATAATGCATTTCTTAATTAATTCTTTTTCAAGAATTCATCAACTAGTTCAGGTGCCATTATAGATTCTACGAATGTATAAGCCCCAGTTTTTGGAGATTTCACCATCTTGATGGCTTTTGATAATCTCTTAGAAGATGTTTGTAACGTTGCTACTGTTTTCTTTGCCATGATTCAAATGTTATTTAAATTTAAACAAAATCTACAAATGTGACCACTTGAGATTTATATTAAAATCTCTAATTATTACTTAATTTCTTTGTGAAGAGTTACACGTTTCAAGACTGGATTAAATTTCTTAATCTCTAATCTATCTGGAGTATTTTTTTTGTTCTTCGTCGTTATGTATCTTGAAGTTCCTGCAACACCACTAGTTTTGTGCTCAGTACATTCTAAAATTACCTGGATTCTATTACCTTTCTTTGCCATCTTGCTATTTTTTTTTTAGAATTTAAAGATTATTTAATAAATCCTTGCGCTTGAGCTTTTTTCAAAACTGCAGCAATTCCATTTTTATTAATTGTTTTTACCGTAGATGCTGCTACTCTAAGAGTAATCCATCTATCTTCTTCTGGAAGATAAAAACGCTTTTTCACTAAGTTAACAGAAAATTTTCTCTTAGTTTTATTCATAGCGTGAGAAACGTTATTTCCTACCATCGCTCTTTTACCTGTAAGGTCACAAACTCTTGACATTATATATCTCTTTTAATCGTTATTCAAAATCAGGGTGCAAAGAAAAGAAAAATAAACCTATAAACCAACAAAATTATAGGACATTTTTAAAAATTTCTTTCTTCAATAACTCTAAACTTTTAATCACCGCCCTATCTATCACTTGCTCACGGGGTTGACCAAAATTATATTCTTCAACAATAACTTCATTTGGCGTAGCCAAGGCGATAAAAACAGTCCCTATTTCGGCATTTTCATCCCCTTTTGTCGGACCAGCGTTCCCAGTTGTCGCAATCGCATAATCAGCATTCATAATTTCTTTTACCCGCAAAGCCATCGCCGAAGCCACTGCTGCACTTACTACCGAAAATTCTTTAATTACACTCTCAGGAATCCCTAAAACGTCAGTTTTAACTCCCGTAGCATAAGACACAACACTTCCCTTAAAATATTCTGAAGCGCCCGCTATAGAAGTTAATACCGATGCGATTGCGCCTCCCGTACAACTTTCAGCGGTAGCTAACGTCTTGCGCTGTTGTTTTAACATTTTTCCAATAACATATTCGATGGTTTCCTCTTCTTCAAAACCAACAATTATATCATTTATAATTGCATCTAACGAGTTAACATATTGCTCCAATGCGTTTTCTAATAATTCTTTGTTCGTACCTCGCGCTGAAAGTCGTAAACGAACTTTTCCTGGACTCGGTAGATAAGCTAGCTTTAAAAATTCCGGAAGGCTATTTTCCCAATCTTCAATTCGTTCCGAAACTAGACTCTCCCCTTGCCCATAGGTAAGAATAGTTTTATGTATGATATACGGCCGACTATATTCACGTACTACTTTTGGTATTATTTCACTTTCAACCAGATATTTCATTTCATACGGAACCCCCGGAAGCGAAATAAAAACAGTATTTTCTTTTTTCATCCACATCCCCGGAGCCGTTCCCACCGCATTGTGCAGCACAGTACATTTTGACGGAACAAGCGCCTGATCTTTGTTAATCTGTGTAATCGTCCGCTTATAGAAACCTTCTATCATCTCAGTTACATGTACCAAAACAGATTGGTTCACAACCAATTCATCTTCAAAATAATCGCAAAAAGTTTTTTTAGTTACATCATCTTTTGTTGGCCCAAGACCTCCAGTAATAATGACTAAATCGACGGTGTTTTGAAGCTTTTGAAACGTATCTAATATATGTTGTTTATCATCGCTAATCGATATCATTTCGTTGATTTCAACTCCAATTTTATCTAGCGACTTTGCTATAAAAGCTGAATTGGTATCAATAATTTGCCCAATTAAAATCTCATCTCCTATAGTAACTATGGTTGCCTTCATTTTTTTTCTTTGAATTTAGGTTTTGCTTTATACCTAAAATTCAACATTCAAATAATTTGAATGTTGAATTTTAGTGTTTAAAAATAAGGATTGACACTTCTTTATAAGTCAAAATCCTTTTTTATTTCTTTGATGGCATCTTTTACCTGAGTCTTTATACTCTTAAAAGTATGATCTATATCTTTTCTTTTTCCTTCAATTTTTGTCCACGCTTCCACCTGAAGAATTTCCTCAAAGGCCACATTTAACCCGAGCAAGTCTAGGGTTGGTTTTATTTTATGTGCATAAGCATAGGCGTGCTTATGATCTTTCTTTTTAATTCCTTCTTTGATTTGTGCCAAATCTTCTGGAACTTCAGTAACGAACAACGTTAGAATTTCATTTACAAATTCTGGGTCGTTATCTGAAAGTGCGTACACTTTTGCAAGGTTGTAGTTTAAAGCCATTATTTTACTTGTATTCTAAATAGTTTTTGTCCTTCTAAAAATCCTTCTAACACGTCGTCTGGTTTTACAGCAGCCACCCCTTCAGGGGTTCCTGTAAAAATAATATCTCCAATTTTCAATGTAAAAAATTGAGAAACATATGAAATAAGCTCATCGATTTTCCACAACATGTAACTGGAATTACTTATTTGAACCGTTTTACCGTTATTGGTTAACTCAAATGTAAGATTTTCTAACGAACTAAATTGTTCTTTTGGTAAAAAATCGCCTACTACCGCTGAACCATCAAATGCCTTCGCTTTTTCCCAAGGCAATCCTTTAGCTTTTAGTTTTGCTTGTAAATCCCTGGCAGTGAAATCAATCCCTACGCTAATCTCCTCATAATATTTATGAGCAAACTTAGGTTCTATGTATTTTCCAACCTTATTTATTTTAACAATAATTTCAATTTCATGATGTATATCCTCCGAAAACTCCGGAATCACAAAGGGATGTTGCTTTAATAAAATCGCCGAATCGGGCTTCATAAAAATAACAGGCTCCGTAGGTCGCTCGTTCTGCAATTCTTCTATGTGGTTAGCATAATTTCTACCAATACAGATTATTTTCATTTCTTTATAGTGAATAGTAAATAGTAAATAGTAAATAGTCTATTTCACTATTCACTAATCACTAATTACCTAGTTTTTAGTATTCAGTTTTCTAAGTTTAATCGCCGTTAACACCTTTTTAGTATATAAAGGAAAATCTGCATTTTGTATCCAACTAAAATAGCCCGGTTCTGTTTCTAAAATTTTATCAACTTTTACTCCTTTGTGTTTTCCAAAAGCAAAAATTTCTTCATCGTCTTTATCAAATGCAATCATTCCTGCAAAATCAGCAATTTTCTTTCTTGTCGAGAATTCCGATAACGCTTTCATGTCATTCTGTAAATCTGGATAACGTTCTAACTGCGCTTTTAATATTTCATAAGTCGCCATAGTATCTGCCTCCGCTGAATGCGCATTTTCTAAACTTTGCCCACAATAGAACTTTAAAGCTGCACTTAACGTACGCTCTTCTTTTTTGTGAAAAATCGTTTGAACATCTACAGAAACACTGTTTTTCATATCAAAATCAACTCCTGCACGAAGTAATTCTTCTGCTAACAAAGGAATATCAAAACGATCAGAGTTAAATCCAGCCAAATCACAGTCTTTGATCATGATATGAACTTGTGAAGCCAACTCCTTAAAAGTAGGCTCATTCGCCACTTTTTCATCCGTGATTCCGTGTACCGCAGTAGTTTGAGCCGGAATTGGAATCGTAGGATTCACTAACCATGTTTTGCTTTCTTTGTTTCCGTTAGGAAAAACTTTAAATATTGATATTTCTACAATTCTGTCTTTTCCAACATCAATTCCAGTGGTTTCAAGGTCAAAAAAGCAGATTGGTTTATTAAGTTTGAGTTCCATTTTTTGTTTTTATTATCATACAAATGTAAATTTTAAAGCTGAATTTCACCAATTATCAGACATTAATTTCGTCTAAAAGAACAAAGCTTTTTGCTGCGGAAGTCTATTTAAAAAAACAAAACCCAACAAATTTAAAAAATCTGTTGGGCTCTATTATGTATTTATTTCAATATTAAATATCTCTATTCACATCAAATGCTTCTAGGTATTCAGCAACTCGTTTTACGAAGCCACCCCCCAATGCTCCATCTACAACACGATGGTCATAACTGTGCGAAAGGAACATTTTTTGACGAATTCCAATAAAATCACCTTCCGGGGTTTCTATCACTGCTGGTACTTTTCTAATCGCTCCAAGAGCTAAAATCCCAACTTGCGGCTGATTTAAAATTGGCGTTCCAAAAACACTTCCAAATGTCCCTACATTGGTAACCGTATAAGTTCCGCCTTGCGTGTCATCCGGTTTCAATTTTCCTGCTTTAGCACGTCCACCAAGATCATTCACGGCTTTGGCCATTCCTACCAAGTTCAATTGATCTGCATTTTTAATAACAGGAACAATTAAATTACCGTTAGGCAATGATGCAGCCATACCCAAATTGATGTTTTTCTTTTTGATGATATAATCACCATCTACAGAAATATTCAAACCTGGAAAATCTTTCAATGCTTTAGCCACCGCTTCCATGAATATTGGAGTATAGGTCAATTTCTCCCCTTCTCTTTTTTCGAAAATATTTTTATTTTTTTCTCTCCATTTTACAATGTTAGTCACATCTACCTCGATGAACGATTGCACGTGTGCTGAAGTTTGTACAGAAGCGACCATGTAACCCGCAATAAGCTTGCGCATTCTGTCCATTTCTACAATCTCATCACCACCGTTTACCGAAACAGGTGCTGCTTTTTGTGCTAATGGAGCTGCTGCTTGCACAACCTTAGGAGCTTCAACCGTTTTTGCCGGAGCAACAACTGCTTGACTTCCTTTATTTTTAACGTATTCTAAAATATCATTTTTAGTAACTCTTCCGTCTTTTCCTGTACCATTAATCTGCTCTAATTCAGCAACAGAAATACCTTCTGCTGAAGCAATATTTTTCACCAATGGAGAAAAGAATTTATCAGAATCAGAAAAATCAGTTGGTGTTGCCACGCTATCTTTAGCGGCATCAACCGTTTTTGTTACTTCGGCTACAGCCTCTGGAGTTGCAGCTGTTTTAACAACTGAAACCATCTCTCCACCTTCGGTTTCAATAATAGCAATGGTTTGACCCACTTGAACTAAATCATCTTTACCAAATAATTGTTCCACCAAAATACCTGAAACCTCACTCGGTACCTCACTGTCAACCTTATCAGTTGCAATTTCAAGTACCGCTTCATCCGCTTCAATTTTGTCGCCTACTTCTTTTAACCAGTTTGTAATGGTTGCTTCTGCGACACTTTCTCCCATTTTAGGAAGTTTTAATTCAAATTTTGCCATATTGTTAACCTAAGAAGGCGTTTTTGTTTTCAGTTTGCGAAATTACTAAATATTTTAAACATAAATTACATTAAATGTAATTTATCACTCTAATTTTACAATCGCTCCTCTTTCATTAGAATTATCACTACCTATAAGAAAAGCGGTGTTTTTTGGTAATAATTTAAAGGATAACCCCTTGTTTTTTAACGATTCTATAAAATTTATAATCTCCTTAAAAGAAACATAATTATTATCCAATACCATTTCTGTTTTTGTATCCAATGAAATCTTTGACGAAATTACCATTTTTTCTGTTTTCAAATCGTGAAAAAATACTTTTTTTTGAAGTTTTGACACTATTTTTTCAATTAACTCATCACTAGAAGAATATAAGACATAGGACTGTGAGATCTTTTTTTCTTTGGCTTGACCTTGAAACATTTTAATAAAAGAAAAAAACAGAATTCCTGTTTTCATAAAAAACGAAAAAAACCTCGAAACCTCGAAGTGTTTTTTATAGAAAAACTCCATGGCTTCCTGAAACCGCTTCATGTAAACTCCGTCCTTAATAGTGCTTTCGCCCTTAAAATGCATCACTGTTGTTTTGGGATAATAATAGTTCGATTTTCCTTTAAGCAGCATTCTATAGGACAAATCTATGTCGTCTGAATACATGAAACAGTTCTCATCAAACCCCCCTAATTCCAGATATAAATTGTGTTTCATCAGCATAAAAGCGCCAACGAGAATATCTACTTTCGCCGTTTCGTTTTCCGATACATGTTGTGCATAATACTTTCCTAGGACTTTCACTTTTGGAAACGCCTTGTAAAGTCCCATCATTTTAGTAAAAGCGACAAAAGGCGTAGGCACCCCTCTTTTACTTTCAGGCAGAAAATTACCTGCCCCGTCGATTAGTTTTACCCCCACGATCCCTAAGTCTTTTTGCCTTTCGGCGAAAGCCAATACTTTTGTAAAAGTATCCTCGGCAACCACGGTATCGGGGTTCAAGATGCAAATATATTCGCCCTGAGCGGCGGCAACCCCTATATTATTCCCTTTTGGAAAACCGTAATTACCTTTGTTTTCTATGAGTTTTACATTTGGAAAACGCTGCTTCATCATTTTGCAACTATCATCTTGCGAGTTGTTATCGACGACGATTATTTCGCCCTCAATATGCTCTAAAGCACTTTGTACACTTAAAACGCATAATTCTAAGAAATAGCGCACGTTATAGTTGAGGATGATTACTGACAATTGCATGTCTCAAAGATATCTTTTAAGATGTAAAATCACAACGGTAAACTACAATACAGTAGCAATTGTCTAAATAAAACCTAATGATTCAATCTCAATTCTAATTTTAATCCCGCGAATAAATTACTTTTGAAAAACAAAAGACCGCAACAAATCTATTCCAAGTCATTGAAAAAAGCATTTTTATTAGTATTCCTATTTTTGATCAGTCAAATGCATGCCCAAATTTTGGGATGTACTGACCCATTGTCAAAAACCTTCAATCCGTCCGCAACTATAAATGATGGTAGTTGCAGCTATCGTTCAGCAAAAGTAAAACCGAGATATTCTGCGCAATTGCCAGCAGTTCTGCATGAAACATCTGGTTTAACCTTTAGCGATAATCTATTATGGACGACAAACGATGATACGGACACCACGATTTATGGAGTCGATACAAGCGGAGTGATTAAAAAGAAAATAGTACTACAAAAAGTAGCTAACAAAGACTGGGAGGAGATTGCGCAAGACAGCAGCTATTTCTATGTTGGTGATTTTGGAAACAATGTCTCCGGAAACAGAAAAGACCTTCATATTTTAAGAATTGAAAAAAAATCTATTGAAGGGAATATTCAGAAAATTGATACCATCTCATTCTCGTATTCTAATCAAACTAACTTTACAAAACTAAAATCTAATACGACTAATTTTGATTGTGAAGCCTTTGTCGTCATCGATGACAGCATCTACTTATTTACAAAACAATGGAAGCAAAAAAGAACGACTGTATATGTCATCCCAAAAATTCCCGGCAATTATACGGCACGATTGAAAGACACTTTTAATGTAAAAGGCTTGATTACGTCGGCTACAATTCTACCCGATAAAAAATTACTTGTCTTAAGTGGCTACAGTAAATCGCTATCTCCGTTTGTCTATCTTTTCTATGATTACGACCATTCAGCATTCTTTTCGGGTAACAAACGAAAAATAAAAATAGCGCTTCCTTTTCATCAAATTGAAGGGATTATTACCCAAAATGGCCTTCAGTATTATCTAACCAACGAAAATTTTACAAGAAAACCATTTATAGCTGTACCGCAACAATTACATCAGTTGGATCTAAGTCCCTTTTTGTCGCAGTATCTTCAAAAATAATTCCAGTACAACTATTATTTTTATGTTTCTCTTTTATAAAAAAAACGGTTTTCTGAAAAATATTCCACAATAATTACTTACATTTCTACTAGTTACGAAGTCCTTTTAAACTAATAATATTCATGAAAAACAACCTCGGATCGATCTCTTTATTTGTTGCCTTCGGAGGCCTAGTACTTTTTGAATCACTACTGCGTTTGGACATTCTAAACCATCAAGGATGGAAAATTGTCACAGCAGGTTTTGAGGCGGCAACCATCGGTGGATTTGCTGACTGGTTTGCAGTTAGTGCTTTGTTTCATGAAATTCCAATTCCCTTTGTACGTAAGCACACAAACATTATCGCCAAAAACCGAGAAAAACTGACAGAAGGAATCGTCGATTTAGTGACTAATAAATGGCTTTCGCCTGACGTTATTGCTGAGAAACTAAATGAAGTGGACTTGGCTAAAACCATTTTGAATTTCATCCAACAACCCAAAAATCAACAGAATGCAATTCATTTGATTCAAAATATAGTTTTAAAATTAGCCAACGAATTAGACAATCCAAAATTTGCAAATGCTTTGCAAAAAATATTACGAGAGCAGATTCTCAGTATAGATTTGGCTTCCCCGCTGGGAACTTGGATAGAAAAATCCATCAAAAACGGAGACCATCACCAAATATGGGAACTGATTATCGAGGAGAGCGCTTCCGCTCTTACTAATCCCGAGACAAAAAACTTGCTTCTTTCTAAGCTTAAAGATGCAGCCGATGAATACTCGGATAAAGGTTTTCTCAAAAAAACAGCCTTGTTTTTAGCCGAAAAAAGCGGAGGAATAGATTTAGACCTTATTGCAGATGAACTTCTGACTAAAGCAAAAGAACTCATATCTGAATCCAAAACAGATGTTAATCACCCCATTCGTGCCAAATTTGACAACTGGATTCTTGAATTTGCTAAAGAACTAACTTCGGGCGATGAAAAGTCTATCAAGCTAATCCAGAACCTAAAAGAACGTGTTATGCAGCATGTGGAAGAAGAAAAAGTGATTCATACTCTTTTAAGTCGTTCCAAACAAACTCTTGCAGCGCAGCTTGAAAATAATGAAACTCCATTGATGCAATTCTTAATTTCGAATCTAAATCGCATGTTAGCTGATTTACAGCAGGATTTAGACGCCCAACAAAAAATAAACATTTGGATTCGTGAAACCATTTCTGAAATGTTGGTGAAATTCCATAGTGAAATCGGGAATATGGTTCGCTCTAGCATGATGAAACTCAACAATAAAGAATTGGTCGAACAAATCGAAGATAAAGTTGGCAATGATTTGCAATATATTCGCTTGAATGGCGCTGTTGTGGGTGGTTTAGTTGGTATTGTACTTGCTTTATTGAAATTGCTTTAAGTTAAAGGCTAGAATGTCATACAACTGTCAACTATTCCCTACGAAGACTCATTTAACCAACTTAAAGTCGTTGAATTAGAGAAAGTTCTTCTTTCCAAATAATTTTAACCTAAAAATAATAAACTACCTTTGCACGGTGGTTTTTTTTTGGCACCTGATAATTAGATATCTAATTAGCGATTGCACATTAAAAAAGACCCTAATCATAACAAATACATCTCGTTACACGCATGAATTACTTATCTGTTGATAAGAGCTTTCGCTTGTCCGGCATCCCCTATAAACACTACGAAAATCTGTACCTAGCAATAGTTACAACGGTTATATCAAAAACCAAAGTTGTCAATTGCTTCCATAAGATATCAAATAATACCATAAAATTAGAGACCAAATTAGAGACTAGTTTGGGTACATTAGTATTTTTTGCAAAAAAAGAAAACTTTCTCTTCAATGTTTCATATAAGATAAAAAAAACATCATATGAGAAATATTAAGGTCAGATATCTATTGAAAGCAAAATGTAAAGACATAGCTAAAAGAACAGTAAAAGAAAGAGTATACGCTGAAATCAGTTGTGCTTTCAAACATAAGCTAAATCAAGATGCCATTTATGAAAAATTTCAGTTTTCACTGGAATGCACTGTTTTACCGTCGCATTTCGGAATAATAAAAGAAAATAGAGGTGTTTATAACTACTATTATGATAAAGGGGCAACATTAGAAAAAAACAGTAAGGTAACAAAGGCCGTTCGAGATAAAATAGCTCTTTTTGAAACTTATTTAAACGGTGCTGACAGCCATTTTACAAATCTAGGCTTAGAGCCTACTCCTAAAGATTTGAAAGATTATCTTATGGTCGCCAGCAAAAGATCAGCGCGTAAAATTAAAGAAACAACTTATATCACCGATTTTATAGAAACTGAAACTACGCGTCTATATAACCTTATTGGAAGTGTCGACATTGAAGAGTTGGCACATAAAACAATAGCCAACAGAGCTACCTTAGGTAATATAATAAAGAGATATGAAAAAGTAAAAAACATACGTTTGACTTTTGATAACCTAAACAAAGCTACCTACACAGACATTTGGACTGTTCTTGATGATATTGCTAAAGGCGTAATAAAAATTGACACCTACAAAAGAAAAGTCTACAATAAGGAAGGTCTAGCTGACAACAGTAAAAAGCAATATCAAACTAATCTACTATACTTTTGTAGACAAGCAGAGAAAAATGGTGTTGAAATAGGTCTTAATGCAGAGGATCGAGATTTAATAATAAAAGTCGACTCTAATGCAATTACTGAAAAAATCGAGGCTGTTTTAACCGAAAATGATATTCTAAAGGTAATAAGTTATAAATCAACCTCAATCAATTTAGAGCTTGCCAAAAATTATATTATAATTGCCTCCTTAATGGGAATGAGGCATCAAACCATGACACATACTAATGGAAAAAAAATTGAAACTTACTCAAAAGATAATGTTAATTTCGATTTTATACACAATTACCACGATAAAACAAAGACAGAATGCCACACGCCACTCTTTAAGGAAGTACATTTAATTTTACAAAAAAATGAAAATAAATTTCCTGATTTCACAGGTTTGACCCTGTGCAACTTAAACTTAAATATTAGAAGAGTCTTAAAGACGATTGGAATCAAAAATCATCAATTTTATAGTACTCATAATTTCAGAAGTACCTTCGTTACAAATTTAGTCTTGCTTGAGGTAGCAGAAAAAAACATCAGTTACATAACGCATCCAAGTAAAAAAAACAGGACAAGCAGCGTGCACATATATAATCGGACTAAAATGTCAGATAAAGCAAAAAAGTTTTTTAATGCTGTAAAGAAAGCGAACCGGACAAACCCGTCCAATCTTTATTCATTCTAGTCAAATGTAATTCTATCCTCGATGAAAGAGTCAGCGTACAAGCTAACTCTTTCATTGTTCTTATTGTAGTATTCCCTTTTCTAAAGCACATTATTTGAAGAAATTTGGGGACTATTAATAACTTTCAACACTGTTAAATCGTTTACATTCTTCTTTTGAAAAAGAAAGGTAAAAAAGCTTTTATTCAGTACGTTATTGGATATGTACGCGTAAGACAACTCATAGAGTGAAATAATAAGAACGGATATTAATGTATTACTTTCTACAAATCATAGCTATTATAACACCTTGAAAAAAAACTCAATCACCCCTTAGCATAAGTTATTTCAATGATCTCACTAGATCTTAACTTTCACCGAAGTCCGTCTTCTAAATCTTCCAGTAGGTCTGAGAAATTTATTTCATCAAAGACACCTAGGCTATCCCATACCCCATAACAACCTTGATATTTGAAAAATAACTTAAGATGATCGCGCGGAACCTCTATGTCCTCTTCCGACGTACAAACTTTTGAATTTCGAAATACTTGAGTAAAATTATTTACACAATAACCTGTGTAAAGATTTTTCACTGAATTATCAAACATAAAAGTACCCCCTACATCTATTGGTGCATATTCTAGGCTCATTAACTGATTAAATGAGCAATTAAAATCACCTCCTACTTTTTTAGGACAGTTTTCTAATGTGGTTAATCGCATCTTAGAACAATCAAAAGTTCCCGAGACAATATTGAAGACTAGGGGTATCTTTTTCGTCCCATTGTCGGTTAACTTGACATTACCTTCTACATCAATGCTTCCATTACTATTGATTTTGTACGTTCCATCTACTGCTATCCAATTCTCACGTAAAACTTTTTCAACTTCTGTCTCTTGTGGCAACAAGAAATCATTCCAATTATGTTCCGTATTCATACTCATTCATTTTATTAGAAAAAATAATAGGCAACTTTTTAAATTGGCAATTCATTCAATATTTTTTTTTGTACCCTCCATTCTGGCATAAAGCAATCCATGAGTAGCACAAAATTCTTATTGTGTTTACGTTCCAATAAATGAACCAATTCGTGAATCACTATGTACTCAATGCATTCCAAAGGCTTTTTTGCTAATTCAATATTAAAAAGCAATCGATTTGTCGTGGTGGCACAACTTCCCCACTTTGTTTTCATTCTTTGAATTTTGAATACAGGATAAGGCACTTGCATTTTAACCGCATGAAGACTAACTAATGCTTCTATTTTTAGCCGTAGTTCTTTACGGTAGAAATCATACAAAGTTTTTTGTTTCTGCGCTACTGTGGCATCTTTTACGGCATATAGAACTATTTTATTATGCTGTAATACGATTTTAGACCTTTTTGCTTCTTCTATTTGTAGCAAGTAACGCTTACCAAAGAACTGATGACTTTCCTTGGTTATATATAATTTCTCGGCTTCGCGATCTTGACTTGCAATTTTCTTTTGCTCCCTTTTTATCCAGCCCAATTTGGTAGCCAAATAGATGGCTACTTTCTCTAAATCATAGAAATCAGGTGAAGACACAGTCACCTTTCCAAAGGGGGGATGCACACTCAAGTGCAAGTTTTTTATTGGTTTAAATTGAACCTCTACACTAACCGAGCCAACATTTACTATAGTGATGCTCATTAATATTCGTCTTTATGTATCTCAATTATGTGATATACTTGATTGGCTAATTCTTCATTTTGAATTATATCATTGATGGCTTTTTTTACCTTGCGCTGCTTCATCATGTTTTCTCTAAAACCATCTTGTTTGGCATATTGTACAGCTTCGTCACATACCATAGCCAGTTTTTCATCTTCTAACAAATGATATAACGCTACTTTTCCTTTCGAATTCAATGCTCCCGGAATATCTTCTTGTTGTCCTTTATTCACCATTTTTGACAACTCAGCCATTTGAAGCAAGTACTCTTGGTAGGTAATCATTTCCCTCTTTCTAGCTTCAATCAATTCTTGTAACAAAAGTGACATTTTTTCAAAATACTTAGGATCTAAAAGATGTTCCTCAACAATCTTACTACGAACATTGTTTTCCATCACCTCAGAAACAGCTTCTTTATTTCCTCGGATAGATTTTGGTAAAGCATCTATTGCTTTGTCCATATCCGTCTCCATCAAATCCAATAAGGAAATATCATCGAATGGGGTGATTTTCTCTGATTCTTCGGCTCTAATATAAGTATCGATTAAAAAGCGCATATCTGCTTCGTACTGCTTCAAATCAATCACTTCATTACTAGCAATTCTAATTATTTCTCGTAGGCTTAAATAGTGTTCTAACTTGTCTTTGAAACGTTTGATGCTTTTAGCATCATAACCTGCATTTTCAAAATCTGCGGCCATGTTAGCGTAAGCTCGAATGTATTCCACTATGGATTTATATAACGCCATTCGTTTATATTCATTGCCTTTTAATTCTTCGGCGATCTCGGTATTCCCACAGAAATAACGAATATAACTTAAATCATTTTTTGGACTATCTACGTTCTCACAAATAGCCTCAACCGTTTCCATAGCCACTTCTAATCGGTCAGCAGCAACTTTTATTCTGTCTTTTAGTTGAATCGATACTTCCTCGTTGGTAAAACCTTCACTATCTAATTCTGAGGTATAAACATCAATGGCATCGGTAACTTTACCAAACAATTCCATATAATCGACAATATAACCATAGTCTTTATCATCAGTATCCAAACGGTTCACACGACAAATAGCTTGAAACAAAGTATGATCTTGCATTTTTTTGTCTATGTAAATGTAAGAACATGGTGGTGCGTCAAACCCAGTCAATAATTTAGAAACTACAATGAGTAATTTCATTCTTGATGGTTCTTTTCTGAATTGTTCCTTTACATCCGATTCGTAGGTTTCAGTCTTAGATTTATTCCCTTTTGGACTAACATTTTTCAGTAAATCAGTGTATACCTTATAAATAAATTCCTTATCCGTATCGGTATCAGCACCTGTATCTTCCAAACTAACATCTCTTGCCAATGGATTATAAGATGTTACCACCGCACATTTATTTTTGAATTCAGTATTTAAAAATAATTGGTAATACTTGGCTGCCTCATAAATAGATGAAGCTACCAAAATAGCATTTCCTGTTTCGTGTTTTAACCTTGGTTTGGTACTAAAATCCAATAAAATATCTGCAACAATTTTCTCCATTCTACTTTTGGAACTCAGTACATTCTGCATCGTACCCCACTTCTTTTTGATTTCATTTTTCTGGAAATCATTTAAGGCAGCAGTTTTTGCCTCAAACCATTGATCGACCCTTGTCTGCGAGGTCAAATTTTGCTCAATCGAGCGTCCTTCGTACATTAAATCTTTAACTACCCCATCAATTACCGCTTCGTTAAATTTATAAGTATGTATGTAGCGACCGAATACATGTTGTGAGGTTTTTTTGTCCTGTTTTAATAAAGGCGTACCAGTGAAACCAATAAAAACGGCATTGTGTAATGCTGCTTTCATAATCTCATTCAGTTTCCCGCCTTGTGAACGGTGACATTCATCTACAAACACAAAAATCTCCCCCTGTGTTTGAATAGGATTGTCTTTTAATTCTTTTAGAAATACATCATAATCCGTTTCGCCTTTAGCACCAAATTTATGAATCAATGAACAAATCAATCTTGGTCGAGACGATTGCAAATACCCCATTAAATCTTTACCTGATTTGGCTTTGGCAATATCAGTTTCTCCAACATCGTTAAAGACTCGTTCTATTTGATCGTCGAGTTCGGTTCTATCTGTCATGATAACGATACGTGAATTGGGGATATTTTCTAATATCCATTTCCCTAGCATAACCATCATCAGCGATTTTCCCGATCCCTGAGTGTGCCAGATGATTCCGCCTTCTCTTCGTCTTACGAAGTCTTGTGCTTCTTTCAAACAAAAATATTGGTGTGGTCTTGGTAATTTTTTTATCCCAGCATCATAAATAACGCCATTGTATATGATATCAAGCAATCGCTCCTTATCACATAACTTTTTCAAGTAGTTATCTAATTTGTAGTCATGATTTTCATTCTCATCTTCCTTCCAAGACAAATAATATTTCTCAGGTGTTTCAATAGTACCGTAACGTAAACCTTGTGTATTATTCCCTGCCAGAACAATTTGAGTGGTCGTGAAGAACCATTCACTAAACTTCCCTTGCTGGTTGGATATGTTCTGCCGAATACTCTCGGCTATATCTACTGTTCCTCTCTTTAATTCTAAAATCCCAACTGCAATTCCGTTGATGTATAGTACAATATCAGGTCTGCGACTGTGTTCTGTATTATTAAGTGTTACTTCTTCTGCAATAGCAAAATCATTCTTTTCCCAATGGTGCCAATCAATAGGAAAGACAGTATCAAACTGTTCTCCTAATTCAGGACGCGCTTTTACCCCGTAACGCAACAAATTGTACATTTTCTTGCTACGCTCGTACAAATTACCACTGTGACTATTCGCCAATTGACTAACTTCGCTTACGGCTTTGTTTACCAAGGTTTCTGTGTAGCCTTGTTTCAGTAAAAAAACTCGCAAGTAGTCTTGTTCTACATTACCATTATTAGGTCGCTCTTCCCAATTGCCATAGTAAGTGTAGCCTAATTGTTGGGTAAACAATTTGATGATTCGGTTTTGAGTGATGCGTTCGATTGGGTTAATCATGGTTTAAAGAATAATATATTGTGTAATTGTTAGATTCAATTGAAAATTTCGAATTACTATATAATGTTTCGTTTACATCAAATAAGAATAGATCTTTGAGGATATTAAGTTTATTATTTTCAACCAATCCTATTTCAAAATTTTTATAATCTGAAAGTCCTAAATTTAATTCATCTTTTGATATTTTAAAATATCTTCCATTAAAACTTTTAACTTCTAAATTTTTCCATTGTCCTAATTCATTTTTATACAGAATATCGTAATGAAAAGTATCACTCCTATCTGGTGTATCCGAATTAGAGGATACCCATCTCACATTGTTGTTACCATATTTTAGTACAAGTGCTCTATATGCTACAATTTCTGCCTTTTTTCCAAGTTTTCTATTTTTATCGTCGTCTTTTCTAGAGCTTTTCCAAGACCGATTCTCATCTTCATATTTTTTATTGGGAATAACAATACTAGTTGAAACTGATGTAACATCATTAATTTCAAATGTATCATAATTAACTTCATCGTTCTCAATCCCTTTTTCTTCAATAATTTCACAAAGACTCTTCAAATATTCTTCAATTTTAACTTCATTCAATGGAAAATACAACAGTCCCTGAATGGAATCTTCTATATCATTTTTATCTATGTTATATCTATCCAAAAGTTCAGTATATAGTATTGTTGGTTCCATGCTCGTATTAACATCTAATTCCAAGCCAACTACATTTTTAATTATATTTTTGAAAATTTTACTATAGTCTATATTAAGTTCATATTTTGCTTCACTATTATTTATAAAATAAATATTTAATGCTGCTTTAATGTCCCTTTTTAACTGTAAAATATTTACAATATAGTCTACTTGCTTTGTTGGATTTAGGGAAAAATAATACCAAATTAGCGAGTTAAGCATATATTCAGAGTCGTAATAAACATTTAATAAGTTTTTCTTATGCCATTCCAACAAACCATTTTCTCTGATATCTTTAATTGAAATATTTAATATCGAAGACAATTTACATATAAGTTGAAAAGAGTATTCATTTAAAAAATCATCATAATCAACATTCAAAATGGAAACATCTAAACCTAACGTCTCCTTAATTTTTACTTGAAAATCTTCCTCATTTTTAAATATAGAATTTTTTATATTCTCGTTTTTTAAAGCAAAAATATGACTCCAAAAAGTGAGTGCTTGTTTAGGAACGCCCAATAAAGTACTAATTAATTCTCTATGATCTGAAAATTCTTTTGAAATAATATGATCGGTATCCTTAAGGTCATTTTTTATTATGAATCTAAAATCTGATTTTAACTCATTAATTTTAAATTGAACACATAAGATTTCAGCCATAGAATCACAAACCAAAGAATCTTTGAAAATATCTTCACAATTATAGATTCTACGAGGAACATTAATGTAAAAGTTATTTCCTTCCGCAATAAAGTCATTCTCTGATAATGTGAATCTTTTTCCTTTAAAGTCATACATCAATTCATTTACTAAAGTTATATTTAATTTTTTTAATAAATTACTCTCGTCTACTCTTTGCTTTTCTTCATTTACTGACTTTCTAAGATTATCTGAAAATAATCGGTAGATTAAAATATAGGGTTTGTAATTCTCAAACACTTTATTAAAACTCACATTCAATGAATTACATTTTAAAGAATTGTAATCTATTTTAATGTCAGACTCTTTCAGACTTTTAATCCCAAAGTATTTCAAAATATTTGTTTCATTTATCCTCTTTGGTAAGTTTACTAATGGAATGTTTTCAAGAATTTGATTTGAGAATATAGAGTTCGCTATGTAAGATAATTCAGTATTATCGAAATAATTCTTATGGTTACCACTCTTGCCAAAAAATGACAATGGGAAAAACCCCTCTATTTCCTGCTCAGTAATATTATTTATCGTCAAATTTTCTAAAACACTAGTATACAATGTTTGAGTTCCTTTTCCGTCCTTCGCTAAATCAATTGATGGTACTTGCTTGATAATCTCAAACACTCTTTTAATTGATAATGTATTAAAATCTGTTTTTGCTCCAAGAAATACAAGTAATCTATCTATTTCAATCTTGTTAATTCCAAATTCAACGGGAATTTCATAATCAAATAGTCCATTATTAATAAATCTATTAACTTCTGTACTAAAAGGCTGTAATAGAATATTATCAAATATACCACTAACTATAAATTGATAATTAATAAAACTAATATCTGTTTTAATGACTCGATTTGAATTACTAAAATGCCAATCAACATCTTCAGTGTTTTCTATTATTAATCTTTTTACATTAGTCTCAAAATATAGCAAGATTAAAATTTTTTCGACAGAAATGGAAGATATAATCTTTTCGAAATCCTTAATCTTAGTCACTTGTGTCTTAGGAAGAATTCTATCAATTTTAAAATCACTAGATAAATTTTGCTTCCTTTTTATGAGGTCGAAATAATTTGTATATTCCCATTTGTGGCTAAGACTAATTTTTTCACATTTCAAAAAAGAATTAACTCCCAACCATTTAAAGAAACTTTCAACTAATTCTAAATCCTCTTTATCAAATTCCCAATAAGAAATTTGCTTTAAATAACAAGTTTCATCTAAAAACCCATCATAACAAAATGTAATAATTTTTTCAGTAGAATAACTCAATGCTAAAAAGAGGTTATCTGCTGAAATTATTTCATCTTTAGTATTAAGTAATAAAATTGATTGACTCAACACGTCAATTCTTCTATCCATGCTTTTGTAAATAGAGAAAAGAGTTTTAACCATTTCTTTAATTGCAATCTTCTTGTCACTGATATTTACTTCGTTTATGTTAATATATTGGTGAAAACTAATAATTATTTTATCAATTATATTACTACTATCATACGGTTGAATATTACAAACAGATCTTATATTTCTTTGCAATTCTCTGGCTTCAGTTTCTCCTCTTTTATAATTTACTTTGAATAAATTATTTAGATCATCAAATAACACTGAATCGATTATATCTAAACTTACATACTTATGAGGAATGTCAAATACTAAATCCTGATTATTCTGAGGCGTAAATGCTGTATTTGCTGATGATACAACTTTTGAATTCTTATTTATCAATAGATCAAAACGCAATTCTTCAGAATATAAACTTATAATTTTACTCAATTCGAAAATCAAATTTGACCTAGTTGGAATAGGAAGATTTCCTTTAGAAATCAAATTAATTTTTTCTAAAAATTCTAGGGGATTCAACATTTGAACCGCAATTTTATTATCGCTAGGAATGAGGAAGTTTGGAAATTGATATTTGAAATTATTTTTAACAAACTTATTGAACTCGTTGCCATAATAATAAATATTTGATTTTGCCCTATAGTGTTCATCAACACAAGGGTAAACTTTTTTAGTTTCAAGGCAGTTTTTAAGATGATCATATAAAATTGGAACTATCGTTGAATCTGATTCTATTTTGACGGGTAACAATAATTTATATGGCAACCAATTAACTTCTTTTGATTTTAAAAATTCACTTGCTTTATCAAATAACGAAATATATTTTTTAACGATAAATTTATTTACTTCTGAGTCATTTAGATGATCTCTACTATTATTTAACTCAAAAGTTCCATGTAAAACACATGGTAGATGCACCTTTACTTTTGTGGGAAAATAATTAAATAGATAATTATTTGAATCTGACAAATCATCTTGAAAGGCAATTTTTATATTATACTTTTGTTTATATGATAATCCAGTATCTTGATGTTCATTAGGTAATGAGTCTTCTTCCTCAAATACATTCCACTGTTTACTACCAATTTTAATTATTCCATATCCTTCGAAAGGAAATTTATCCCTTCTATGATTTAGTATATCAATATTATTTTTTATAATTTTTATACTATTGATATTATTTAAAAAAAGTAATATCTCCTCAGTAACCTGTTTTATTTGTTCGTCAATAGAACCGTTATGTTTTGGATAATATTTCAATTCAATAATAGTTGTCCAATCAGCTACTTCTTTATAATACTCAATATCAGGTGCAGCCATTATTGGAAATGGTTTTGTAAAATCCGAAAAACCACCTCTTTTATTTAATTGTTTTAGTTCTTCATCACTTATCTTTATTTCATCTACTAATACTCGCTCTGCACGATCTTTTGAAAATGAAACTTTGCAACCTGAACTATAAACTACAACTTCTTTTGACCAATTCAATAAAGATCTAAAGCCTAAACCTTTATTACCGATAAAAGTTCCTGACGTTTTTGAAGTATAGTTTGGAATCATCAAGGATTCAAATCCTTCGTAAGAAAAAGCGTTACCTTTATTACATATTTGTAAATTATGATTTATAGAGTCCCAATTTATTAAAACCTCAGAAGAATTTGCATCATCTGCATTTTGCAACATTTCGAGTAATTGTCTGCTGTTATAGTCCTTCGTAACTGCCATTTCATTTTTAAAATCTGAAACTTTTCTATGATCAGCATCCTTATAACCGCTAATAATTTTTTCTCTTAGTAACAATAACTTTTCTACCATGTACTTTTACATTAATTTTTCTATAAACCTATTCACCCACATCGTCATACCAAATCGTTATTTCAATACCTTTTTCACTACCGCCAAATCCTTGTTGTACTCCCTCAAAATCTTATCTTTTTTATCAAACCTAAAATCAGAATATGATATTTCAATTATGGTAATCCCATGTTTTGGCAACACTTCTAATCTTCGTTGATCGTATATTTTTCTTTGTTTGCCACGATGAACACCACTCACTGTGAACAAGTCAGGTTTATCAAAATGTTTATTAGGTTTGCTGTGCTGCTGTTCCTTATATTCTACAACCAAATTCAATTCTGGATAATAATTATCTACGGGTAATTTGGCTTTCCGTCCTTGTGCATTGGCATCACCTAACAAAAAATCAAACCGATGTTGTCGTAACCCCTTTATCTGCAATACCTCATCACACAAATCCAAAACATAATGTTCGTCACTATCTTTTCTGGAATTAGTTTTCTGTTCTTTAAGTTGTATCAACTTTAGCTTAATCTCTAATGGTTGTGATTTGTCTATTGCTTGACTAGTACTCCGTTGAAAAAACCAATTGGTATTCACCTCTTTTCGTTCTGCATACACATAAGGTATCAAATGCAATTGGTTGTTTTTATCTATTCGTCTCAACACATTACGGATGGGCAAACCATTTTTGATGTCTTTAGTAAAAACACCGGCCAAAATAAAATAAGGCATCATATCCTTTGCAGGAATGATTTTTACACTTTTATTTTCTTCAAAATAAGATTGAAGCACTTGGTTTATCTGGGCTGTTTTTGACATAGAGATCGATTTTAGTTTACCTACAAAATCACTGGGAAAATACTCATCGAAAAATGACCGATAACCGTTAAAAGGATATTGCTGCTACTAGCTGAGTTTCCTTTATAGAAATGTTTACCATCAAAAGTGTAAAGAATATTGCTACTACTCGTTGAGTTTCCTTTATAAATATGCTTACCGTCAAAAGTGTAAATGATATTACTGCTACTAGTTGAGTTTCCTTTATAGAAATGTTTACCGTCAAAAGTGTACATAATATTACTACTGCTATTTGAATTTCCTTTATAGAGATGGCAGCCGTCAATAGTGTATAAAATATTGCTGCTGCTAGTTGAGTTACCTTGTAAAAGGTGTTTCCCATCAAAAGTGAATAAAATGTTACTACTGCTTGTAGAATTTCCTTTGTGAATTGTGGATGCCATAGTACTATTATTTAATTGTAATTATCAAAATTATTTCAAATATCAATCGAAATACCGACAAAACCGATCGGTTTAAATCCCCTTCCAATTGTTGAAATCAGTTATAAGACGCTCCTTTTGATGCATTTTGCTTAGTGTCCATCAACTGTAAAGTGACATCCGTACAAATATGTTCAAATTCTATTTCAAGCGCTTCCAGTTCTATTTGATCTGTAAATCCATCAGTAAACAATTCTTTACTTATTTTAGCCAATATTTTTCTATCAATTTTGCCCCCCTTTGTATACTTTTTTATCACCGTAGTAATTTCTTGAAATAGTGAAAGATTTGATAGTTTTTCATTCATGATGGCTAACATAGGCTTCTCATGGTCTAAAACTATAAATTTAAGATGTTGAGTTGTAATAGGAACTACTGTTTTATTATCTGCCATTTTGGTGTAAACAGTATGTTCTCTATTTTTACTGGTAACATATACTTGTCCGTTTTTTAATTCTATATGAGAAATTTCTTTTAGTAGATAGTATCCGCTTTCATAAAATATTTTGGTGTGGTCTAACATTTTATTTATACAGGCATCAAAGACTATCTTCTGTTTTCGCTTGTAGAATATTTTTTTTATCAAACTGATTGGAAAATAGACATTGCTATAAAAACGATCTTGAGACAATAACCTTTGCGTAAAAACTTTATATAAATTTTTTTTATCAAAAGTAACGGCATCACCAATGGCAATTTCATAATCCAATACAAGAGCACTATTTTCTTCTACATTTTCTTGAATTCCTTCTTTACCATTTTCCGAATTCCATTCTATTAAAAATTCTCCATATTGCATTAAGGCACTTCGCCAGTTTTGAACGTACTTTTTAGAATATTGCAATTCATCTTCGATACCATTTGTGCATAAATACTGAAACAAAGTTAAAACAGAATCACTTATTAAATTTTCGTACCCAGATTGAACAGCTGCTTTTATTTGCTCAAAATATAAGTGCTCATGCTTACCAGAATTCTCACTAATCGCTCTAAGCTTTTGAAATGCCGATTGTAAATAGACTCCATAACTTTTGGCAGAATCGGTACTCACCGCTGTTGCTTCTGTAAGCCAATCTATAAACTCTAGTTCTAAATAAAACCTTTCTTTTATTTTTATGCTATTCATTTTCATACTTTTATTTAATTAAACCAGTCTAATTCTTCCCGTTAACAACTCCTGCATCATGCCTTGTTTTATTTGCCTTGCTTTTTCTAATTGCTGCTGCAGAGCTTCTAACTCCAAATCCATATCTGATATAATTGTGGCAATGTGGATCTGTTCAAATAAATTTGGTAAACTGATTAATATTTTTTCAAACTCTGTTTTATTTATCATTGGAAGAGCTTGTTCACTTGCGGAAGATTTTATTTTATCAGAAATTAAATTAAGATAGTAGTATAAAAATTCTGTTGAAAAAGAGCTATCAGGAAATACTGCATTTATTTGTTGATTAGATGTCATTTCAAATGAAGTAATACCAGATTTACCAATTGTTGAACCTATACAAGTAAATAATATTGAGTGTTTTGGAAATTTTCTTGAAATATTAAAACCCTTTTTAGAAAGATTTTTTACTGTTTTTAAAATATATTTAACCTCGCCTAAATCAGTTGGACTAACAAAGCAATAATCAGAACCATAATTATCTAAATCTCTTGTTGAAGGTGTTGTTCCTGTTGCAATCTCTGCAATTTCCCCCAACTTCTTAACTTCCCAATCTTCCTTTGGTGTCAACAATTCCTGCATAGCACCTTGTTTGAGTAGGCGTTTTTTAGCAATAAGTTGTCCTAAGCTTTCGATCCAAGCATCAGCATCGCTTAATGCTTCGGCTATGGCTTGTTGTTCTGGAAGTGGTGGTAGTGGGATTTGAATCGCGCTTAGAACCCTACCATTAGTTAAAGCCCTCGTTGTGTATGATGCATTACTAATTATTTGTGTTCTTACAATTTCATTATCAAAACAAAATCTACAAAATTCATTGTCAAAAAGTTCATTGTAAGGTTTAGCTCTTAATAAGAATCCACTAAATACAGTGTTTATTAAGTTCGAAGTAATAACAGCTGTCAATCCTATTTCTTCATGTGTTTCAGAAGTTCGAGTAAATAAAACATCTCCTTTATCAACTTTGAAGCCTCGTAATTCAGTGCTAGAAACATAAACTTTGCCCTTAATTTTGAAAGAGTTCAAATAAGTATTTTTATAAACATCCATATAATTTGCAATAGGATAGCCATAACCAAAATATTCTTTTTCTTTATTTAAACCATTCTTAAAAGCAAAGGAATCACCAATTTTTACAATATTCCAATCCTCAGGAATCAGACCAATCTCTGTATGTTTGTATCCTGTTTTTACCATGACCATCCCATTTTTTCAAGGTGTAACTTTACTTTGGCAGCAGCTTCATTGGCTTGGTTATCTAAGCTTATTAAAGTCGTTGTATATCGTTCTACCAATGTTTTAATGCGTTGGGTTAGGTTTTGGCTAATGCGTTCTTGTTCTTGTTGTAAGCAAGCTTGTAAATGTGCTTTCCATTTGTAGTTCAAAATAGCATCTTTAATAATGGCTTCGGGTAAAGTTGCATATTTGTCAACGACAGCTTTTTCCAAGGCTTCGTTTAACTTCTTAATCTCAGCATTGGTCTTTTTAATTACTTCTGTATTGGCAATGTATTCTTTTAACACTTCGACTTCGCTCAGTGTGACATTCGTCTTAGCTTCTTTTTGCTTTTCTTTCAATAATTTAGCTACCTCAGTTGCATTTACCTTTTCTAAATCGGCAAACAAGCCTTCTTCACCGCTATGTTCTTCTTCTAATTCTGTCAATCTGACTTGGGCAGTTTCTACCAATTGTTCTTGGGTTGAAATGATATTTTGCTCGGTAGTAAAAAATATCTTAATCAACAATTGGGGCGGTATAATTCTACCTTCTACGCCAGCCAGTCCACCAATTTCTTTGTCTTTGGCTAATTTACCATCTTTGCCTTTTTTGCCTTTTACCACCAAACGTTTGTACTCGTTACCCGCTTTCCATCCGTCTATGGCTATCGAGTACACATCGTCTTGCATCGTTTCGTTCCAGTAGTGCATTAGGTGTTGGTACATATCGTAACCATTCACCAATGCATTGCTTTCGAAAGAATCCAATAAGGTTTCGCCAGCTTGGGCAATAATTTCTTTAGGATGGGTTCCTACAGTTAGTTTTCCCCACTGTTCTTGCTGTTCACTCATCCATTGGTCAAAAGTCTCTTGTAAATTTGTATTAAAAGCCACAAACTCACTATGGTCGAAAATAGTAGTTTTCAGGTCCGTTATAGGAATGGTAACCTCGACAAATCCATTTCGCAATGGTTTGAATAAACTGTTGCGTAAATTAGGGAATACATTCCAGTAATTTTGTAAAGCGTCTACATCTACCAGTGGGATTCCTCCTTGTAAATGGGCTTCTATATTTTGTAAATCTTCTGCTTCTTGTGTGTCTATATAACGAGGGATGTTCAGGTTGTAATTGTTCTTAGCATCGGCTATTTCACTAATAGGTACCATTCTGCTAAACTTAGGCACTTCTATTTGGGTAGTAAATACATCGGTGATTTTTCGAATGTCTTGTTCGCGCAAGCGGTTCTTGTTACCATCTTTGGTAAATCCTTTACTGGCATCTACCATGAAGATCCCTTTACGGTGCTCTGCATTTTCTCTATCCAAAATAATAATACAAGCGGGGATTCCTGTCCCGTAAAACAAGTTGGCAGGTAATCCAATAATGCCTTTGATGTAACCTTTTTTTAATATGTTTTTTCGAATTTCGCCCTCGGCGTTTCCTCTAAACAAAACACCGTGAGGCAGAACAACTGCAGCTTTTCCTGTTGATTTTAAAGATTGTAAAATGTGTAATAAGAACGCATAATCACCATTCTTTTCGGGTGGTACTCCTAGTTCAAAACGATCAAATTCATCACTTTCGATATTTAAACCATTACTCCAGCTTTTTAACGAAAATGGTGGATTACTAACCACGTAGTCAAAACGTTTTAGCTTTCCGTTTTCAGTAAATGCAGGACGTGTTAGGGTGTTATCAGCTACAATGGTCGCCGTTTCAGCACCATGTAATATCATGTTCATGTGTGCTAAGTTGGCTGTAGCCGTCTCTTTTTCTTGACCGTATAAATCAATGCCTTTTCCTGCTTCGTTCATTACTTTCAGCAGCAAACTTCCGCTCCCCGCTGTCGGATCATAAGCCGTGGTTTGGGTGGTGGCATTGCTCGGACTAATACCAATTACTTTTGCCAGGATGCGAGATACTTCGGCAGGTGTATAGAACTGCCCTTTTGATTTCCCTGATTCCGTAGCAAAATGACGCATTAAGTACTCATAAGCGTCACCTAATATATCATCGCCTTCGGCAGAGTTTTTAGAAAAATCTAAACTATTATCATTGAATATACGCACCAAATTGGATACCGTATCAACCAGATCTTTTCCTTTACCTAATTTATTTTCATCATTGAAGTCAGGGAAATCGTTTAATCCATTTTCCTCTTTAATGACATTCAATATTTTTTTGTTGATGTCATCACCAATGTTAGGTGTGCCTATTAATTGAACCATAGCATCAAAAGAAGCTGCTGTTGGTACCACAATTGCAAAGCTATCGTCTTTCTTCGCCTTGTCTGAAATGTACTTTACAAACAACATGGTGAGTACGTAATCTTTGTATTGTGAAGCGTCCATTCCGCCTCGTAACTCATCGCAACTAGCCCATAATGAGCTGTATAATTCTGATTTTTTGATTGCCATTGAAAATTTTTATTGTGTATGTAGCAGTTAGTCAGTGACTTTTACGCTCGAGTTTATTTATAAAATTGATTTTGGGTAGCTAAAGTAACTATTATATAAGTTATTTAGCTTACTAATCAGCAAAATCAACTGAATAGCTTTTGAAAAATAGCACCCATATTTCGGTACACAATAAATACTTTTATTATCAGTATTACAATACCCATAATTAGTGATATTTAAAGAAATTTAGCACGTCATAATTTAGCGCTCGATAGCATTACCTTTGCAATGTAAATAAGACTAAAGAAGAAATTATAATAACTTAAGGTATAGCTATCTATACTTATAATAAAAAAATGATGCCTAAAATAAAAGTAAATACATTTGGTGAAGGCATTGAAATACGGCAGCTGCAGTTGGCCCCAGCTACCTATGAACTGTGGTCAGATTTTGGTTCTAGAAAAAACAGATCACTTACTGATTTACTTCTAGACCCCTTTTTTTATTATGATTTGAAAGATCCTCTGTTTAAAGAACTAGCGGATATTAATTCGGCCAAGGTTAGTGGTATGCTCAACACTACTAAAGGTCATATCGAAATTTGGTATAATCGGCACAAGGTATTAAAAATACAATCTCATGAATTGTTCAATAAAAATGTCCTATTTCCACTATTCAATTTAGAGGAAAATCAAAGTTTTGTTTCCAATAAACTTGAAAAAGGTATTTATGTAGTTCAAAAAACAATTGGACTACTGTGTCAGCAATATTTAGAAATTGATGACCAACAACTGTATATTGATGATTTTATCTTCACTGTAGCTGAATTTGACAACAATGTATTCTTGACTAATAATAAGTATCAACAGCACAATTTTAATTTTATCAAAAGCGAAACGGTGATAACCAATCAATTCGCTTTTGAGATTGAATGACTGCTTGACTCCTGTTCCACCTTCCATAAATCGCCATAATTCTTTTGCTCGACTTTGGGGTCGGCAAAAGCAGCATTAAATTGCTTTCTCATTAGGCTCAAGTGCACATTAGAAAGCTAATGATTATAGCAAAATAGTGATTTAGTAATTATTAAACACTATGACACTTTCATCCCTCACTTATAATTATCTCTATTTATTAAACCCCTCTTATGTAGTACACTTTTAAGGGGGCGATATACGTGTAAAGCCTTGTTATCAATGACGTAACCTCGGTTTAGGCATTATTATTTAAAAAACATGGAAATAATATAACAATCTAGTTTATTCCTTTTGCCATTTCGCCGGATCAACTCATTCTACTAGATATCTCTATTTATTAAACCTCTCTTATGTAGTACACTTTTGAAGAGGTAAAATACCGAAAAACCGTTGCTGTCACTGCCGTAACCTTGGTTTAGAGATTATTGATTATAAAACATGTAAATAACATAACAATCTACTTTGTTTCTTTTGCCACTTCATTGGACCCTGCTCTTTCTACTAGTAGTTATCTACATTCTTTAACCACTCTTATGCAGTACAATTCTCGACAGATAAAACACCTATAAAGCCTTACTACCATTGACAACATGATGATTTATGCGTTTTTAATTAAAAATTATCTAAACAAATGACTAAAGTCATCATATAAGTATATAGACAAAGGTTTTAATCCGTAGATGCCTTTATGAAGTTTTTGGTAATCAACTATAAAGGACCATAGAGAGCAATGAATTTTAATATATACACTAATAAATATTTTTATTCATCCACCTGGGAAGTAATTGACCCAGGGGTGTCTGGATGTAAAAAATTGACACAACTTAAAAAGTATGACACTAAATAATGACTAAAACAGTAAATCGTTATCTACCGCGCAAAGTATTAGCGCTCATTAAAAAATCAAAATACAGCAACAAAGAGCACCTTTATGTCATTTGTGACATGATATTTAGAATTTCCGTTTATCATAAAAAGGATACGAACTATAGTAGCACATATACGGACATACCAGGTAATTATTTCAGAGATATAATCACCAATGGGATTAGTTGTGAAAAAGCAAAAAACTATTTAAAAGACTATGGCATCATTGAGTGTGATGAGCTGTCTAGTGCCATAAGGGGTAAATCAAAAGGTTATAAGTTCAATGATGCATTGCTGTCTAAACTAGTGATTGTTAAATTATCTAACCAAACCCTTGTCAAGAATATTTTCCGTAACAAAAACGAAAGAAATAATTTTGTAAATGATACTCTAAAACCAGCACGTGATCATTTCATGAACACATTTGACATTGATTATGAGGCGGCAGCTAAGTATATCAAACAACAATATGCAAAAGCTATTAGAAATACCGATTCAAGTAACACAACAGGAATTATTAAAGCGCTTAATAGATATAACTCTCATTATATGTCCATAAATGCTATCAAAGATAGAGATCTATTTTTCAAAAAAAATAAAACCAATGGTCGCGTGGATACCAATCTCACCAATTTGAAATCGGAATTGAAGCAGTTTATAACGACAAAAGAACTTACGCAGATTGATATAACGAACAGCCAGCCGTACCTGCTGTCGTTGATGCTCAAAGATGCACATAATGATGAATTAGATAAAGAAGAACTGGCAAAATATTCTGAACTAACATCAACTGGACAATTTTACGAATACATGATGTATAAGTTTTATCGACAAGAAGTCAATACAATGACCGAAGATGAATTTAAAGTGAAGAGGAAAAAAATAAAAGAAATGATGTTTTGCATATTTTACTCTAAGAATGCATCGTATAGTAAAGAAAAGAGCCTGTTCAAAAAAGAATTTCCTACGATCATGAACTGGGTTGAAGCTCAAAAGCGTGAAAAGCACAACCAATTAGCCATAAAAATGCAAAAAGCAGAGTCCAAAATATGTATAGACATCATTACCTCTGAACTTAACGCAGCGGGGATAAAATATTATACCATTCATGATGCTTGGTTAGTAGGTGACAATGATGTGGAACGTACAACACAAATTATCAAGGGTTGCTTTACTGCCAAATATAGTGGACATCCAACTTTTGTTACGGAAAAACTAAATTGAAATTAATTAATCACGAAAAAAAATATATAAGTTTTGACAAATAAGTTGCTTGCCCTGCTAATGTATATTAATAGGGCATACTCTAAATTGTTACGGTTCCAGAACTATAATTTCACTATATATCAGGTGTATACTATTGCCACCCTAAAAATATACACTATATTTGCTAATAAATTCTGTAGTTATGACGAAAGTAAAATATATTCGTGTTTCAAGTGAAGACCAAAACACATCTCGTCAAGAGATAAATAGTAAGGAATTTTCCAAAATTTACGTGGATAAGATATCGGGATCGATAAAATTTTCAGAAAGAAAGGAAGCTAAAAAACTTCTAACCGATATAGAGAATTCATCTGTTACAGAGATACACATTTCGTCCATCGATCGACTTGGTCGCAACATAATAGATATTTTAACTATGATCGAGTTCTTTAATCAGAGGTCAATTAAATTGTTTGTAGAAAATATAGGTATGTTTTCATTAGTAGATTCCAACAGGCCTAATCCTACTTTTAAGATGATAGTCAGCGTACTTGGCAACGTGGCAGAAATGGAACGGGATAATATGCTTGAACGCCAGCGTCAAGGCATAGAGTTGGCAAAGATTAGTGGAAAGTACAATGGTAGATTATATGGTGCAAAAATGACGGATGATGAATTTATTAAAAAATATAAGGCAGTTGTAAAAGAGTTGAAAAATGGTGAGTCGCTCAGACGTGCTGCTAAGATTGGTGGTTGCAGTTTAGGGACTGCGCAGAAAGTTCATAGATTATTGGCAACTATACTATAAGGTTCCACAAAGGACAAATTACAGTTTCAACCACAAACTATTACGAAGCACTTTTCCTGAAAAAAGGTTTATTCAAACCAGTTATACCCATTCTAAAATTAACCATTTCAATACTTGCATTAAAGTGAATTGCAATATCTTCATTTCTCATATTTCTTTTTCTAGCCCAAAGAAGGCATGGCTTAGATAATAGTAGCGTTGCACCTAAATAAATTGCTTCTTCTTCCTGAATTTTGTCGAAATCTCTCATTCCAAATGGTATAATTAAGTCTTTAGGTAATTCTTTTACTTCATGCCCACATAATATATGAGCTATTTCATGCATGATATTACTCTGTTGACGCGCTGGATTATGAAAATTATTATGAATTATAATACGATTACCCTTTTTTGTAATCATAGTTAAAGCACTCCAGCCATACCCTTCACAATCCTTACCTTCTAATTTTATTAGCTCAATCTCTTCTTTCAAAAATTCAGTTGCATCAAAAACTTCAACATTTAAATATTTTGCTAATTTAAATGCACACAAAGGTGCGCAAGCATGAATCCCGAGAATTTCTCTATGTTCAGTTGCTATTTTTTCAGCCTTTGCTTTAAAACCTCTTCTAAGAATACTTGTTGATGCCAAAAGAATTATTTTGTTTCGTATGCCATGTCTATCATTTTAATAAGCATACTTACAGTATCCTGAGTCAATTCCTTATCTGCTCTCAAGTGAGCAACAACCTGCTCTTTATTAGTGACAGGATTAGAATCTGTATTACCTATAATAAAAGTATCAGTCGATACTTTTAACCAATTGCAAATGTTAATAAATGTATCCACATCTGGAATTTTTCCTTGTTCAATTCTTGATAAGGTAGCTGCACTTACATTGCCAATTTCCTCAGCAATAGCCCTTAATCCTTTACTTGCCCTTTTACTTTTTAACATACCTGCTAAAAGGTCTGTATTAAGTGTTGATTGCATGTTAATAAGTTTTACGTGTTAAACATTGTTTCACTTATGCAACAATAAAATAGTTTTGTATCTTTGATGAAACGTAATTGATATTTGTTTTATATATGAGACAAATATATCATTAATTTCTAAATTATAACTATTATGAGTAAAAAAAACCAACACGTAGTGCCAAAGGGAAATAATTGGGCAGTACAAGGGGCAGGAAACCAAAAAGCAACTAAAATTGTGTCAACACAGGCTCAGGCTATTAAAATTGCAAAAGAAATTGCTATTAATCAAAAATCTGAAATGTTTATTCATCGACCAAATGGACAAATTAGAGAAAGAAACACCTATGGCAAAGATAATTTTCCACCTAAAGGATAATCTGAATGACCAATAGAGGAATAATCAACTTCGGCACTGGAATAATGGGTTTGGCATCTAGTTTTTTACTAAAAAAAGGCGAAATTCAAGATGCCATATTTAATATTTCACTTGGAATTACTATAGCCTGTTTCATCGATTTTGTCATTTTCTTAATAGACAACAGTGAAAGGTGGAAATTAATAAAGCCACAATTTTGGAAATATAATTCGCCTGTAAGAGTAACTGTTGCTTATTTATTTAGGATTGAATTTAACGGCAAATATATGCTAATCAAGAGACATAAAAAAGATTTTACGGGTTACCAACCAATAGGGGGGGCATATAAATATTTCAAAGAGGAAAATAGAGAAAATTTTGACAATCTAGGAATTGTACCTTGTAATCAAGTGCCAAGAGATGAAGATACTGAAAACGATTTAAGAATTGTAATTAATAAAAGAAAAAAGTTAAGTGCTTTTTTTAAATGGTTTGAGAGCAGAAAAAATAGAGAAATTGATCCTTGGCGTGAATTTTATGAAGAATTGATCGAATCAGGTTTACTTCCTGAAAATCTTTTTAAACATATCAAATATACTTATGTAGGAAAACATGAAGAAGGTATACTACGCACAGTAGATTATTCAATAGAACAATTTCGTTATGCTGATATTTTCGAACTAAGATTTGAAACTGATGAGCAGAAAGAGGCAATAAAATCTTTAATCAACAATGATGAAATAGCCTTTGTAACCCCAGAGGAAATTAAAAGAGGAAACACGAATAACGGTATCAGAATACTACCGCATACATTTAAAATATTACCACAATGATGAAAATTTTTCAAAACAAAAATGTTCAATTAGATGATTTACTGGATAGAATGGCAGAAGATCTACAATTGGATACAACCCGCTATGAGTTGATGATCCAACACTATGAAGCAATAAAAAAATGGATAGAAACAGATGAAATATTTTTCAAACCATTTAAGTATGACTTTTACCCTCATGGCTCAGTGAAAACTAGAACCACAGTCAAACCAATAGGGAAAGATGAATTTGATCTAGACATTGCTTTACATCTTAAAGCAAATTTCAACAATCATACGCCTGAAAAAATCTACAATGAATTAAAGCGTAGATTAAGAGAACATGCTCTATAATAGTAAAATAGAATTAAAGAATAGATGTATTAGACTAAATTATGCTGGTGATTTCCATATCGATATTTTACCCGGCATTCAAGAAAATGAATGGGATGAAAACAAATTAAGAGTTCCAGATCGTGCATTGAAAACTTGGGTAAGTAGCAACCCAAAAGGGTATGCAAAGTGGTTTTTGGAAAAAACTAATGTAATTCAATTTAGCTTATTACAAAAAGCATTACGGGCAGAAAACTTGCCAGCAAATGACTTTGATAACAAAAAACCATTGCAACGAGCAGTTCAATTAATTAAGAGATATAGAGATATTTATTTTCAAAAAGATGATACATTTAAAACTTCCAGTGTAGTTTTGACAACAATAGCGGGGCAATTCTATAATGGCGAAGAAAGTATTTATTTAACTGTTGAGAACATTGTGAACAGGATATTGCTTCACACAAAAAATATGTCAGGAAGAATCAAGGTACTTAATCCTGTAAATTCAGAAGAAGATTTTACCGACAAATGGGAAGATGAACCACAATATTATTATGCATTTAAAGCTTTTAGCGAGCATTTATACAACGAATGGCAAGAACTTAAAAAAGAAAACGGTGTTATTCCAGAAGGAAACATCTTAAAAGGTTTGTTTGGTGATGAATTATATTTCGCAGCACAGACGTCACAGGCTAATGTTATTGAAAAAGCAAGAACTGATAATAAATTAGTAATTGATCGAACCACTGGTTCCCTAACATACGCAGGTATGATTTCGACTTCGGCTGTAAAACCAAATACTTTTTATGGAAGCAAATGAATATCAAAAATCTAATAAAAAACAAAACTATAGCACAACAAGCTAGTGCATTGAAATTCAAATTTCCAGAATGGGATGTGCATTTCAATGCTGTTAGTTTAACAGCGACAGGAAAGACAAAACCGACTTCAAGAAGTGATGTTTACACTGTTGAGATAAAATACTTCATCATTAAAAAGAGAAGACTAATTGAAGTAAAAATCTTGGATCCAACTTTAAAAAAGAGCCAAAAAGAAGAGGACATTCCACATATGTATTCGCAAGAAAGTTTATGCCTATTCATGCCAAAATATGACGAATTTAAGAAAACAGAATTAATCTGCGATACCATAATTCCCTGGACTTCACTGTGGCTTTATTATTATGAAGTATGGCATACAACTGGAAAATGGCTAGGCGGTGGTGTACATATCTAAAACTACACATCCCTTTTCAAGTATACTTCTGTTCTATCCTATGTTTACATTTGAGGTACCTATAATCACTAACCTAAATATTTAAAGCCCTGTGTACAAAAGACAGAGGTAATCTTTTAAAAACGAAAAACACCTTTCTACTTAGTAATCTGCCAAAGTTCAGAACTCTCTATGTCCACATTTTAAATATCACTCTACTCTGAATAAACAAATCTTTATCTCAATACTCTTTAAAGTAAGTTAATAACCTTTGAATAGGTAAAAAGTTAAAGGCATTGTAGGGGGAACTATAACGTCATGGTTAAATAATCCTCACAAAAACCTAAACTTTGATCGAACTTTTGAGTATACATATAAATATTAAATTATATGGAAAGCAATAAAAAATTTGTAGGTAGCAGAGAGGCAATGGACATTCTCAGCATAAAGTCATTGACAACGCTGGGGTCATATATTACTAATGGTATAATCAAAGCCTATACGCCCTTCAATAGCAACAGGCGACGATTCAAAGTATCCGAACTCGAGAAAGTTCTTAATTCTAAATAATGTCAACCTTAACAATAATAAACTACCTTTGCACGGTGGTTTTTTTTGGGTGCTCAAAAAATTAGAGACCGAATTAGAGACCAAGCATAAAAAAAAATAAAAAACTCAGCAAATACAACCCTTTTACGCATGAATTACCTTTCTGTTGAAAATATCTCGAAATCCTACGGAGAGAGAACGCTTTTTGAAAATATCTCTTTTGGGATTAGCAAAGACCAAAAAATTGCCTTTATAGCCAAGAATGGCTCGGGAAAAACCACCATAATGAGTATCATTAATGGTTTGGACGAATCAGATACTGGACAGGTAGTTTTGAGAAAAGGAATCAAAATGGCTTTCTTGTCTCAAAACAACAATCTACAGGACGAACTGACCATTGAGGAAAGTATTTTTGCCTCGGATAATGAAACTTTGAAAGTAATTGAAGCCTACGAAAAAGCATTAGAAAACCCAGAAGACGAAGAAGCGTATCAAAAAGCTTTTGACGGAATGGATCAACACAATGCATGGGATTTTGAAACCCAATACAAGCAAATTTTGTTCAAACTGAAGTTGGAAGACTTCAAACTGAAAGTAAAAAACCTTTCGGGTGGACAACAAAAACGTTTGTCTCTGGCTATCATTTTGATCAACCGTCCTGACTTATTAATTCTGGATGAACCTACGAATCACTTGGACTTAGAGATGATTGAATGGTTAGAAGCTTATTTTGCCAAAGAAAACATTACCTTATTTATGGTGACGCACGACCGTTTCTTTTTAGAGCGTGTTTGTAACGAAATCATCGAACTAGACAATGGAAAATTATATTCCTACAAAGGAAACTACTCTTACTACTTAGAGAAAAAAGAAGAACGCATTGCTTCTGAAAATTCAAGCGTGGACAAGGCTCAAAACCTTTTCGTTAAAGAATTAGAATGGATGCGACGTCAGCCAAAAGCGAGAACGACTAAATCAAAATCGCGTCAGGATGATTTCTACGACATTAAAGAAAAAGCACAAAGTCGCCGTAAGGAGAACAAGGTGGAACTAGAGATCAACATGGAACGTATGGGAAGCAAGATTATCGAGCTTCACAAAATCTCCAAGAAATTCAAGGATCATGTGATCATGGATAATTTCAGTTACGACTTTCAACCGGGAGAGCGTATTGGAATCATAGGAAAAAACGGAACAGGAAAATCAACTTTTTTGAACTTATTGACTGGTTCACTTCCGCTTGATGGTGGAAAAGTGGTGATTGGAGAAACAATAAAATTGGGGTATTATACTCAAAGTGGAATCAACCCAAAACCGGGACAACGTGTAATTGATGTGATCAAGGAATACGGAGAATTTATTCCGTTGATGAAGGGAAGAATGATTTCAGCATCGCAATTGCTGGAGCGTTTCTTGTTTGATGCTAAAAAACAATATGATTTTGTAGACCGATTGAGCGGTGGGGAATTGAAACGTTTGTACTTGTGTACGGTTTTGATTCAGAATCCTAACTTCTTGATTCTGGATGAGCCAACAAACGATTTGGATATTGTTACTCTAAACGTTTTGGAAAGTTTCCTTTTGGACTACCCAGGCTGTTTGTTAGTAGTTTCGCATGACCGTTATTTTATGGATAAAATTGTAGATCACTTATTCATTTTTAGAGGTGATGGTGTGGTCGAAGATTTCCCTGGTAACTATTCTGATTTTAGAGCCTACGAAGACAGTACAGATGTAGCTCAAAAAGAGGAAAACAAAGCGGAGAAAAAAGACTGGAAGCAAAACAACCCAACAGGTAATTTGACTTTCAATGAGCAAAAAGAATATCAGAAAATAGAAAAAGAAATCAAGGATTTAGAAGTTCAAAAAATTGCCATCGAGCAATTATTCACGGATGGAAAAGTACCAGATAACGACATATCAAAAAAAGCAAAAGAACTCGAAAACATCAATAATAAAATTGAAGATAGAGAAGAACGCTGGTTTGAGCTGAGCGCAAAGATCGAGGGATAAAATCCCCCTAGCCCCCGAAGGGGGAATAAAAAGACATACTTTATAAAATTAAACCCTCAACATTTTTAGCAAGATTGCTTGAAAGTGTTGGGGGTTGTTGTTATTAGGTAATTTTCTTATTAATAAAATTTTTTGTACGACAAATCAACTATATTTACTTTCGTTTTGTGCAAAAGTAATTTAGATCGAAAATAGAAATAACTGCATTTCGTTTCCATAAAGTTGAGAAACAAATAACAACCAAAAACAACAATAACACAAGCTTGTTCGAGTATCTATAATCTTTAGTCCAAAATGAAATACAAAACTATTTACACTTAAAACCCCATGAAACAAACCCTCAAATTGAATACAAACTGGGAAAAATTTATAGTGGGAACACTGTATATTATGTTTACAATGACTTTAGTTTTTACACTAATATCGCTATATGTTCCCCTAAAAGGACTATTCCTTGGGAAAAATTTTACGCTAATCGAATTTCTTTCCTACATAGAATTAAGGAAGTATATACTAGTGATTATTACCGTATCTATTGCGATAAATGCTAAAGAATTTAGAAAAAAAAACAATTATTTCTCCTGACCACAAGGATTAAAAACAAAAATCTTCGCAATCTATACCAATAAAATTATTCAAGGAAAACTAAAAAAGCAAAGAACCCATTAAAAGAACATTTTAAAATTCGAGTATTCATCTGTATATTTGAACTATAAATACAATCTCATGGATATCAAGCAAATTTTCGAAAATAACCAAAATTGGATTGCAAAACAACTTGAAACCGATGCTACTTATTTTGACAAATTAGCCAAAGGACAATCACCAGAATTTCTATACATAGGTTGTTCAGACAGCCGTGTTTCTGCCGAAGAGCTAATGGGTCTGCAACCCGGTACTGTTTTTGTCCATCGCAATATTGCTAATATGGTACCAAATACCGACCTCAATTCCATGTCGGTAATTAATTATGCGGTGACAAATCTAAAAGTAAATCACATTGTGGTTTGTGGTCATTATGGGTGTGGCGGTGTACTGGCAGCCATGCAACAAGTAGATTTAGGAATATTGAATCCTTGGTTAAGAAATATTCGTGATGTGTACCGGATTCATGTAAAAGAACTAGACGCCATAACTGATGAAGAAAAAAAATACAAAAGACTGATCGAATTAAATGTTCAGGAGCAATGCATCAATGTCATCAAGACAGCAGAGGTTCAAAAAGCAAATAGCGAACGAAATTTAAAAGTCTACGGTTGGATTTTTGACATTCACACTGGAAAATTAATTGATTTGAACATTGACTTTGATGAAATATTAAAAGACATTACAAAGATTTATAAAATAACAGACTAGTCAAACCCAAGCACATCAATCACAAACGCCATTACGGAATTACAACTAATGTCTGTAAAATGAAACAAAAGGCCGCAACAGAAACTATTTGAGTTGTTATTGAAAAAGAAGAAATATTACCTTGCTTACGAACTACTTTGGAAAAAGCAATTTTAGAGACAAAATTAATTAACACTAAAAAAAAATGAAGAATAATCATTACCTTTTTAATTCATCATTCAAATCATTATCAAGAACGCCTAATAAGATAATGCGAGGGTTTATACTGATGGCCCTTATTGTTTTTTGTATATTTCAATTAGGAAAAGATTGTGCAAATTATGACAAACGACATTCAGGATATGTAAATAAAACCCGATAACCTAGATTTAAACTCTCCCGAAAGGGATATGATTAATCAATAAAAACCGTAAAAGAGTCTATTTCTGTTGCGGTTTGTAATTTATAAAATTCCACAATTATAAAATGCCTTTGTATCTTCGCGTTTCCTTTGTGAAAATCCGTGTAATAACCGCTATGCTATTCCAAATCAAATCTTACCTAAAATTCCTTTGGCATTCTAAGAATGAGCATGCCGTACACTCCCCTTTTGTATTCAGTTTGATTACCAAATGTTTTTACGACCGCAAGCCAAAACTGGAATACCAAGTTTTAAAAGACTATCGAAAGGCACTTTTAGAAAATAAAAATACAATTGAAGTCACTGATTTTGGGGCGGGTTCGAAGGTCTTCAAATCCAACAAAAGAGAAATCGCCAAGATTGCCAAAACGGCCGGAATTACCGAAAAACGGGCTCAATTATTGTTTAGAATCACAAGCTATTTTCAGCCGGATGCAATTTTAGAAATTGGTACATCATTAGGATTGGCAACTTCTGCACTAGCCTTAGGATCCCAAAAATTGGTACCGAAAACAAAAATAACGACACTTGAAGGTTGCCCCGAAACATCAAAAATTGCCCAAGAGCAATTAGAGAAATTTGGCTTAACCAATGTAGAATTTGAAGTGAGTGAATTTAGTAGCTATTTAGAAAAAGTGAATACTTCAATGGAGCCCTTTTCCTTAATCTACTTCGACGGCAACCATCAAAAGAAAGCTACGCTAGAGTACTTTGATCTATTATTGCCCACAATAACTAATGATACGCTGTGGATTTTTGACGATATCCATTGGTCTGCAGAAATGGAAGACGCTTGGGAAACGATAAAAAAACATCCAAAAGTTACGGTAACTATTGACACCTTTCAGTGGGGATTCGTTTTCTTTAGACACGAACAGCCAAAAGAACATTTTATCATCCGAGTTTAATCCACAAAAAAAAGACAGCCATCTCTGACTGTCTTTTTCTAATATAAATTAGTAAAACCTTATTCTTTAGCTTCTTTCATTTCATCTGTTTTTGCTCCCATTCTGTTCAATGTGTACATTGGAGCAAATTTCAATTTTAATGATGCGATTTTTCTATTATCCTCTGATGTAAGCCCCTCTTTTTCAACAGTATTTTTTCTGTTGTCTAATGCTTCATACATCAATTTAATTTCATCCCAGTCTTCACGAGAATATTTATCTTTGTTATCTTCAACAGTATGAACAAACTGTTGGTATACGCCATGAATATTGGCTGCATTTACCCAGTCAAAATTCATATCATCACCAATTTTTCCTTCACCAAACAATGAATTTCTCATTTGTTGTTTAGAACTTGGCATTGAAGCTTCCATATCTGCTTTCATTCTAGCCTGTAATGCAGCATATTTTGCTTTACTAGCTTCTATTTTTGCTTTAGCTTCTTCATTTTCTTTTAAATCTACAAGTGCTGTTTCAGCTTGACTACTTCTTACTTCATAGGTAGCCTCAATTGAAGACCAGTTTGCTTTAGCATCCACTGCTGCTACATTTTCTAATGAGTCAACATAAACAACATAAGATTCAACTGTTTTATTTGCTTCCTCTGTCTTTTCGTCTTTACAAGATGTAAATCCTAAGGCTATAACCGCCATTCCTAATACTAAATTTGTGCTTTTCATAATGTTTGATTTTATATTTATTAAATATTATAAAGCGAATGTACATCGGATTGTATTGCATTCAATATAAACATGTTAATTATATAAACAATTCCTAAAATTGTGAAATAAATTAAAATTAACACCCTATTAGGAGCTGCAAAACAGTATGAAATTTACCCGTTTTAAAAATATTTCGCTATAAAACGACTGCTATTGTCAATAATAATCAGCCTAGTGCGCCATTAAAGTATAACGTCTCTTTACAGTGTGCTTAACAATGATATTAATTCATTATATGTACAAAACGAGCCTTCAAAAAATATAAAAAAGGCTATCCTATATTTTTTTGTAACAAAAATGTATTTTAAGCAACTTACCTATAATTCAAAAGTGTTTTGTACTTTTAAAATTCAAAAAACATAATTCACCAATTGCAAATAACAATGTCAAATCCATTAATAAAAATAACCAATATCAAAAGAGATTTTGTCCTTGGTAACGAGATTATTTATGTACTGAAAGGTATTGATTTAGAAATTAATAAAGGAGAATATGTCGCATTGATGGGACCTTCTGGTTCCGGAAAGTCTACCTTGATGAATCTTTTAGGTTGTTTAGACACGCCTACATCTGGAACATATATTCTAAATGGCCAAGATGTAAGCAAGCAAAAAGATGATGAATTAGCCGAAATCAGAAATAAAGAGATTGGTTTTGTTTTTCAGACGTTTAATCTGCTACCCCGCACCACAGCACTGGCCAATGTAGCTTTACCAATGATCTATGCAGGATATTCTAAATCAGAACGAACCGCTCGCGCTTCCGAAGTATTAGAACAAGTCAACCTTGGTGACCGAATGGATCACCAGCCCAATCAATTATCGGGTGGACAACGCCAGCGTGTGGCCATTGCCAGAGCTTTAGTCAACAAGCCTTCTATCATTCTCGCAGATGAACCTACAGGAAACTTAGACAGTAAAACCTCTGAAGAGATTATGAAGCTTTTTAATGACATTCATGAGCAGGGCAATACCGTTATTTTAGTAACTCACGAAGAGGAAGTTGCCGCTTACGCACATAGAATAATTCGTTTACGCGACGGTATGGTGGAAAGCGATATCACAAAATAGTTTTTTTTTCAGGAGCTTTTTCCGGCTATTCATTACAATCTTTTTTATCCTGAACTGCATTCAGAATAAAAAAGGATTTTCACTTCTATCCGGGCTAGGGGAATCGTTTCCAAAATAGCATCCAACTAACCCATTACACTATTCGAAAATGAAAATTGCCTTACTAACCTGCGGAAAACTGCCTGAATTAACGCCACAAGACCAACTTTTAATTCCTGAACTGGCCAAACATAACATTACTGCAACTGCCGTAATTTGGGATGATGCAAGTATAAATTGGAGTGATTATAACTATTTAGTTTTTAGAAATACTTGGGATTATTTCGAAAAAGAAACCGAATTCAACCTTTGGCTTGATCAAATAGAACAATTAGGAATTAAAACACTCAATCCCATTGCAATCATAAAACAGAATAAACACAAGTTTTATTTACGTGAAATGGAACAGCAGGGAATCAAAATACTCCCTACCGTATTTATAGATAAAACCAATAACCTGAATCTAAAAGAACTAATACCCTTCCATTGGAAAAAAGCGGTTATAAAACCCGCTTTTTCTGCCGGATCTTATCTTACTGAAGTCTTTGAAACAGCCGAAGCTGACAAAATAAATACCCAATATAAAACCATAGCGTCTCAAAAAGAATTGTTATTACAGCAGTTTATGCCAGAAATTCAAACGGTAGGCGAAACTTCCATCATATTCTTTAATAAAAAATTCTCCCACGCGGTCAATAAAAAACCTGTCCCAGGTGATTTTAGGATTCAAGTACAGTTTGGCGGGATATACAGAGTAACGCATCCCGATGCAGAGCTTATAGCCAAAGCGCAAAAAATTGTAGATACCTATCCAGGAAAGTTATTGTACGCCAGAGTGGACGGAATTGTAATTGACAATGAGTTGCATCTCATGGAAGTAGAATGCATCGAACCAGATCTATATTTTAACCTAAGTGAAGGTTCCTTAGAACGATTTGTTAACGCGATAGTGGAATTAATAAAGTAAATTTGGTGTTCCTTGGAAAAACAAGCAAATCCACGAATAAACAAATAAACAGCATATGAAAGTATATACTAAAACCGGCGATACAGGAACAACGTCACTTTTTGGAGGGACACGCGTTCCTAAAGACCATATAAGGATTGAAAGTTATGGAACTGTAGACGAATTAAACTCCTATATAGGACTGGTTCGTGACCAGGATATGAACTCGCATTACAAAGACACCTTGGCAGAAATCCAAGATCGCTTATTCACTATTGGAGCGATACTGGCAACTCCTCAAGAAAAAGAGGTGAAGAAAAACGGAGAACTTCGTTTAAAAAAATTGGGAATTGTAGAGAGTGATATTGAGTTGTTAGAAAATGAAATTGACAGCATGGAAAGCGAACTGCCTGAAATGACTCATTTTGTCTTACCCGGCGGACACACTACTGTGTCATATTGTCATATTGCACGATGCGTCTGCCGACGTGCAGAGCGCCTTGCCGTTCATTTAAGCCATAATGAGCCAGTAGCTGAAATTGCAATTAAATACCTGAACCGCCTTTCTGACTATCTTTTTGTATTGGCACGAAAGTTGTCTCATGACTTGCACGCTAAGGAAGTTAAATGGATTCCAAGGAAATAGTAATCAGTTAAAAAGTATTCAGAACGCAGTTAAAAAAATCTGAGAATACGAGACGTTTACAGCATAAGCTGAACACTAAAAACTGACTACTGAACACTAAAACAAAAACGTTCTTAACTTTTTTTAAAAATAAATAGATTTTTACTTGTCTTTTTCGGTAAAATTTTTATTTTTGCACAAAACTAAACCGACAAAAAATGTATTGGACATTAGAACTAGCATCTTATTTAAGTGATGCACCGTGGCCCGCTAACAAAGACGAACTTATTGACTACGCGATACGTGCAGGAGCTCCGTTAGAAGTAGTAGAAAATCTACAGTCTATTGAAGACGAAGGAGAGATATATGAGTCGATGGAAGAAATTTGGCCGGATTACCCCACTGACGAAGACTATCTTTGGAATGAGGATGAATATTAAATACATAATCAAAGAAAAAGTCTCAAAAGAGGCTTTTTTTTTGGTTAAATTTACATTTTAAAATAATTAGAAATACAACCATATTATGAGTTTCATAAATAGTATAATTAAAGCCTTTGTTGGAGACAAATCCGAGAAAGATGTTAAAGCTTTACAACCTTACCTTGACAAAATTAAGACTTTTGAAATCAGTCTTATCGCCCTTTCGCATGACGAATTAAGAGAGCGCACCTACTTTTTTAAGGAAAAAATAAAACTGAACCGTGCCGGAATCGATGCTAAAATAGCAGCGCTTAAAGCGGATGTTGAGGCGGTTGAAGACATCGACAAAAGAGAAGATATTTATCTTGAAATCGATGCTTTAGAAAAAGAAGCTTACGAATTATCTGAAAAAACATTATTGGAGATTCTTCCTGAAGCCTTTGCAGTAGTGAAGGAAACTGCAAGACGTTTCAAAGATAATTCAGAAATTGCTGTTACAGCAACGGCAATGGACAGAGAGTTCTCTGGAACTAAAGCCTATGTTAGCCTTGAAGGAGACCAATCCATCTGGCAAAACAAATGGAATGCTGCTGGAAAAGAAATTACTTGGGACATGATTCACTATGATGTTCAATTAATTGGTGGAATGGTACTTCACGAAGGAAAAATTGCAGAAATGCAAACAGGTGAAGGAAAAACATTAGTAGCTACTTTGCCACTATACTTGAATGCACTAACTGGAAACGGAGTGCATTTAGTAACAGTTAATGATTACTTGGCTAAACGTGATAGCACCTGGAAAGCACCTTTATTCGAATTTCATGGTATGACTGTGGATTGTATTGACAACCACCAACCAAGTTCTGAAGGAAGAAAAAAAGCATACAATTCTGATATTACGTACGGTACAAATAATGAATTTGGTTTTGATTATCTAAGAGATAACATGACACATTCTCCTGATGATTTAGTACAAAGAAAACATAATTATGCTATTGTCGATGAGGTCGATTCTGTATTGATTGATGACGCAAGAACTCCTTTAATTATATCTGGTCCAGTACCACAAGGAGATCGTCATGAATTCAATGAATTGAAACCAAAAATTGAAAACTTAGTAAGTTTACAACGTCAATTAGCAAATGGTTTTTTATCTGAAGCTAAAAAATTACTTAAAGAAGGAAAAACTAAAGAAGGTGGATTCTTGCTTTTAAGAGCCTACAGAAGTTTGCCTAAAAACAAAGCTTTGATTAAGTTTTTAAGTGAGGAAGGAATCAGACAATTGCTTCAAAAAACGGAGAACACCTACATGCAAGACAACAATCGCGAAATGCATAAGATTGATGAAGCCTTGTATTTTGTAATTGAAGAAAAAAACAATCAGGTTGAATTAACTGATAACGGAATTAAATTCCTTTCGGGAGATACTGACTCTGACTTTTTCGTTCTTCCAGATATCGGAACTGAAATTGCCGCTATCGAGAAGAAAAAATTAGACAAGGATGCTGAAGCCGAGGAAAAAGAAAGATTATTCCAAGATTTCGGAATAAAAAGTGAACGTATTCACACTTTGACTCAACTTTTGAAAGCATACAGTCTTTTTGAAAAAGATGTAGAGTATGTAATCATGGACAACAAAATCATGATTGTTGATGAGCAAACAGGTCGTATCATGGATGGTCGTCGTTATTCTGATGGATTACACCAAGCGATTGAAGCTAAGGAAAATGTAAAAATCGAAGCAGCAACTCAAACTTTTGCTACGGTTACTTTACAGAATTACTTTAGAATGTATAACAAACTTGCCGGTATGACCGGTACTGCTGTTACTGAAGCAGGTGAGTTATGGACAATATACAAATTGGATGTAGTAGAAATTCCTACTAACAGACCAATGGCAAGACAAGACAAAGAGGATTTTATTTATAAAACGACTCGTGAAAAATTCAATGCAGTTATTGAAGATGTAACACAATTATCAAATGCAGGAAGGCCAGTTCTTATTGGTACGACTTCTGTTGAGATTTCTGAATTACTAAGCCGAATGCTTAAAATGAGAGGTGTTGCACACAATGTCTTGAATGCAAAAATGCACAAACAAGAAGCGCAAATCGTAGAAGAAGCAGGTAAAGCCGGAGTGGTTACTATAGCAACTAATATGGCTGGTCGTGGAACCGATATTAAATTATCTGCCGAAGTAAAAGCAGCTGGTGGACTTGCGATTGTAGGTACAGAGCGTCACGATTCACGTCGTGTTGACAGACAGTTGAGAGGCCGTGCTGGTCGTCAAGGAGATCCAGGAAGTTCACAATTTTATGTGTCTCTGGAAGATAACTTGATGCGTTTGTTTGGTTCTGAAAAAGTAGCCAAAGTAATGGACAGAATGGGACTTGAAGAAGGTGAAGTGATTCAGCATTCTATGATGACCAAATCTATCGAGCGTGCACAGAAAAAAGTAGAAGAAAACAACTTTGGTGTCCGTAAACGTTTGTTGGAATACGATGATGTTATGAATGCACAACGTGAAGTAGTTTACAAACGTCGTCGTCATGCTTTATTTGGAGAACGTTTGAAACTGGATATTGCTAACATGTTATACGATACTTGTGAGTTAATTATACAAGACGCAAAAGCAACCAATAATTTCAAAAACTTTGAATTTGACTTGATTCGTTACTTCTCGATTACTTCTCCAGTAAGTGAGGCTGATTTTATGAAAATGACTGACATCGAGTTAACAGGAAAAGTATATAAAGAAGCTTTAAAATACTATCAAGAGAAAACAGAGCGTAGCGCAAGAGAAGCATTTCCTATTATCAAGAATGTATACGAAGATAAAAACAACCAGTTTGAACGTATCGTAGTACCATTTACGGATGGTGTGAAATCATTGAGCGTGGTTACTGATTTGAAAAAAGCATACGATTCTGAAGGAAAACAACTTATTGCTGATTTCGAAAAAAACATCACTTTATCGATTGTTGATGAAGCTTGGAAAAAGCACTTACGCAAAATGGATGAGTTGAAACAATCCGTTCAACTTGCCGTTCACGAACAAAAAGATCCTTTACTTATCTATAAATTTGAAGCATTTAACCTTTTCAACGCTATGTTGAACGGTGTAAATAAAGAAGTAATCTCCTTCTTATTCAAAGGGGATTTACCACAACAAAGTGCTCCTGAAATTCAAGAAGCTAGAGAAGAAGTTCGTCCCAAAGAAAATTTGCAATTAAGCAAAGATGAGATTACAAGTAGTGAAAGTGCCAATCGTGAAGCCGGTGAAACGCAACAAAGACAAGTTACTGAAACTATAGTGAGAGATATGCCAAAAATTAATCGTAACGATACCATTATGATTCAAAATGTGGCTAACGGTCAAACGCAAGAAATGAAATACAAAAAAGCCGAAAGTTTAATCGCTAGTGGCCAATGGGTTGTTGTAAAATAACAACTCCTTTTCTGTTATCGTTTTTAGGTCTTGAAAAAAAGCCGTAAATAATACAATCCCCAATTACGAAAGTAGTTGGGGATTTTTTTATATTTGAAACTTCTTAAAATCAAACGTCTTTGAAAACTGCTACTACCATCTACAACGACCTGTTTATAACAAAAGAACTTATATATGACCCCTGTGGTTTTAATTTTTCTTCATTAGAAAAAGAAGTCGAAAGTATTGAGTATGGAGCTGCTACTTTTGAACTTAACGGCGTTTCCGTTACATTTAGAAATGCAAAAATAACTCCAACTAAAACGGGCCAATTTGTTACATTGTGGAAAAGAATTGAGAAAGGGCCTATTCAACCCTTTGCCTATACAGACCCGATTGATTTCGTTATTATTAACACGAGAAAAGGCCAGCGTTTGGGTCAATTTATATTTCCAAAATTGGTATTGTGTGAACGAGGCGTAATAACGACAAGCAAAAAGGAAGGCAAGCGAGCCATTCGAGTTTATCCTCCTTGGAATCAAGCAAACAATGCACAAGCACAGAAAACCCAAAAATGGCAATTGGATTATTTCTTAGAAATCCCATCTGACAAACCAATCAATATAAACCGTGTAAAATTGCTTTACGGCCTATAAAGCAGTTTTATTATTTTCTAAAAAATACCTCTCCTCTATTCGTTTAATATCTTTGATGGAGTTCTTGGCCCACGCCAATCTTTTTACTAGAATTTCGTCTTCAGACAAATGCCAATCAATATCTGATTTTCGCAATCGGTTTGTTAAATCTTGAATGATAATAGCAGCTGACACAGAAATATTCAAACTCTCCGTAAAACCTACCATCGGAATTTTAAGAAAACCGTCGGCACGCTGTAAAATCTCTTCTGATAATCCATCACGCTCCGTTCCAAAAAACAAGGCACTGGGTTTCGAAATATCAAAATCTTCTAGTAAACAGTCATTATCGTGTGGCGTGGTCGCAATGATTTGGTACCCTTTGTTTTTGACTGTATCTAAACAATCCGTAATACTGTCGAAAGTATTAATATCAACCCATTTCTGGGCACCCATTGCAATTTCCTTGTCGATACTTTTACCATAGCGCTGTTCGATTACGTTCAATTCCTGAATTCCAAAAACTTCACAACTGCGCATTACCGCACTCGTATTGTGCATCTGGAAAATATCTTCTACGGCAATGGTAAAATGATTGGTTCTGTTTTCTAGTACTTTCAAGAATTTCTCTTTGCGGTTATCGGTTAGGATATTTTCAAGAAAAGCGAGGTAATCGATATCAATCATTTCGGATTATTTTTTATGCAAAAATAGTAAAAAATAAAAAATAGCCACAGATTCACTGATTTCTTATTTAATACCAAATATAAAACCAAAAATGAAACAAAAATTCATGGCAAATTCGCAGATTAAATTGTTTTTCTAATCCAACAAAAATCTTGAAATCTGTGACAAAAAAAAATGTAAACACTAAAATTTCCAATTCTTTTTAATAATTTTAACCTTTCTATTTAAAGCCTAATTCAAAAAAAATCTGTGAATCTGTGGCGAAAAAATATAACTATGAAAAAGAAACTCGTAGTCTTAACCGGAGCAGGAATAAGTGCAGAGAGTGGCATCAAAACTTTCAGAGACAGTGATGGACTTTGGGAAGGACATAATGTTCAAGATGTCGCTACACCCGAAGGATGGAACAAAAACCCAGCTTTGGTTCTTGATTTTTATAATCAAAGGCGAAAACAACTCAAAGAAGTGCAACCCAATTTAGGACATCAGATTTTGGCTGAATTAGAAGCTCATTTTGACGTTTTTGTAATTACTCAAAATGTAGATGATTTACACGAACGCGCAGGTAGTAAAAATGTATTGCACTTGCATGGCGAATTGTTAAAAGTACGAAGCAACGCGAATCCAAATTACATTTTAGATTGGACAGAAGATTTAAACTTTGGTGATTTAGACAATAATAAAAATCAGTTGCGTCCACATATTGTTTGGTTTGGTGAGGAAGTTCCTGCGCTTGAAGAAGCGGTTTCGATTACAGAAACTGCCGATTATTTTGCTGTTATTGGTACGTCTTTACAAGTATATCCAGCAGCGGGGTTAATTGATTTTACAAATTCTAAAATTCCTATTTATTACATTGATCCAAAACCCATACGCATTCCGAATTTGAGAAATCCACTCCATGTAATTCCAGAAGTCGCTTCTGAAGGAATGAAACTTCTACAAAAGACACTTATTGCCCTTATTTAAAAAAACAATCCTTTTCGAAATTGCCTTTAAAGGTTTATATTTGTGCCTTTCGAACAAACAACAAAACAATGACTACTTTAAACGAATTGAATGCTATTTCTCCAATTGATGGAAGATATAGAAACAAGACTCTTTCTTTGGCTCCTTTTTTCTCGGAAGAAGCATTAATCAAATACCGCGTATTAGTTGAAATTGAATATTTCATTGCTTTGTGCGAAGTGCCTTTGCCACAACTTTCAGGTGTAAATCCTGATCTTTTTGATACTTTAAGAAATATCTATAAAAACTTCTCTACTGAAGACGCGCTTTGGATCAAAGAAACTGAAAAAGTAACTAACCACGATGTAAAAGCCGTAGAATACTTTATCAAAGACGCTTTTGAAAAATTAGGCTTATCGCAATACAAAGAGTTCATCCACTTTGGATTGACTTCCCAAGACATCAATAATACAGCAATTCCTCTTTCTACAAAAGACGCATTCGAAAAAGTATACATGCCTTCGCTAATTACTTTGACTTCTAAATTAAAAGATTTAAGTGTCGAATGGAAGGATATACCAATGCTAGCACGTACACACGGACAACCGGCCTCTCCTACTCGTTTGGGTAAAGAAATCAGCGTTTTTGTGGAACGTTTAGAAGAGCAAATGCGTTTGTTGTTTAATATCCCATTCGCTGCTAAATTTGGTGGTGCAACAGGAAATTACAATGCACATCATGTGGCTTATCCGCAAATCGACTGGAGAAAATTTGGAGGTAAGTTTGTTGAGGACATTTTAGGTTTACACCACTCTTTCCCAACAACTCAAATTGAGCATTACGATCATTTTGCAGCCTTTTTTGATGCCTTAAAAAGAATCAATACTATTATCATAGATTTAGACAGAGATATCTGGACTTATGTGTCTATGGAATATTTCAAACAAAAAATCAAAGCGGGAGAAATAGGATCATCAGCGATGCCACACAAGGTAAACCCGATTGACTTTGAAAACTCTGAAGGAAATTTAGGGATAGCAAATGCTATTTTCGAACACCTTTCGGCTAAGTTACCATTGTCTAGATTACAACGTGATTTAACTGACAGTACGGTTTTACGAAACATAGGAGTTCCTATGGGACATACTTTAATTGGTTTTGAATCTACTTTGAAAGGACTGAGCAAATTATTGTTGAATGAGCCAAAATTCCATGAAGATTTAGAAAAAAACTGGGCCGTAGTGGCGGAAGCGATTCAAACTATTTTGCGTCGTGAAGGGTATCCAAATCCTTATGAAGCCTTAAAGGGTTTAACTAGAACAAATGAAGCGATTGATAAAAAAGCGATTCACGGTTTCATTGCCACTTTAGACGTGACAGAAGAAGTACGGGCAGAATTGATGCAAATCACGCCAAGTAATTTTGTAGGGATTTAATATCCGTAGCTGAGAATCGTGAATTGTTACTTTATATTTTTATGAAATTCAAAAAAATACATCGAGGATTGGTATATTAAATAAAACCAACTCCAAAAAAAGCTATCTTTAACGATAGCTTTTTTTCGGAAATCTTTCTATTAAAACAGATTAAATCAAGGAACGAATTGAGTTTAGCCCAGACTGCAATGGAAAGCCTTGCCGGAAAAGAACTATTTTTATGGCAAATTGCAGAGCGACCAACGGAAGCTCCTGCAATTGTCTAATAAAAAAGGTTTTAGACAAAAGCTTGCAATGAAAGGCTGGAAATAGCTCCTAAAAAAATAAAACATGAGTACTGTAGCAACAGTTGCTGAAGCATCACAACATTTAAAACCACTTATAAGCGACCTGGGACTCATACTCATGACAGCGGGAATTGCTGTGTTAATATTTAAATGGTTAAAGCAACCCTTAGTTTTAGGGTATTTAATCGCCGGTTTTCTTGCCGGAACTCATTTTGATTTCTTTCCGTCCGTAAAAGATGTTAAGAGTGTTGAAGTCTGGGCAGAAATAGGGGTGATTATTTTACTATTTAGCCTCGGACTGGAGTTTAGTTTTAAGAAACTGATGAAAGTGGGCGGTACCGCTTCTATAACTGCTCTTACCCAGATCATCACGATGGTCTTAATGGGATATTTAGTAGGGCAATGGATGGGTTGGAAACAAATGGACAGCCTCTTTTTAGGAGTAATTCTCTCTATTTCCTCCACTACCATTATTCTAAAAACTTTTGAGGAACTGGGCGTAAAAGCCCAAAAATTTGCGGGAATAGTAATCGGTTCATTGATCGTTCAGGATATTGTGGCCATTTTGATGATGGTTTTATTATCTACTGTGGCTGTGAGTCAGCAATTTTCAGGAACTGAATTAGTACTTTCTGTTCTAAAATTGATTTTCTTCCTGATCATTTGGTTTGTCAGCGGGATATTTTTTATTCCAACCTTACTTAAAAAAGCAAAACATTTACTAACCGATGAAATGATGCTAATCATTTCCCTCGCTTTGTGTCTTATGATGGTTATCCTGGCCTCTAATGTGGGATTCTCCCCTGCCCTAGGTGCCTTTATAATGGGATCCATCATTGCAGAAACTACTCAGGCAGAACGCATTGAACATTTAGTAAAGCCTGTAAAAGACTTATTTGGCGCAATCTTTTTCGTATCCGTTGGAATGCTAATTGATCCTACAACGTTATATGAATATGCATTTCCGGTGCTAATTTTAACTCTCATCACTATTTTTGGACAATCAATTAGTTCAACTATTGGTGCTTTAATTTCAGGACAACCTTTAAAACAATCCGTACAAACGGGAATGAGCTTATCGCAAATTGGAGAATTCTCCTTTATTATTGCTACTTTAGGAATGACAATGAATGTTACTAGTAGTTTCCTCTACCCAATTGTCGTAGCAGTATCAGCAATTACTACGTTCACGACCCCATTTATGGTAAAAATGGCTACTCCTTTCTCGGAATTTTTAGAACGGAAATTACCCCGAAAATGGTTAAAAAGAATAACCCGATACAGCACAAATACCCAAGCTATTAAATCAGCGACTAACTGGCAGGTGGTTTTAAAAGCCCATCTTTTACAAATAGTGATTCATACTGTAATTATAACTGCTATAATCCTGCTTTCTTCTAAATTTGTTTTGCCATTAGTGGAAAGCTCTAAATTTGGAAATGCGATCACGGCTTTGTTTACTATCATCATTATTTCGCCGTTTTTATGGGCGTTATCGTTACGCAGAGTCGCTGTAAAAGAGGTGGAAATATTGCGTCAAGAACGGAGATATAGAGGACCAATCATGATGATGGTTTTCTTTAGAATGGGATTAGCAATATTTTACATTGGTTTTTTACTGAACATCTTTTTCTCTCCGCTGGTCGCTTTCTTCGCATTAATTATTGCCATTGGAGTTTATTTCTTTTTTCCAAAGAGATTACATCGTCAATACCTTAGAATTGAAAATCACTTTCTACAGAATCTAAACAAAAGAGAGATCATCAACATAAATAGAAGATATGCTAGTTTAACCCCTTGGGATGGGCACATGACGACCTTCACCATTGCAAAAGAATCAAATATCGCAGGTAAAACCTTAAAAGAATTGCGCATGCGAGAGGATATGGGAATCAATATTGGTTTTATAAAAAGAGGAGGTATAATGGTGAAAATCCCGACCAAAAATGAACGCCTCTTTCCCGGCGACGAAATTTGCGTGATTGGTACAGATGCGCAAGTTAGTGAATTCAAGAATTATCTCCATCAAAACGAATTTGAGCCTCCTAAAAATGTCGAGAAAACCGAAATTATATTGCAACAACTGGAACTAAATAAAGAAGAGCTAATTGGGAAAAGCATAAGTGAATCTCAAATTAGAGAAAGGGCTAATGGTATGGTTGTGGGTCTCGAACGAAATGGGAAACGCCTTCTAAATCCAGAATCTGATGTAATATTACAGAAAAACGATATTTTATGGGTAGTAGGTGATAAAAAGCGAATGAATAAATTCTTTAAGGAGTAAGTTCTGGGAAATTAGTTTTGGGAATAATGGATAGTATTTCTGAATCCTGATTTTTTATTCTATTTATACTTTGCAATTGCAAACAGGCCCTGGATTCAATACATAAGACGATCAATTGAACAAAAAAGACGAGAAGTTCTAGTAAAAAATTTGAAAAAATGCTTTACTAACGATACGATGACAAATGGAATTAATCCCTATTTTGAAATTTCAGATAATGGAAATTCAATCCGCATTGAAATAGTTGAACTAATTTCTCCAGATGCCGAATTAGATTGGGATTGCAATTGGTTAAAATCAATAATTTCGATTAAAGCTGGAGGTTTTTTTGGGTAAATTTAAAGCTAATTTAATGACCACTGATTTTGAACTATTTAAGTTTGAGTTAGACAAACTTTACGATAAACTGGATGGGACTGCCACATTCGCTACTCTTGAAGGTCAAGTTGAAATGAAAATTATTGGTGATGGCCTTACATCTAATAGCAGATTGCATGGTAATGGACAATGCTGGATTTGGTAATAAATTAGAATTTAAAATAGCTTTTGACCAAACAAAAATTCCAAAAATAATCAATCAACTGGAAAAAATAATGAGTAAGTTTCCAAAAAGCGGAGACTTAGATTAATACATTCTGTCGCTAAAAGTAAGGACTCCCTATATAAAAGCACTAAAAAAAACCGATCTAACGTACTACTACGTTAGATCGGTTTTATATTTTATCCTACTCTTTAACTTATCTAGAATAATTAGGAGCTTCTTTTGTAATGGTTACATTATGCGGGTGACTTTCGTTGATACCACTTGCGGTGATACGAACAAAACGTCCTGTTTCCTGTAAAGTTGGAATATCTTTAGAACCACAGTATCCCATTCCGGCACGAAGACCGCCAATGAACTGAAGCATACTTTCGTTTAGTTCTCCCTTGTAAGGCACACGACCTACAATTCCTTCGGGAACTAGTTTCTTAACATCATCTTCTACATCTTGAAAATAACGGTCTTTAGAACCACCCTCCATCGCTTCTACAGATCCCATTCCGCGGTAAGATTTGAATTTTCTTCCTTCGAAAATAATAGTTTCTCCAGGAGATTCTTTAGTTCCTGCAAGAAGTGAACCTAGCATCACACAATCAGCACCTGCAGCAATTGCTTTAGGAATATCTCCTGTGTAACGTATTCCTCCATCAGCGATTACTGGAACTCCAGTTCCTTTTAATGCTGCTGCAACTTCAAGAACTGCAGAAAATTGAGGAAAACCAACACCCGCCACGATACGTGTGGTACAAATTGAACCAGGTCCAATTCCTACTTTCACACCGTCAGCGCCGTTTTCAACAAGGAATTTTGCTGCTTCAGGAGTAGCAATGTTACCAACAATAACATCTATTTGAGGGAATTTAGCTTTTACTTCTTTTAATGTATTTACCACACCTTGCGTATGTCCGTGAGCCGTATCAATAATAATGGCATCAACACCTGCATTTACTAAAGCGGTTGCTCTTTCTACTGCGTCACCTGTAACGCCAATAGCTGCTGCTACACGCAAACGCCCGTAAACATCTTTGTTAGCAATTGGTTTTTGAGTTAATTTAGTGATATCTCTAAAGGTGATTAAACCCACTAATTTACCTTCTTTATTGATAACTGGGAGTTTCTCGATTTTATGACCTTGTAAAACTACTTCGGCTTGTTCTAATGAAGTTCCTTCGGCGACGGTAACCAAATTTTCACTTGTCATTACCTCAATAATAGGTCTTGTATTGTTTTTCTCAAAACGCAAATCTCTATTGGTTACAATTCCTTTTAATCTTTGATCTTCATCGATAATAGGAATACCACCAATTCCGTATTCTTTCATCGCATTTTTAGCGTCCGCTACTGTAGAAGTAAGCGGTAAAGTAACTGGATCGATAATCATACCTGACTCCGCACGTTTTACTTTGCGTACTTTGGCAGCTTGTTGCTCGATTGTCATATTTTTATGCAAAACACCTATTCCACCTTCTTGAGCCATAGCAATTGCCATAGCACTTTCAGTAACGGTATCCATAGCTGCGGATACAATAGGAACATTAAGCGTTATATTTCTTGAAAATTTTGTTTGGATACTTACCTCTCGAGGAAGCACATTAGAGTAGTTAGGAACTAATAATACATCGTCGTACGTTAAACCTTCGCCGATAATCTTGGAGTTATGTGCTATCATGTTGCAATTTGTAGTTGAATTGCGTGCAAATATAGCAAATTATTTTGATTTAAAAAAGTGAAAAAATAAGGTTTCAAAAAAAAACCGACAACATGGTAAGAAAACAATACCGCTCGTTTGCACTAATCTTCTTTAAAAAATAATTCATTAAGAAATTGAAATAATTACAATCAGATTAAAGAAATAGATATCAGTGCAAAAAAAACACGCTTAGTACGGCGAATTACTGTCTTTAAAAATAAAATTAAAACCAAATTGAAAGGACAAACTATTGGCTTTCGCCAAATCCCTATATTCTAAAAGATTATCAGCCATGAGGTAGACATTGAATGCCCCCAACGTGCTTGACATTCCTAAACCTATATTTTTATAGGAATAGGAATCTACTGTATAGGTAGCTTTCATTTCCAACTTATCGAATAGGTTTCTCCTATAATACCCAGTCAATGCTGCCATAGGTGCTCTAGGAGTAGTCATTACAAACAGCTGTGCGCCTATTGCATTTTTATATTGCGATTCTGACACACTGCAATTACAGTCTGCTCCTCCTCTTGAATCATTAAAAGAATATTGATACGAACTATTGAATTTTATAGGTCTCCAAGTTTTGTATGCGTTGTAAATCGTGTCTAGCGGAATCGCATCAACAAACTGCTGATACGCATTGTCTGGAGTATTTGTACCATCGAAATTTGGATTTACGCCTTCATATTTATAATAGCCTTTATAGGTAAACGTCTCAACATCTTTGCTGTGTTTTACAAATCCAACATCTAGGATACTGGCTGTAAACTGAATGTTCTTTTTAGGGTAATACGTTAGTCCCAAATCAAATCCGAGTCCTAGGTCTCCACCAAACAGCATCTTTTTTCTGATATCGCGGGCTACATCCCCTTCATAACCTTCGGCAGTATATGCTGCAATTCCTGCCGTATTCAATTGCAAATCCGAATAAATAACTTGTTCATATGCAGTAGTCGTACCTGGAACCGTATAAATATATCCTGAATTTTTAGTCGAAGTTGCGTTAAAAGCACTTGAATATATTTTGGCTCTGCCCCCAAGGACAAGTCTATCGGTTACATTTTTATGAAATCCTACATGCAGTACCGAAAGCATCTCTGTTTTTAAACTCAAATCCCCTAAATTAAATGATTTACCTAGATAATCTCTATTTCCCTCCAAAGCAAGTATAGCAACATCTTTAGGCATAAACATCATGAAATCAAACTCCTGATACATTCCAAACGAAATATATCCTTTGTTTTCTAACCAGTCTCCTAATTTAAAACCGCCGCTAAACACTTCTAATTGCTCATTGAAAACCAATTTGTCATTTTGCGAAGAACGGTGTACTACATTCAGTAATTTAGTATTAAAATCTACTCCGTTATCCGCAAATAAGTCATAGGCTGAAAAACTAGTAGATCCAACATTCCCAGAAATACCCGATAGCAATGGAACTCCAAAATAAAATTTATAGCTGACATCAGCACCAGGATTAGTCATTAAAGACTGAGGCACTGTAGTGAAATTATATAAAATTTGTTTATTTTGAGAAAAACACCCCGCAGCTATAAACACCATCAAAAACAGATATACTTTTCTCATTCTACCAACAGATAAACAGTTGCACTTGAACGCAGTTTTAAGCTTCCCGGACTATTCGCATTTAAAGCAGGACCAGCACCCATTGTTATAACAAATTCCATTTTTTTGGTTCTTTTTAATAAGTCGAGTCTAGCATTCTCAAAAACTTCTGTTTGAGTGATTAATTTTTGTGTTCCTGAATAGGCAGGCACAATAAAAGAAATAGTCTCTAGTAGTTGGTCATTTCCATCCAATAATAGAATATCTATGGTATAAGACTTATTAATAGTATTATTAATTTCAAAAAAAAAGTCGGCTCGTCTTAAATTCTTTTGAAAAGAAGCATCCCTGAAAATATCAAAATCCTTAGCGCCAAAGACCATATTCTGCTCCATTCCATTCACAACAAATTGATTGGCAGGAATTTCAAAAGCACTCAAATTTGCAATAAAAACAGGTTCTAATTTAAAATCGTTTACTTGATCAAAATCTAACTTACTGCTACATGAAAAAGAGAGCAGCATAAGTAGCATCAATCCTAAAATTTTATTTGGGTTGTATTGATTCATATCAAAAGTGTAAGTAACAAAAGTAAATCATTGATTGCAATAACAACGATGCAGTTGTTAACTTATTATTACATTTATAGAATATTATAGCAATTTCATTATTCAAAGTTTTCTAATGAAACTCTCCAAATAGCTTAGAAGCCTCATTGTAAGCGCTTTCAAAACTTAATGGATTTAGATTTGTAATTTCTTTTTTAGCAGTAAAATAGGACAGTAACTTCTCCGTTGGCATATTACCCGTTAAATCGTCTTTAGCCATTGGACAACCACCAAATCCCTGAATAGCACCGTCATATCTTCGGCAACCCGCATTATAAGCTGCATCTATTTTCTCAAACCATTTATCTGGTGTGGTATGCAAATGAGCTCCAAACTCAATTTCGGGATATTTTGGAATCAAATTAGAGAACAAATAACTGATTACGTCTGGAGTAGAACTCCCCACAGTATCCGACAGCGACAAAATCTTCACTCCCATATTGGATAACTTCTCCGTCCAATCCCCCACAATTTCTACATTCCAAGGATCTCCATACGGATTTCCAAAACCCATAGACAAATAAGCAACTACTTCTTTATTGGTTTTATCGGCAATTTCCAGAATTTCTTCCAAGGTAACTAGCGATTCTGCAATGGTTTTGTGTGTATTACGCATCTGAAAATTCTCAGATATCGAAAAAGGATACCCTAAATATTGAATTTCAGCATGCTCAGAAGCCATTTCCGCTCCTCTAGTATTAGCTATAATAGCCAGTAATTTGCTTGTTGTTTGCGATAAATCCAATTGTGCCAATAGTGCAGCGGTATCCACCATTTGCGGAATCGCTTTTGGCGACACAAAACTCCCAAAATCGATCGAATCAAAGCCTACTCTCAATAAAGATTGAATGTACGCTACTTTTCTTTCGGTGGGGATAAATGGCTTAATGCCTTGCATGGCATCACGCGGACATTCTATAATTTTTATTGGCTCCATAGGTTTTCAAAGATAAGAAAACTTAGAAAGTAGCAAAGACTAAGATTATAAAATTTTTTAGGAAATAAAAATGCGTAATTCACAATGAAGAATTACGCATTTTGATAATAGTGTAAACCTATCCCTTTTACATGCGGCTTAATATCTTTTGATTTATAGCTTTCACCAAAGCGGGTCCTTCATAGATAAAACCAGTGTACAATTGTATTAAACTGGCGCCTGCTTGTAGTTTTTCTATCGCATCATCTGCAGAATGAATCCCTCCCACTCCGATAATCGGAAAGGCTTTGTTGCTTTTTTGAGACAGAAAACGAATCACTTCAGTAGAACGGCTTGTCAATGGCTTTCCTGACAATCCACCCATTTCTGTTTTATTTTCAGATTTCAAACCTTCGCGAGAAATAGTCGTATTAGTAGCTATAACTCCTGCAATTTTAGTTTCCTTCACAATATCTATAATGTCTAATAATTGCTCATCCGTCAAATCTGGAGCGATTTTTAGCAATATGGGTTTCTGTTTTGGCTTTGCCAAATTCTTATTTTGTAAGGTTTGCAGCAATTGAGTCAAGGGCTCTTTGTCTTGCAATGCACGAAGATTAGGCGTATTTGGCGAACTCACATTCACCACAAAATAATCAACATAATCAAACAAGGCTTCAAAACAAATTTCATAATCTAAGGTCGCGTCGTCGTTTGGCGTCAGTTTATTTTTTCCAATATTTCCTCCAATTAAAACCCCAGTATTTTTTTTAAGTCGTTCCACAGCTTCTAAAACCCCACCATTATTGAATCCCATTCGGTTAATAATAGCTGAATCCGCTTTCAAACGAAACAGGCGTTTTTTTGGATTTCCTTCCTGTCCTTTTGGCGTAAGCGTACCTATTTCAATAAACCCAAAACCAAAGTTGGATAATTCTTTGTACAACTTAGCGTCTTTATCAAAACCAGCTGCAAGTCCTACCGGATTTTTAAACTTCAACCCAAACACTTCGGTTTCTAATCGCTGGTCATTGATTTCATAAAGCGATTTAAATAGAGAAGAAAATCCTGGAATCCTCGATAAAAATCGAATCAGGGAAAAAGTAAAATAGTGTACTTTTTCTGGATCAAACCAAAAAAGAATGGGACGAATAATTAATTTATACATGAGTGTTTTGTTGTGTGCTGCAAAAATAGAACTATCTCGCCGATAAATAAATCTTTAGCCTTAAAATTTAATTTTACTATCCCATAAACAACATTGATGGATAAGAAAACAGTAATGCAAAACAAAGAATCCTTAATTAATTTCTAAATTAGCCTATGAAATTAATATCCAAAAACATGAAAAATTACTGCAGCTTTTTACTGTTATTTCTAACCGTTGGCCTTTTTGCGCAAGCAGAAAAACCAACGCGCATTTATTTAGTTCGCCATGCTGAAAAAATAACAAGCGATAAAAAAGATAACAATCCATTACTGACTGAGAATGGAAATCAAAGAGCCATTGCGCTTGCTGAGAAATTACAAAACACACCATTAAACGCAATTTATAGTACAAACTACAAACGCACTGAGGCTACCGCAAAGCCAGCATCCGAAAATCAGAAAAAGAAAATAAAAGTATATGACGCAAAAAAATTAAACGACGCAGCGGCAATGATCCTCAAGGAAAACAAAGGGAAATGCGCTTTAGTCATAGGCCATTCTAATACCATTTTAGAAACGATTGAAGCCTTCGGAGCCAAAAGACCAATACCAACTATTGAAGATCAAGAGTACGATTACCTATTTCTAGTTACTATTCGCACCAATGGAAAAATAAAAGTAAAAGTGATGCATTACGGAAAAGCAAATTCTCATAAAGAAGGAGCACAAATGATGCACTAAAACAATTACTTATTGTTAGCGGTATTCTAACTCAAAATGGGAGTTTTGAACCCTCCTTTCTAAATAAACCTTATATTTGTACCTCATTATAAAAATACTTTATGCAACATATTATAGACCGTTTTATCAGTTATGTTACTGTTGACACGGAATCAGATTCGAATTCGGAAACAACACCAAGCACAGCAAAACAATGGGTCCTAGCCAATCAATTGGTTGAAGAACTTAAAAAAATAGGAATGCAGGACGTGACCATAGATGACAAATCTTACATCATGGCAACCTTACCGAGCAACGTAGATCACGAAGTACCTACAATCGGTTTTGTATCGCACTTTGACACGACACCTGATTTTACAGGAGCCAATGTAAAACCTCAAATTATCCCAAATTATGACGGTAAAGACATCGTTTTAAATGCGGAACAAAACATCGTTTTATCTCCTAGCTATTTCAAAGATTTATTGCAATACAAAGGACAAACCTTAATCACAACTGACGGAACTACTCTTTTAGGCGCTGATGACAAAGCGGGAATTACAGAGATTGTGACTGCAATGGAATTCTTAATCAACAATCCAGAACTCAAACACGGAAAAATCAGAGTTGGTTTTACACCTGACGAAGAAATTGGTCGTGGAGCGCATCATTTTGATGTAGCCAAATTTGGTGCTGATTGGGCTTATACCATGGACGGAAGTCAAGTAGGTGAATTAGAATACGAAAATTTTAATGCGGCTGGAGCCAAAATTACTTTCAAAGGTAAAAGTGTGCATCCCGGTTATGCCAAAGGAAAGATGATTAACTCTATGTTAATTGCTAATGCTTTCATTACGGCATTACCTTCAGATGAAACACCAGAGGAAACAAAAGGATATGAAGGTTTTTATCATGTTCATCACCTAACAGGAAGTATCGAAGAAACTGTTTTAGAATTAATAATCAGAGACCATAACAAGATTAAATTCGAAAAACGAAAAGAAAAAGTAGAAAAGATTGTTCGTAAAATCAATAAGAAATTTGCGAAACAATTTGGTGAAGATGTTGCAATAGCTGAGATCAATGATCAGTATTACAATATGAAAGAAAAGGTAGTTCCTGTAAAATACATTGTTGACATTGCCGAAAAAGCAATGAAGGAATTAGACATTAAACCATTAATCAAACCCATTCGTGGAGGTACTGATGGTTGTCAATTATCATATATGGGATTGCCTTGCCCAAATATTTTTGCCGGTGGACATAATTTTCACGGAAAGTACGAGTATGTTCCTGTTGAAAGTATGCAAAAAGCAGTAAACGTTATAGTAAAAATAGCCGAACTGACTGCAATGCCCAACTTTGGATTGGATGAAAGTAAATCAAAAAAGAAAAAGTAAAACTCTTGATTCTGGAGAGCGAGGGTTTAAACGATAACTACAAATAAAAAAAACAATCTCTTTAACTTATTTAAAAAGTCCCAATCCCAATATCGGATGGGACTTTTTTATTTGCCGATGTCATTATATTTGGCTCGAATAATTTCACTACTTCACATTCACGTTTTACTCGACTGTCCAAAGTTTTGAAATAATTATATTTACTAAAAACAATTAAATTTCATAAAAAATTAACATTATAGATGAGATTAAATTATTATATTTAATGTCCTCTACAATGACAATAAAAATTGTCCCTGCTAATTGTTGTTAACAATAATTTATTTTAAAACTAACACTTGAAATTATGGCTGTAAAAAAAGAAAAAGTTGCGGAACAAAACATAACCGAGAAAATCGAGACAGTTCCCCCAACTAAAACTAGAAAACCCCGGGCAACCAAGACTACTGCAGCGCCTAAAACAGATATTGTAAATCCTACTGTAAAGAAAGTAATCACTTCTGAATACGAAACTGTAGAAAAAAAGGACAATATACTTAACCCAGAAGTAGAAAAGAAGAAGAAAAAAAGTAAAGCAAAGAAGAAGAAAGAGAAAGCTAAAAAGGCCGATGCAAAAGAAAAAGC
>NZ_JBZXDY010000009.1:0-54079 GCF_058725285.1 Flavobacterium sp. DW-iso2 | reverse complement strand
CTAAATTAAAAGAAAAAAAAGCAAAAGCGAAAGCAAAAAAGGCGAAAAAAGCTAAGAAGAATAAAAATAAGAAAAAATAAGACACTTTATGTCATTAAAAAAGTCCCAATCCGAAATATCAGTTGGGACTTTTTTATTAGTTAAAAAATAAAATTATTTTTTAGCAAGTGTAGCGCTCATTTCCATAGAAATTGCAGAACGCTCCATTTTTAATTTTCCAGACATTGTTTCAATTACAACTGTAGTATCTGCAAGCTCCGAAACTTTACCGTGAAGTCCACTTTTAGTGATGATTTTATCACCTATTTTTAATGCGCTTTCAAATTCTTTTTCGTTCTTAGCTTTTTTCTGTTGTGGTCTGATCATAAAGAAATAGATCACTACAAACATTAATAAGAAAGGTGCAAATTGAGTTAACTGTTCCATAATTTTAAATTCTTTTTTTATTATTAGTGTTACATTAAACCGCGACCGGTTTTGTTTAATTTTTTATTGACTTCTAGCTCTTTAACTAAATTATCAAGAATTCCGTTGATAAAAATACTACTTTTTGGTGTAGAATACTCCTTAGCAAGTTCTAAATATTCGTTTAGCGTCACTTTTACTGGAATTGAAGGGAATTTTAAAAATTCACAAATAGCCATTTTTAAAATGATTGTATCTACTTCAGCAATCCTATCACTATCCCAGTTTGGCGTTTTGTCCACAAACTCTTTTGCAAGCTCTGCTTCATTCAAAATTGTTTTTCTAAACAAATCTTTAACGAAAGCCTTATCATCACTATCCTTGTATACTTTAGGCACGCTAAAATTATCATCCATGATAGGTTTCATTGCTTTTAACTGCTTAATGATTTGAGTGTTTACCAATGGTATATCATCAATCCAAGTCAGTTTATCATCTTCCAGATATTCGTACAATTTTTCATTAGGTACAATTACTTCAATGAACAAATCTACAATAAGCTGCTTGTCTTCCTCGAAAGAAGATGCTGGATTACTCATGTAATCCGCATAAAACTTACTTGCTTTTATAGCATTAAGCAACAACAAAATATAGTCGTCATTTAAAGTCCAAGCGTCAATCTTACGTGTTTCCATAGCAATGCTAAGAGAATTGTTTTCGGCAAGAATTTGAAAGATGCTGTTCTTAATGAATTTTTCGTTGGGTTTACGCTCCTCAGGAGTCGCAAGATGCTTAAGACTTGATTTATGTAAAAATTCGGATTCTTTTTTACATATTTCCGATAAGGAAGAAATCATTGTAAGGTATAAATCTTGAATATTGTCGATACTATAAAAAAGAAATTTTTCTTCTTTTTCTAGATTATCTGAACCGTTTTGATGCATTGCATAAATGGACTGCATGACTTTAACGCGAATGTGTCTTCTATTTACCACCTTGTAAGAACTTTTATTAAATTAGTTTGCAAAAATAAGCATTTCCTTTTTCAAAATAAAATTAAAACATCAAATAAAGATTTTGCTGCTAATTTTGTTTCCTTTATACTAAAAAAGTCACAGTTTCCGATGCTATCCTGAAAACTGTGACTATTAACATATTAAAAAAAATTACTTTTTACTGTTCTCTATTTTTCTTTGATCGATGCGGTTTTGGGCAATGGTAAGCGCCGCATGATGCGTCGTAATTCCATTGGCAACAGCATAATCTATAATTTCTAAGGTTGTATTGTAGATGTTTTCTGTTTTGCGCATGATTTCTTCTTTACCATAATGCGCTAATTCAGCATAAACATTAATGATTCCACCGGCATTAATCAAGAAATCCGGAGCATATAAAATACCACGCTCTTGCAAAATCGCACCATGAACATCTTCGTTTGCTAATTGATTGTTAGCAGCACCCGCAATTACTTTTGCTTTTATTTTATGAACTGTCGCGTCATTAATGGTTGCTCCCATTGCACAAGGCGCATAAATATCTACATCAGCTGTATATAAATCAGGTCCTGTGAAAATTTGAGCTTTGTACTTAGTTCCCATTTCATAGAGTTTCTCTTCATTGATATCTGCAATGGTGACAATAGCTCCTTCTTTAGTCAGATAATCTACTAGCGTTTCCCCAACATGACCAATTCCTTGAACCAATATTTTCTTTCCCGTAAGTACATCAGATCCAAATTTATGTTTCGCAGCCGCTTTCATTCCCATGTAAACTCCATAAGCAGTAACAGGTGACGGATTACCTGCTCCTCCTCTTTCTTCAGAAATCCCTGTAACGTAAGGCGTAACATCGCGCACGATATCCATATCCTTCGTCTCCATTCCTACATCTTCTGCAGTGATATATCTTCCGCTTAAACCGTGGACAAATTCTCCAAACTTACGCATCAATTCAGGTGTTTTCTGAGTTTTGGCGTCGCCCATAATAACAGCTTTTCCTCCTCCAATGTTCAGCCCTGTAATTGCTGCTTTAAAAGTCATTCCGCGAGAGAGACGTAACACATCATTCAATGCTTCCCACTCATTAGCATAATTAAACATACGAGTTCCTCCTAAAGCGGGTCCCATAACCGAATTATGAATACCAATAATTGCTTTTAAACCCGTATCTTTGTCGTTGCAAAATACAATTTGTTCGTGATCATCAAATGATAATTGTCCAAAAACGGGATCCATTTTTTGAAGTTCCTTTCCTGTTGTGAAAGTTGCATCCATAGTATTAATTTTTATAGTGATAAAATTATGAATTTGTCAAAAAGACAAGTCAAAATTACACAAAAAATGAATATATATTAATATTATTAATAAAATTTACTGATTCAATAATTCTCCGCAATAAAAGCAAATTGTACAATTAGTAAAAAATTAAAAAAAATCATAAAAATAAAACGATTACCATACAGAATATCTTAAAAAAATGAAAGAATTACTTTATTTAAACAAATACTTCGTCAAATATAAATACAGTTTTTTACTGGGTATTATATTCACAATCATCGCACAAATTTTCATGCTGTTCACCCCTAAATTGATCAGCAGTTCATTTAAAGTAATTGAAGCATTTTCTAAAGACAAGAACATCTCGGCATCTGTTATTCGGGAAGAGTTAATTTCGAACATTCTATTAATCATTGCCACCACTATAATTGCTGGTTTCCTGACTTTCCTGATGAGACAAACACTAATCGTTATGTCCCGTCACATTGAATTTGATCTAAAAAATGAAGTTTTTAGGCAATATGAAAATTTATCCCAGAATTTTTATAAGAGGAACCGCACTGGAGATTTGATGAATCGCATCAGCGAGGATGTTTCAAAAGTGAGAATGTATGTTGGTCCCGCCGTCATGTACTCCATCAATACGATTATCCGTTTTACTATCGTTATTGTCTACATGTATAACGTCTCCCCTCGATTGACATTATACACAATACTTCCGTTGCCTTTATTGTCGTATGGTATTTTCAAACTCAGTTCAGAAATCAATAAAAGAAGTACCATTTTTCAGCAATATTTATCGAAAGTATCGAGTTTCTCCCAAGAAATATTTTCAGGTATCCGAGTAATCAAAGCCTATTCACTAGAAGACCAACACCAAAACAACATGGTGTCCCTAGCTAAAGAAAGCAAAAGTAAAAGTTTAAATTTAGCCAAAGTGCAATCTTTATTCGGCCCATTAATGTTGGCTCTTATAGGAATTAGTAACCTAGTTGTAATTTACTTTGGAGGTTTGATGTATATTGATGGTACAATTAAAAGCATCGGTACAATCGCTGAATTTATTTTGTATGTCAACATGCTTACTTGGCCTGTAGCTTCATTAGGATGGGTTTCATCAATGGTTCAAGAAGCAGAAGCTTCCCAAAAGCGTCTGAATGAATTCCTAAAAATTGAACCGGAAATAAAAAACAACAATCCAAATAAATCAATCATCAACGGTTCGATTTCATTCGAAAATGTAAGCTACACTTATGAAGACACCAACATAAAGGCACTTAAAGGCATCTCTTTTACGGTAAAAAAAGGGGAAACATTAGCAATTCTTGGAAAAACAGGTTCGGGAAAATCAACCATTTTATCATTGATATCACGACTGTATGATGTAACTGATGGGAAAATTACCGTTGACAATCAGGAGATTAGCCTTTTAAATCTTAATGATTTGAGAAACAGTATTGGGATCGTTCCACAAGATGCTTTTCTCTTTTCAGACTCAATTAAGAACAACATCAAATTTGGCAAAGAAGACGCTACCGATGAAGAAGTTATGGCTGCCGCCAAGAGTGCTGTGGTACATGATAATATCGTAGGATTCAAAAAACAATACGATACTGTTCTAGGTGAACGAGGGATTACACTTTCCGGTGGACAAAAACAAAGGGTTTCCATTGCAAGAGCAATCATTAAAAATCCACCAATCTTACTTCTTGATGACTGTTTATCAGCTGTCGATACAGAAACCGAAGAAACTATCCTGAATAACCTAAACGAGATCTGTAAAGATAAAACAACCATTATTGTAAGCCACAGAGTTTCCTCTGCCAAGAATGCCAATAAGATTATCATTATAGACGAAGGTAAAATTATTCAACAAGGATCTCATAACCAGTTAGTAAATCAAGAAGGCTATTATGCTTCTTTATATTTAAAACAACTTTCAGAAAAAGAATTGCTGTAATTGTTGTTTAATACATATATTTTTATGATTTTTGATTGCGATTTAACAACCATAAATTGAGAGAAAGGATTATGAGAGAAAATGACATGTTAGAAAAAGAAGAGATATTTTCTAAAGTTTTACGTGCTGGAAGAAGAACCTACTTCTTTGATGTAAGAGCGACAAAAGCAGATGATTATTATATTACGATTACGGAGAGCAAAAAATTTACGGAAGAAGATGGATCGTTTCACTTCAAAAAACATAAAATATATTTGTATAAAGAAGATTTTTCTGCTTTCGCCGAAATTCTTGCAGATATGACTTCTTATGTTTTGAACCATAAAGGTGAAGAAGTAATTTCAGAGAGACATCAGAAAGATTTCAAAAAAGAATACGCTACTGAAAAAGTAACCGCAGATGAAGCGTTGCCAAACATATCTACTTTTACAGATATTGATTTTGATGATATTTAATTTATAAATATGAACTAAACACTTTACTTACTTAAGCAAAAAGTCCAAAAATCAAACGGTTTTTGGACTTTTTACATAGTTACAAAACCCTTTTACAACTAAAAAATTATAGTATCCATGCAGGAGATTTTAATGAAATACACAGACAAATACGCTGAACTTATCATCCCATGGCTATTAACCAGCGGACTTAAAATCGTATTTATTATCATAGGTTCTTTAATTCTAAATAAAGTTATTATAACCTTTATCGAAAAAGCAGTGCGAATTGCCGTAAGACCTGATGGAATTTCTTCTAAAGATGCCGAGGAAAAAAGAGAAAATACGCTAATCCAGATCTTTACCACTACCTCTAAAATTGGATTACTGACCATTTCTGGTTTGATGGTCCTTCAAGAATTTGGAGTCGAGATCGCCCCTATCTTGGCCGCAGCCGGAATTGTCGGCTTGGCATTTGGTTTTGGAGGTCAATATCTTATCAGAGATATTATTTCCGGTCTTTTTATTATTCTCGAAAATCAATACCGCGTGGGTGATATCGTGAAGTTTGACAACGCAGGTGGTACTGTTGAAGAGATCAGTTTGAGAAAAACAACTTTAAGAGACTTAGACGGAACCGTTCACCACATTCCTCATGGCGAAATAAAAAAAGTATCAAATCTTTCCAAGGATTTCAGTCGAATAAACTTAGACATTGGCGTGGGATATGGATCTAATTTAGAACACGTTATCGGAGTAATAAACAAAGTCGGAACCGAACTTTCCACTGATCCTTTATGGGAAAATTACATTATCCTCTCTCCCCAATTTTTACGCGTTAATGATTTTGCAGATTCTTCCATTATGCTAAAAATATTAGGAGAAACATTACCAAGCAAGCAATGGGAAGTGACCGGAGAGCTGCGCAAAAGACTAAAAATTGCCTTTGACAATGAAGGAATAGAAATTCCATTTCCGCAAGTGGTGATGCACCGACCAAAAGGTGTTGAAGAAGCCAAAGTTAAAAATGACGCCAACGAAATTCAAAAATCGTAATCGCATTCATTTAGGAAACTAATTTGACCCAATAAAAGCATGATTTTAAAAGTCTGAAAGTCTTATGATTTTCAGACTTTTTATTTACATTTATGCAACATAACTTTCAATCTCTCCTGTTTTGAAAAACATCAGTCGCACCGTCTGGATTTTATCTTTAATAAGCTTATTTACAGACACGGCCAGTGAAATGCTATATCCCATAATGCCGATTTATTTAAAGTCAATTGGTTTCTCCATTGTGCTTATTGGGATTCTTGAAGGTGTTGCCGAAGCTACTGCTGGATTAAGTAAAGGCTATTTTGGAAAGCGTTCAGATGTGAGCGGAAAAAGAGTTAAGTTTGTTCAACTAGGTTATACATTTAGCGCTATTTCAAAGCCTATGATGGCATTATTCGTTTATCCGCTATGGATTTTCTTTGCGCGAACAATCGACCGTTTTGGAAAAGGAATCCGAACTGGAGCAAGAGACGCCATGCTTTCTGACGAAGCAACTGCGCAAACCAAAGGAAAAATATTTGGTTTTCATCGTTCTATGGATACATTGGGCGCTGTCTTGGGTCCATCATTAGCATTGCTATACCTCTACTTTTATCCTGAGAATTACATTGCCCTATTTTACATTGCGTTCATTCCAGGACTTTTTGCCATAGGCGCTACCTTTTTGTTAAAAGACAGAAAAAGAACCAACACAATAGAAAAAAAAGCAACTCCTTTCTTCTCGTTTCTAGACTATTGGAAAGTAAGCCCTCCTATGTACCGCAAGGTCGTTATCGGACTTTTAGCTTTCACATTATTTAACAGCTCCGATGTTTTCCTTCTACTTAAAGCTAAGGAATCTGGATTAAGTGATACGCTGGTTATTGGTGTTTATATTTTTTACAATCTCGTTTATGCTTTATTTGCTTTCCCAATAGGAATCTTGGCCGATAAAATTGGGCTAAAGAAAATGCTGATTTTTGGAATAGGGATTTTCTCTATTGTCTATTTTGGCATGGGATTCAACCAAAATATTTATGTTTTCGCTGGACTTTTTGCGCTTTATGGAATCTACGCTGCCGCAACGGAAGGTATATCCAAGGCGTGGCTCAGTAATATTTCAAACGAAAAGGACACCGCGACCGCTATCGGAACCTATTCTGCTTTTCAAAGTTTTTTCACTATGCTCGCCAGTTCCATGGCGGGAGTTATTTGGTATCAGTTTGGAGCGAATGCTACATTTATAGTGACCGCATTTGCTAGTGTTTTAATTGGTCTTTATTTTTTTTTCATGACTACCGAAAAAGCATAATTTGAATATTTATGCTCTGATTACACTTTTTGTCTCATAAACCATTGTCTCTAAAAGGTATACTACAACTAAAAATCTTATATTTGAGTGGCAATATTTATTCACAAAACTATGTCTATAAAAATTAATATTCCCGATAACATCATCGGCTTGACTGATGAGGAAGTTCAAGCTTCAAGGAAAAAATTTGGTCAGAACAAACAAATTCACAAACAAAAGCACAAATGGTGGATAGCTCTTTTTGACTTGTTCAAAGAGCCCATGTTGCTATTATTGATAGCCGTAGCAATCATTTATTTTATCATGGGGCAAAATAATGAAGCTTATTTTATGCTTGCTGCAATAGTGGCAGTCTCTGGAATTTCTTTTTACCAAGATAACCGCAGTCGGATTGCGATGGAAGCTTTAGAAAAATTGAATGAGCCCCTGAGTACGGTCTTGCGAAATGGAGAACCTACAAGAATACCCACTGCAGCAATTGTTATCGATGATCTTGTAGTAGCTGCGGAAGGAAACACAATTAATGCAGATGGCGAAATTATACACAGTAATGATTTTTCAGTTAATGAATCCCTATTGACCGGCGAACCGTATGCTGTTTTCAAATCAGAAAAAACAGAGCTAAAATCTGTTTTCAGTGGTACCTTGGTCGCCTCTGGTTTAGCGGTTTACCGAGTAACCAAAATTGGCTCTAATACAGAAGTTGGTAAATTAGGCAGTTCGTTACAAAACATCAAAGAAACATCTACCCCATTACAAGTTCAGATTCAAAAATTTGTAAAAGTAATGGCCATTATGGGTATTGCTGTTTTCTTATTAGTTTGGGGCGTCTATTTTTGGAAAACACATAATGTATTAACCAGTTTACTTAAAGGACTAACCCTAGCGATGTCCATTCTTCCAGAGGAAATACCAGTGGCATTTACGACTTTCATGGCCTTGGGGTCTTGGCGATTAATGAAAGAAGGTGTTATAGTCAAAAAAATCAGAACGGTAGAAACCTTGGGAAGTGCCACTACCATTTGTACGGATAAAACAGGAACGCTGACTCAAAACAAAATGAGTCTGCAATCCGTTTACGCTTTTAGCAGCGGCAAATTATACGAAAATGAGCAATGGGATACGGAAGATGCTAAAAAAGTTATTGAAATTGCAATGTGGGCTAGCGAACCTGTGCCTTTTGATCCGATGGAAAAAACGGTGCATGAGGCATATGAAAAAACGACAACCATCGATACACGTAGACAATTTTCCATGGCACATGAATACCCGCTTGACGGGAAACCGCCGATGATGACTCATGTGTTTGAAAATAAGGAAGGGAAACGCATTATTGCAGCCAAAGGTGGACCTGAAACGATTATAAAGGTATCCAACCTCAGCACGGAAAAACAAGAACAAATTAATGATACAATTAGTACACTGGCATCCAAAGGGTATCGCATCCTTGGTGTTGCTTATTCTGATTATTCCGAAACCAGTTACCCAAATGACCAACAGGAATTACCTTTTCATTTCGTAGGGTTGGTGGTGTTTTACGATCCTCCTAAAGCGAACATAAACAGTGTCATTCAAAAATTCTATGAAGCGGGCATCCGAGTAAAAGTTATAACAGGAGATAACAGCTTAACCACAAAGGCCATTGCTGAAAAAGCAGGAATTAAAAATACCGAAAGTGTTATGGAAGGAGAGCAGCTCATGAAACTGAATGAAGTCGAAATGCTAAAAGCCATTCATGATACCACTCTTTTGACCCGCATGTTTCCAGAAGCTAAACTGGCCGTTGTAAATGCCTTAAAAAAAGACAAGCAAGTGGTAGCAATGGTAGGCGATGGCGTAAATGACGGCCCTGCATTGAAGGCCTCAAATATTGGCGTCGCCATGGGAAAAAAGGGAACTGAAATCGCAAAAGAAGCCGCAGATCTTATTTTGGTAGATGATGATTTATCAAAAATGATTATCGCGGTAGCTGCAGGACGTCGCATCTATTCCAATCTTAAAAAAGCTATACGGTATATCGTTTCCATTCATATTCCTATCATATTGACCGTGTCCTTACCCTTGTTTCTGGGATGGATTTATCCTGATATTTTCACGCCTGTTCACGTCATTTTCTTAGAATTAGTGATGGGTCCCATGTGTTCCATTGTGTATGAAAATGAACCCGCTGAAAAAAATAGTATGCAACAAGTACCTAGACCTATAGGCAGCACCTTTTTATCGTTAAAAGAATTAGGAATAAGCATCGTGCAAGGAATTGGGATTACCATAGGAATTTTATTTGTGTACCAATGGACCGTACAAAATGGAGGTAACGAACAACTGACACGAACAATGGTGTTTACCACTTTAGTTTTTTCGAATGTGATTCTGTCATTGGTAAACCGTTCATTCTATTATTCTGTTTTCGCCTCCTTGAAAAATAAAAACAACATGATGGTAATTGCCAATTCGCTGACCCTGATTTTCCTAGCCGTGATTGTATACATAAGTCCAATTGCCCGTTTCTTTGACGTTCTTCCGTTACAACCCCATCAAATTGCATTTTGTATTGGTGTAAGTGGCGTTTCGGTGCTTTGGATTGAGATTTGGAAATGGAACAAGCGAAACAATAACAAACAATCAAACGAAATATAAAAATGATGAAAAACCCAATAGTATCTGTAGCCTGGCTTCATGAACACCTTCAAGACCCTGAATTAATTATTCTGGATGCTATTTTGGAAATGCCACCTGAGGATATCCAAATAAAAGGAGCCAGAACTTTTGACATTAAAAACAAGTTTAGCGATACCAATAGTCCGCTACCCAATACAGTACCAAATCCAGAAGCCTTTGCGACAGCCTGCCAAAAACTAGGCATTCACAATGGCAGTAAAATAGTGGTTTATGATACCAAAGGGATTTATTCGAGCCCTAGAGCTTGGTGGCTTTTTAAAGTCATGGGACACGAAAAAGTTTGGGTTCTCGATGGTGGTTTACCTGCTTGGATAAAGGAAGGCTATCCCACTGAAAAAAGACAGGAAAAATCATATGAAAAAGGGAATTTTACTGCAAATTTCCAATCTCAGCTGTTTAAAACTAAAGAACAAATTTTAGAAAACATACAGTCTAAAGAAGCCTTGCTTGTCGATGCACGATCCACGGACCGCTTTTTTGCAGAAACGGAAGAGCCCAGAGCAGGATTGAGAAGCGGACACATTCCCGGTTCGATAAATATTCCCTATACCCAAGTCCTAAAAGACGGGAAATTTTTGCTCAAAGAAGAATTAAAAAAAATTCTCCCATTGCAGGACAAACCGCTATTGTTCACTTGTGGATCTGGTGTAACGGCTTGCATAGATTTGATCGCCTACGAACTGGTTTCAGATAACCCCAAAGCAATTTATGATGGTTCTTGGACCGAATGGGGACAAGAAGAAAATTTACCGATTGAGAAATAGAGAGTTAGAATTATGAGTGAAAAAGGCAGTAACAAATTAGACAATCCCATTTGGCATTCGTTATCAGAAAGTCACAAAGAATATGCAATAACCTATGACGATACTCAGTTTTACGATCCTGAATATTGCCCTTTTGGAGCTACACTAAATACTAAAAAGAGTTCCAATGCCATTGCCCAATATTCTAATTTATCCGATAATTTTTTTATTGTCGGCGAAAAGCCAGAAATCCCCGCTACTTTAAAAATAGCGAATGAATTGGTTTGTCTACAAATGATGATTAGGGAACCAATAGACATTCCGATTATCGACACTATTATAAAACTAGAAGAAAGTCACAGAGAAGATCTTCTCGGATTAGTCAAAATAGTCTATCCTGAATATTTTAAATCTAAAACAGCCACATTAGGGAACTATTATGGTATTTACAAAGACAGCCAACTGGTCGCTGTTACTGGTGAGCGAATGCAAATGAATACTTTTATTGAAGTCAGTGCGGTAATTACACATCCCAATTACCTTGGAAAAGGATATGCAAAACAGCTGGTAGCGCATACCGCAAATACAATTTTGAATCAAAATAAAACCGCTTTCTTGCACGTATATGAAAAAAACTTTGGCGCTATTAAATTATACGAAAAACTAGGATTTGAGACGAGACGAAAAATCAGTTTTTGGAACATCACTAGAAACGAATAACAGAAGTTGGCTAAACCCAACTTTGTTTAAAATTACTTTTTCTAAATTCGGCACTATTAAAAAGTATCAAACATTAAACACTATAACGCTATGAAAAGCATAAAAACCTTCCTTTTTCCTTTCTTATTAATTGTTCTTCTTCTTTCCGCCTGCTCTTCGAAGCAAATTTCTACCCGCGAAAAAGAGTATACCTACACTCCAGACGACCAAGAATTGTACGACGAAATTATCGGTATGGACAGTACTTTTTTCCATGCCTACAACAATTGCGACATGAACAAACAGGCAGCAATCTATGGGGACAGCCTAGAATTTTATCATGACAAAGGCGGTTTGATGACTTCAAAACAAGAAATTTTGGATGCCACGAAAAGAAATATCTGTGGCAAAGTAACCAGAGAACTGGTAAAAGGAAGTATTGAAGTGTATCCGATCAAAGATTATGGCGCCGTGGAAATAGGATTGCACAAATTTCACAACAATCAGGAGCTAACCGGAACTCCCTCAAAAGTAAGCAAGTTTATAATAATGTGGCAGCATAAAAATACGGAATGGCACATTGCAAAGGTGATTAGCCTACATTAACAACACAAAATAGCTGCCTTCATAAAAAGCAGCTATTTCGTTTTTTATAACCATCAGCTTATTTTTTATACAAGCCTATCAGTTCCCCAGAGGAAATAATATGTGGTTTCATTGCTGCCGTAAGTTCTTTTTCATTGGTACTTGGTGGCAACGCACTCAGTTTACTGTCCAAAGCATATACTTTAAAATGATAATGATGTGTTCCGCTTGGAGGGCAAGGACCTGTATATCTATTTTCTCCCATGGTATTTCTGCCTTGGATGCCTGGAACGCTATCTTCTTCAACAATTCTTTCGGGTAGAATATCCCATACCAACCAATGGCAATAGATGCCGGAAGGGGAATCTGGATCGTCCACAATGATAGCTAGGCTTTTTGTGTTTGCAGGAATCTCCTCGATCATCAGTTCCGGGTTGATGTTCAACCCATCACAGGTATATTGTGAAGGAATCATTTCGTTGTTATTAAAAGCAGCGCTTTTTACAACTAAGGTTGTACTTATTGTTGTTGCCATGATAAATAGTTTAATAAGGTTTATATCTGTTTTTTTGATCGACTGTCAATTACTGCCGTGCAGTGTATATTACAAAATGACAATACTACTCTCTATGCGCCAATTCATGTTCATGGCACATCTCTGCGCATTTACGGCAGGCCTCAGCACATTTTTTACAATGCTCCATTTGCGGGTATTTTTCGCACTCAGAGGCACATCGTTCACACATCACTAAAGTTGTTTTTAAAAAAATATCGATATTCTCTGATTTTCGTTCTAATACTTGTGCAGTCAAACGACATAAATCAGCACAATCCTGATCGTGCATCATACAGGCACTCATATCCATTTCCTTTTCTAATTGGCATGCATCATAACAATGTGTGCATTGTGCAGCACAAAATTGCAATACCTCAATCATTTTTTGCTTTTCCATTGTAATTGGTTTTTAGATTTATATTGTTCTTTCTATTTTATACTCCAAACGGGAATGTTTCCGGCATTTGATTTCCATCCGGTTTTGTGTGTAGCGGGTGCAATGCCGATGTTTCGTCCAAATAAATGAAGGCATTATAGCGATAGGGAATCTTGCTTGGTACATAATTGCCAAAATGCTCGTATTGTGGTCGATACACGACGCCTATGGCACGATGCCCAAATTCCCGCTCTCCAAGGTGCTCTTTCATTGATTCGGTCATGAACACAATCCTGTCTTTAGCCTCAAGTTTGTGTAATTCATATTCCCAACTATGCTTTACCGCTTCCGGAATCCTCATAACCTGCATGACATCGCCCCACTCCCGACCGGCAATAACAGTCCCCTGATAGGAGCCGAAGCCTACAGAAAACACCTCTTCCGGTTTGTGCTCTTCGTTTATGATTTGCCCTACATTTACTGTTCCGTCGTCAGCCATATCTGTAGCCCGCGCATCACCAATATGAGTATTGTGTTCCCAGATAATTCCTTTAGCCTCTGCGCCATGAAATTCCATGAGGTTTTCTAAAGTATGAACCATATGACGATCCCGAATATTCCAGGATTTTGGCCCTGCAGTTACCATTGCGCGATAGTACCGTTCTGCGTTAACAATTACCTGTGCATTTTGTCTGACGTTCATAATATCTTCGGGATCGCCATTATGAGTGGGAATATGCCTCCTTATTTTTGTCAGCAGATTAACCACTTCATCTTCGCAAGACAACGCAACCATCCGTGCCGCCCGTGCATATTCCTGCCCTTCGCCTCTGCTGTAGGGTTCAAAACAATTGAAGGCATCTAAGGCGGCCTTTCTAGTTGTGGGATCTTTTTCTTCTAAATATTTAATAACCTCATCAAAGGATTCCCAAAGACTGTAGACATCTAAACCATAAAACCCTACTTTATGCCCCTTAGACTGACTGTCATTATGTGCCCGAAGCCATTCTCCCAAGGCGACCGTTTCCCAGTTGGCCCACATCCAGGTCGGCCATCTATTGAAAGAGTGAAGAACATCTAAAGCAGAATCCCCAGAGTCAGGATAATTTTTTACATAGCGGTTCAGCTTATAACAATCAGGCCAGTCCCCTTCCACTGCAATAAATGAAAACCCTTTTTTTTCTATTAATTTTTTGCTGATTTTCATGCGCCAAGTGTAATATTCATGTGTTCCATGAGAGGCTTCCCCCAACAATACATATTTAGCATCGCCAATTTTTTCAATTAGTTTATCGAGATCACGCTCTTCATTTAATTCTATTGAATTATCAACAATTAACTTTCTCACATCGAGAATTTCAGGTGGTTTATGTTTTGAGTCAGACATTTCCATACTATTCTACATATTTAAGTCCTTTATTAGGATGGTTACAAATCAATTTCAGAAGCGTAAAAAGTGTAGGTAACCCTAATAGCAGTTAACGATAATTACTACTATTGTATAAATAACTCAGCTGCACAGCCGTTATTTTTATACCAAGGAATGATTACTCATCAGTCGATTGCTAATTAATTAAGCGAAAAAATATTTGGGGCGAAAAAAATACTAGATCAATCAAGTCTATAGTGAAGTTACAAATAAATTTTGATTCAAATAACTGATTAATAACATATTAACATTTTTATAATTAAAGTTTTAACTACAAAAATGTTAAGTATTAATAGAAGTAAGTAGGATGATCTTTACTATGTATTTTAAGATATACATTCGAAAGGAGGAATATAATTATTAACCTATTCGGAGCCCATTTTCAATTTTAAAGTCGGGAGCTAGAAGAATCACATCTCCTTCTTCTCCTACTGCGCCAAGCACGAGACATTCGCTCATGAATTTGCCAATTTGCTTTTTTGGAAAATTAATTACGGCAACAATCTGGCGGTGGAGTAAATCGGTATTGGAATAGCGCTTGGTAATTTGTGCCGAGGTTTTTCTTATTCCGATACTTTCTCCAAAATCTATGGTGAGTTGGTAAGCCGGTTTTCGGGCCTCCGGAAAATCATTAACTTCCACGATGGTGCCCACGTGCATTGCCACTCTTTCAAATTCTTGCCAAGTTAAATTATTCTCCATCTTAAATTTTGGTTTTATTCCAATGAATTATAAAAACTAAAAATAATCATTTCAGACTAAAAGCAATCCTTTTTTCTTAACTTTAAACCCTGTAATTATAAAAAAACATCAATGTCACGAACCCCATCAAATATGGTCGCCCTGGGAACGAAGGCTCCCGAATTTTATCTGAAAAACATGAAATCTGGAACAGAGTCGTTTTCTTTTTCCGATTTAAAAGGAGAAAAAGGAACGTTAATCCTATTCATTTGCAATCACTGTCCATTTGTGCTTCATGTGATTGAAGAGGTCGTTATGATTGCTAATGACTATCGTGTACAGGGACTTGGTGTTGTCACGATTTCGAGCAATGATGTAGTGAATTATCCGCAGGATTCGCCAGAACTTATGACGGAATTTGCTTTCGAAAATAATTTTGAATTCCCTTATTTATATGATGAAACACAGGAAGTAGCTAAAGCGTACCATGCTGCCTGTACCCCTGACTTCTTTTTATATGACAGCCAGGATAAATTAGTCTATCGCGGTCAACTTGATGACAGCAGACCAGGAAATGGTATTCACCTTAGCGGTAACGATTTGCGCGGGGCAATTGACAGCGTTATTTACAATCGTACGATGAACCCCAATCAGAAACCGAGCATTGGGTGTAATATAAAATGGAAATAAGGTTAGAGGTTAGATAAAAAATCGATAGTCACTTCTACTATTTTTGGTGTGAAAATTTAAAAAAAAAGATCCTATTTAGCTAAAAGATATCAATTAGCTTCGTCCTGTAAAATGGTTCTCGATACTTCGCAGCAGTTTTCTTTTGCGAACCGCTGCTCAGCACGAACTGAGGAATAGCAACATTTTATCGCATAAAAAAATCCCAATTATCTAAAATGATAATTGGGATTTTATATTATGTAAACTGACCACTAAAAAACGGATCACTAAACACTATATTACTTAACGTCCATTAATTCTACGTCGAAAATCAAAGTGGCGTTTGGTGGAATTGCTCCTCCAGCACCGCGAGATCCGTACCCTAAATGAGATGGAATCACAAAACGTGCTTTATCCCCTACGCGCAATAAAGCGATACCTTCATCCCATCCTTCAATTACATTTCCTTGTCCTAATGGAAATTCGATTGGTTTTTTTCTTGGATACGAACTATCAAAAACTTTTCCAGATTCTAAAGACCCTTCATAGTGAACCGAAACTGTTTTACCAGCTACAGCTTGTTTTCCTTCACCTCTTTGAATGAATTGGTAACGCAAACCGCTTTCTGTTTTTTCAAACCCAGCAGCTAATTTTTCCATTGCTGCTTCTGCATCTGCTTTCAAAGCGATATCACGTTTGTTACGCGCTCCCTTGAAAGTGATAAAAGCTTCGATAGCATTCCACTTTTCAGCTTCTTCTCCTACTCTTACGATTTCTACACTTTCTAGAACATCTCCTTGAGCGATAGCATCAACAACATCCTGTCCTTCTACCACATGTCCGAAAACAGTATGTTTACCGTCTAACCATGAAGTAGGAACGTGTGTAATGTAAAATTGAGAACCATTTGTTCCTGGACCTGAATTAGCCATAGCTAATATTCCCGGTTTATCATGTTTTAAACTTGGGTGAAATTCATCATCAAATTTATATCCAGGATCACCAGTTCCAGTTCCTTGTGGACATCCACCTTGAACCATAAAATCAGGAATCACTCTGTGGAATTTCAATCCGTTATAAAATTTTGTTCCTTGCGGTTTTACTTTATTTTCTAAGTTTCCTTCAGCTAATCCTACGAAGTTACCAACAGTTCCTGGTGTTAATTCGTGCTCTAATTTTACTAAAACCGACCCTTTTGCAGTGTTGAATTTAGCATATATTCCATTTTCCATTGTTGTATAATTTTTATTGAAATGCAAATTTACGAATTAATTTGTTATCCATTGATGCTTTCTAATGCTTTACGTTTGGATTTATAGGTATAGGCATACACAGAGAACGCTAATACTGATAATAATAAACACCCTAAGGTTACAGCATGCCAGCCACCCAATCGCCATAAAAACAATCCAAAGGCAGAGCCTGCAGCTGTTCCTAAAAAGCTAAAAGACATGAATACTGTATTCATACGGTTTCTCGCTTCAGGCATTATAGAATAAACACGAGTTTGATTTGATATATGCACCCCTTGCAAACCAATATCTATGAAAATAATCCCAAAAATGATTCCGACAACACTTGATCCTGAGAAATAGAAAATCATAAAACTAAAAGCAATTAACATACAGCCGTATCCTACTGCAATTCTAGAATTTCCTTTATCACTTAATTTCCCAACCAGAGGAGCTGCCAGTGCACCCGAAGCACCTACAATACCAAAAAGTCCTATTGTAGTACTAGTGAAATTGAAAGGTTCTGCCGAAAGTAATAAAACCATGGTAGTCCAGAAAGCGCCAAATTGAGCAAAACTGAATACATTAATTAAAGTCGCTTCACGCAATAAAGGTTGCTCCTTGATTAAGGTAAAAAGTGAACCAATCAGTTGTTTATAAGAGCCCTCAAAAACAGGTTTATTATAAGGAAATTGTTTTTTTATGATAAAAAATAATACCAGACATAATCCTGAGGCAATCCAAAACATGGCACGCCAACCAAGAAAATCTCCTATAAAACCACTTAAGGTTCTTGATAACAGAATTCCTACTAAGAGTCCGCTCATAATTGTCCCTACTACTTTACCTCGTTCTTCTGGTGCACTTAAAGAGGCGGCTAACGGTAAAATAAGTTGAGGAACAATAGAAGTGATTCCTATTAAAAGGGAAGCAATTTCTAAGATAAGATAACTTTGCGCTGTGGCTGCAATTATCAAAGCAATGACAGAGGCAAAAGTGGTATAAAGTATCTGACTTTTACGTTCTAACTTATCCCCTAGCGGAACCATAAAAAACAAACCAATAGCATAACCTGCCTGTGTGAGATAGGTTATTGTTCCAGCATCAGCATGGGGGATTTTAAATTCGTCTGCTATTAATATTATTAATGGTTGGCAATAATACAAATTAGCTACTATAAGTCCAGTAGCCGCCGCCATAAACAAGACATTCTTTTTTGATAAATTCATCGCGCAAAAATACGTTGTGTTTTTAGATTATTGTTTTAAACAAAAGCCAAATTTTAAGATGAAAATGGAAGTATATTAATTAAAAACACACTTAGAAGATTTTCTCATTTGAGGGTATTAAAAAATAGTTCAATTTAATTATTACTTTAGAGAATCAAGAGCTGCCAAGATATCTTTAGCCTCTGCTCTATTTCTATATTCAGCATCTAAAAACGTATAGACAATTACTCCTTTTTGATCAATCACATAAGTCGCCGCTAAGGGTAATTCATCTGATTCGTCACCATTAAAACCATGCAAATCAAATCCTTTTTGATATGTATCAGCAACAGCATCAGTCAATTTAAAAACGATACCATATTCCTTCGCTACTTTATTACCAACATCACTCAATACTTCAAATTGTAATTCGTGCTTTTCTACCGTAGACATAGATTTGTCAGGTAACTCAGGCGTTAAAGCCAATAAATTAGCTCCTTTTAACTGAATATTTGGCAATTGCTCTTGCAAATAATGCAAAGTCATATTGCAATAAGGACACCACCCGCCGCGATACCACGTTAAAACAACTGGCCCTTTTTTAAGATAATCACTTAATTGCACTTCTTTTCCTGTAGCGTTTGTAAGGATAAAGTTAGGTGCTATATCATGATTTTTCTTAGCGTTTACAACCACATTTTGACGTGTTACATCAGCAATTCCTTCAGCGTATATTTCTTTAATTTGTTCTGGTGCTTTTGCTTCCCACGCGTTTTTTGCATTATCTAAAGTTGCTTGTAGACCGTTTGTTATATTTTCTATACTCATAACTTATTGTTTTACTATTTCTCCAAAAATTCCGTTAGAGGCTCAATGAACTTGTCAAAACTTTCTATATGTGGCATGTGCCCAATATTAGGTATTTCAACAAGTTTTGAATTTGGTATTTTCTTTTGTGTTTCTTTTCCTAAAACAGCATACAATCCCATTGTTTTCCTAACCTCTTCATTAACTAAGGGTTTCCCCAAAGCGGTTCTGTCTCTGGTTCCGATGATTAATAAAGTAGGACATTTCAAATTCTGAAACTCATACACTACAGGCTGGGTAAAAATCATATCATACATCAATGCCGAATTCCATGCTACTTTTTTGTAATCAGAGTTCAAAGTCCACCCCGCCAAAAGATTAACCCATTTGTCATATTCTGGTTCCCATTTACCGTCATAATAACTGTCCATTTGGTATTTTCTGATTCCGTCATAACTCTGTTTTAATTCATTTTGATACCACCAATCAACGGTTTGATACGGCACTTTAAGCTTCCAATCTTCCAAACCTATCGGATTTTCAAGAATTAATTTCTCCGTTACTTCCGGATATAGTAATGCAAAACGAGTTGCGAGCATACCTCCCATAGAATGTCCTAAAACAGCTGTTTTATGAATCCCTAACGTATCTAAAATTTGTTTTGTATTTTGTGCTAATTGCTGAAATGTATATTGAAAATGATCTGGCTTATCTGACTTCCCAAAACCAATCTGATCTGGAACAATCACTCGGAAACCTTTTTTAGTTAAAGCAGTAATAGTCGTTTGCCAATAGGCTCCGTTGAAATTTTTTCCGTGAAGCAATAGAATATTCTTTCCATTATAATTGTCCGGCATCACATCCATATACTCCATTTTGAGTACTTGCTGTTGCACGTTTAAAGTTATAAAATGTACTGGAAACGGATACTCATAATTACTTAAATTGATATCCAACCATTTTAATTGGTCTTGTTGGGCAGAAGATCCTAGCGTTATAAGAAAGAGTCCTATCAAAAGTTTAAATTTCATTTTCAATATTTTTTATTAGAATTGTAAATTTAAGCAGAAGAATTCCTACTGGAAAACTATTAGGAAAACTTTACAATTTGGAAACCAAAACATAATTGCTAGTACATACGCTAGCCCAGATGGAAACGGCATCCTATTTTGTATCGTCTTTTTTTGGACGAGACACAATAGATATAGTGTACAGCTGGAAATTGCTCCTAAAAAAAATGGCATCCATTACGAATGCCATTTTAATTGGTAAAATTAGATTACTTATCAGAAAGTCCTGAATTTCTTAAATATGGTTCGATTTCCATATCGTGTCCTATGAATTGTTTGAAAGCTTCATTTAAATCTACACTGTTCCCAACTGATAAAATGTATTTTCTAAAACGCTCACTATTTTTTCTTGTTAGACCACCGTTTGCTTTCATCCAGTCGTACACATTATAATCTAAGGTTTTAGACCAAGTATAAGCATAATAACCCGCTGAATAACCTCCACTCCAAATGTGTGCAAAGTAAGGCGTGTGGTATCTTGTAGGCACTTCATTTACTAACAAACCATATTTTTCTAGCGCTTCGTTTTCAAAAATTAAAGCGGGCTTGAAATCTGCTTCGTTTTCAACACTATGCCAGTTCATGTCTAATGTGGAGGCCGCCAAAAGTTCAGTTACATCATAGCCTTTATTAAACGTTTCGGCTTTTTTAATTTTATCAATTAATTCCTGAGGAATCACCTCTTTAGTTTTATAATGAAGTGCATAATTTTTTAAAACTTCAGGATCTAAAGCTGCGTGCTCATTGATTTGAGAAGGAAATTCTACAAAATCACGTGGCACAGCCGTTCCAGAAAGACTCATATAATTTTGATTTGCAAATAAACCGTGTAAGGTATGCCCAAACTCATGGAACATAGTCGTTACATCATCGAAACTAATTAAAGAAGGGTTTCCGTTTACTGGTTTTGCAAAATTATAAACGTTTACAATTACTGGTTTTTGTTTTAAATAATGAGATTGATCTACAAAATTACTCATCCAAGCACCACCATTTTTATTGTCTCTGGTATAGAAATCTAAATAATAGATTGCCATTGATTTTCCGTCATTGTCAAAAACCTCATAGGCAACAACATCTGGGTGATAAACCGGCAAATCTTTGCGTTGTTTAAAGGTAATACCGTACATTTTTTTGGCTGCAAAAAACACTCCTTTTTCTAATACTGTTGTCAACTCAAAATAAGGTTTTATTTGACTTTCGTCCAAATCATATTTGGCTTTACGTACTTGCTCTGAATAAAAATTCCAATCCCAAGGTTCTAATTTAAATCCGCCATTTTGAGCATCGATTAATTCTTGTATTTCTTTTGCTTCAACTTTTGCTTTTGCAACCGCTGGACCAGCGATTTTTGCTAATAAGTTCATCGCTCTCTCTGGAGTTTGCGCCATTTGGTCTTGCAATTTCCACTCAGCAAAATTCTTTTTGCCCATCAAATTGGCTTTTTGCAAACGCAATTTCGCCATTTTTTCTAATACCTCGCGAGTATCGCCATCATCATTCTTTTGGGCACGTGTCCAAGACGATTTGAATATTTTTTCTCTAGTTGCTCTGTTAGTAAGACTTTGCAATAATGGTTGTTGGGTTGTATTTTGTAATCCTATTAAATACTGTCCTTCATGACCCGCTTCAGTTGCTTTTGCTTTTGCAGCAGCAAGGTCAGTTGCACTTAAACCATCTAAATCAGTTGCACTATCAAACAAAACGGCACCGTTTTTACGGGCAATCAATAATTTAGTACCGAAAAGCGTACCTAAACTGGCTAGCTCTTCATTAATTTTTTTCATTTTGTCTTTATCGGCATCAGATAAATTAGCTCCAGCAAGTTCAAATTCTTGCACATAGTACGTTGTTAATTTTTTATCCTCCCCTTTTAAAGTAGTAAGATCGATTGCTTTAAAGCGCTTGTACAATTTACTATTTAAATACATTTTATCGCTATGCGCCGAAAAGATAGGTGCATATTCCGCTTGTAAAGCTTGCAAAGTTGGATTGGTATTAGAACCAGTCAAATTATAAAACACACTTGTAGCTCTTTTTAAATCTACTCCCGAAGTTTCTAATGCTAACACAGTATTTTGAAAACTAGGTTTAGCAGGATTATCTGCTATTGCCATTATTTCTTTATCGTGAACTCCTAAACCATATTCAAAAGCTGGCTTGAAATCCTCCTCTTTAATTAAATTAAAAGGGGGTGCTTGATACTGCAGCGTACTTTTTTGTAAAAGAGGGTTTGTCATTTTAACCGAATTATTTTGTGCTTGAATCGTGTTTGTTTGTAATGAGGCCGCAAAAACAAGTATTGCGCTTGCCAGATTAATTTTTGAAAAGATTTGCATATTTTAAGATTGATTAATTTTCCAGCCATAAAAGTAGTTAAAAAAAACAGTTACTAAAACGATCTCATAACTATTGTTCGTCATTAACATACAATCCAATAGTCTATAAAGCAGTGAAAATCCCTTTCTTTTTTTCTCTAAAAAGAAAAAGATTGCTATCGCGCCTTTAGGGTGAGACTGCGATTAGCTTCTGAAAAAAAACTTTGTACCTTTGCGCCTTCAAACTTAGATATAAAATCATGCGCATTGATATTGTTACCGTATTACCTGAATTGCTAAGAAGTCCGTTTGAGGCTTCCATTATGAAACGTGCTATTGACAAAGGATTAGTAGAGGTTCATTTTCATAATTTACGGGACTACACAACTAACAGACAGAAAAGTGTTGATGATTACCCTTATGGCGGTGGTGCCGGAATGGTAATGACAGTGCAGCCTATTGATGCATGTATCACGCATTTAAAAAGCGAAAGAACCTACGACGAGATCATCTATATGTCACCTGATGGGGAAACCCTAAATCAAAAAATGGCAAATACCATGTCCATGTATGAGAATATTATCATCTTATGTGGTCATTATAAAGGAGTGGATCAACGCGTGCGTGACCATTTCATCACTAAAGAAATCTCTATTGGCGATTATGTTTTATCAGGAGGAGAACTAGGAGCATTAGTCTTGTCAGATGCTTTAATCCGATTGATTCCCGGTGTATTGAGTGATGAAACCTCAGCATTAACAGACAGTTTTCAAGATGGTTTACTGTCGGGACCTATATATACAAGACCTGCGGACTATAACGGATGGAAGGTACCTGAAGTTTTAACCAGTGGAAATTTTGCCAAAATCGACAAATGGCGCGAAGATATGGCTTATGAGCATACTAAAAATCGCCGTCCAGATTTATTGGAAGAGTAGTCCCTCTACCCCCAAAAGGGGGAACTTGAAAGCTACTAAGTAAATTGATTAGAACATTATAGAGGAAATGCTTTAAACTTTAAACTTTTTTAATTACTTTTGCGCCCACATTAGACTAACCTCTGGCGAGATCCGCGTATGTTGCTCTAATTCAAAACCATAATTAAAATTATCATGGCAGATTTAATGAAATTCGTTAAAGACGAATTAGTAGTAAGAAAAGATTTTCCTGTATTCGGAGCTGGTGATACTATCACTGTATACTACGAAATTAAAGAGGGTGAAAAAACTAGAACACAGTTTTTCAAAGGAGTTGTTATCCAAAGAAGAGGTTCTGCTAACACAGAAACTTTTACTATTCGTAAAATGTCTGGTGCTATAGGTGTTGAGCGTATCTTCCCTGTAAACTTGCCAGCTTTACAAAAAGTTGAAATCAACAAAAAAGGTGCAGTTCGTAGAGCTAGAATTTTCTACTTCAGAGAACTTACTGGTAAAAAAGCAAAAATTAAAGACAAAAGAAGATAGTAAAATATCTCTTTATCATAAAAGTCCTGACACTGTCGGGACTTTTTTTTTTGCTTTTATTTTGCTTTTATTTTGCTTTTATTTTAAACCTTAAATTCTGCCACAATCAATCATAAAAATAACATTTTGAGACCAACACGTTAGTTATCTTAAAAATCATAATTTATGTGTCAAACCGAGTCTGTTTTCGGTCTGATTTCCTTATATTTGCTATGCTTAATTTTTAAGCATAATATACATTTCACATCCTATTTAATAGGGATACGATTATAAAAATAAAAAAATGATACAAAAATCAAAGATTGTTTACACCTTGACTGATGAGGCGCCTTTGTTGGCCACTTATTCTTTTTTACCAATTGTACAAGCATTTACTGCAACTGCAGCTATTGAAATAGAAACGAAAGACATTTCACTAGCTTCTAGAATTTTATCTAACTTTCCAGAGTTTTTAAATGAAGACCAAAAAGTGAAAGACGCTTTATCTGAACTTGGAAAACTAGCCAATTCTCCTGAGGCAAATATTATTAAATTACCAAATGTTTCTGCATCAGTCCCTCAACTAAAAGAAGCTATTGCCGAATTACAAAAACATGGTTATAAAATCCCAAATTTCCCTGAAGACCCGAAAAGCGACGAAGAAAAGGAAATTAAAGCCAAATATTCAAAAGTATTAGGCTCAGCAGTAAATCCGATTTTACGTGAAGGAAATTCTGATCGTAGAGCTCCTAAAGCAGTAAAAAACTTTGCAAAAGCCCATCCTCACTCCATGGGAGCTTGGTCTGCAGATTCAAAAACAAAAGTAGAGGCTATGAAAGATGGTGATTTTTACGGAAGTGAAAAATCCATAACCGTTCCTGAAGCTACTGACGTAAAAATTGAATTCGTAGGAAAAGATGGCACGACTAGCATTTTAAAAGCTAGCACACCACTTAAAGCGGGCGAAATAATCGATAGTTCAGTGATGAACTTAAGAGCTTTAAAAAGCTTTGTTACTAATGCAATTGCAGAAGCTAAAAAAGAAAACGTTTTGCTTTCTGTACACTTGAAAGCAACAATGATGAAAATTTCAGATCCAATCATTTTTGGCGCTATCGTTGAAGTTTTCTTTGCAACCGTATTCGAAAAATACAAAACTTTATTTACTGAGTTGAACATTGATACCAGAAATGGATTAGGTGATGTTTATGCAAAAATTGCAGGTCAGCCACAACAAGCTGAAGTAGAAGCTGCCATTACTCAAGCAATTGAAAATGGTCCTAGTTTAGCCATGGTAAATTCAGATAAAGGAATTACAAACCTTCACGTTCCTTCAGATGTTATTGTAGATGCTTCTATGCCTGCAATGATTCGTACTTCAGGACAAATGTGGAACGCAGCAGGAAAATTACAAGACACTATCGCTTTGATTCCAGATCGTTGTTATTCTGGTGTTTATGAAGCAACTATTGATTTCTGTAAAAAGAACGGTGCTTTTGACCCAACAACCATGGGAAGTGTGCCAAACGTAGGTTTGATGGCACAAAAAGCAGAAGAATACGGATCACATGATAAAACATTCCAAATGACTGGAGACGGCGTTGTTCGTGTTACAGACACTAAAGGAAACATTTTAATGGAACAGCCCGTTGAAGAAAAAGATGTCTTCAGAATGTGCCAGGCCAAAGACGCTCCCATTCAAGACTGGGTAAAACTAGCTGTAAACAGAGCTCGCGCCACAAACGTGCCTACAATATTCTGGTTAGACGAAAACAGAGCACACGATAGAAAAGTAATTGAAAAAGTCGAAAAATATTTAAAAGAGTACGACACAATTGGTTTAGACATTCGTATTTTAAACCCTATTGACGCTACTAATTTCACATTAGAAAGAACTAAAGCAGGATTAGACACCATCTCTGTAACCGGAAACGTTTTACGTGATTATTTAACAGATTTATTCCCTATCCTAGAACTGGGAACTTCAGCTAAAATGTTATCAATCGTTCCATTAATGAGTGGTGGTGGTTTGTTTGAAACTGGCGCTGGTGGATCTGCTCCAAAACATGTTGAACAATTCACTTCTGAAGGGTATTTACGTTGGGATTCTCTTGGAGAATTCTTAGCCCTTGCCGTTTCATTAGAACATTTAGGCTCTGTTTATAATAATCCAAAAGCATTGGTATTATCAGAAACTTTAGATCAAGCTACAGAGCAATTTTTACAAAACGATAAATCTCCGGCCCGTAGAATAGGACAAATAGACAACCGTGGCTCTCATTTTTATTTAGCAATGTACTGGGCAGAAGCTCTTGCAAAGCAAACTAAAGATGCTCAGCTTAAAGCTATATTTGCTCCTATCGCAAAAGAACTAGAAGAAAACGAAGCGAAAATTAACGCTGAATTAATTGGAACTCAAGGAAGACCTCAGGATATTGGTGGGTATTACCAGCCTAATCCTGAATTAACAACTAAAGCAATGCGCCCTAGCGCTACATTTAATGCTATTTTAGCTAAAATTGCTTAATTCTATTTACTTGTTATTATATTTAAAAGGCAACCAGAAACGGTTGCCTTTTTTATTATTAATATTTTTTTAACCTTTGTTTAATAGCATTTCACTTACCGTTACTCCAAATTTGTAATTCTAAATAAATAGTATGTTTTTCAAGAAAATTATCATCTTAATTGTCGGATTCTTATTTACACTATCCTCCTATTCTCAAGATAAATTTACACTTAGCGGTGTAATTACAGATATAAAAAATAACGAAACACTTATTGGTGTGAATGTTTACATTCCTGAAATCAAATCAAGTACTACAACAAATGAGTATGGATTTTATTCGATAACACTTCCTGAAGCTACTTATACCGTTTTAATTAGCTACATCGGGTTTCAGATTGAATCTCAAAAAATAGAATTATCTGAAAATAAAAAAATGAATTTCAGTCTATCTGAAAGTGGTGAAATCCTTAAAGAAGTAATCATTACAGATAATAGTCCCCGTAGCGCTATTCGTTCTCCAGAAATGAGTCTCAACAAACTTTCCATTTCTGCTATCAAAAAAATGCCTGTTGTCCTTGGTGAAGTCGATGTCCTAAAATCACTTTTACTACTCCCCGGAGTAACGAACGCGGGTGAAGGAGCTTCTGGATTCAATGTACGTGGTGGTGGTGCAGATCAAAATCTGATTTTACTAGATGAAGCTACCATATTTAATTCCTCACATGTTTTTGGTTTTTTCTCCGTTTTTAATCCTGACGCCATCAAAGATTTAAAATTATATAAAGGAGGTATTCCAGCAAATTTTGGAGGTCGGGTTTCTTCCGTTTTGGACATTTATCAAAAAGACGGAAGCAGCAAAGGATTCCACATGAATGGTGGTATAGGATTAATCTCGTCCAGGCTTTTACTGGAAGGGCCATTAGTAAAAGACAAAGGCTCTTTCTTGATCGGCGGTAGAAGTTCTTATGCCCATTTATTTTTAAAACTTTCTGAAGATCAAAAAGATAATTCCGCTTATTTTTATGATTTGAATACAAAAATGAGCTACAAATTAAACCCAAATAACAACTTGTTTCTATCAGGATATTTTGGGAGAGATGTATTTTCATTAAATAAAAGCTTTACTAATATTTATGGCAATTCGATTTTGAATCTAAGATGGAACCACCTTTTCTCAGACAAACTGTTTTCAAACCTATCCCTTATCTATAGCGACTATTACTATGGATTGGATTTGGATTTCGTTGGATTCAAATGGGATTCAGGAATTAAGAATTACAATATAAAATATGATTTCAAAAATTATATTTCTGATAAATTCAAATTAAACTATGGTGTAAATGCCATTTACTATGATTTTAATCCAGGAACCATACGGCCATCTAATAGCGACTCAGGAATCAATTTCGACCAATTGGACAAAAAATATGCATTCGAACCTTCTATCTATATTAGTGCAGTTCAGGAAATTTCAACTAGGTTCTCTCTTTCCTATGGACTTCGATACAGTCAATTTTACAGATTAGGATCATCGACAGTGAACATTTATGAAAATAACAGCCCACTAAATTTCAATACGGATTTACAAATTTATGAAAAAGCAACACCTATAGGAACTAAATTCTACGACAAGAATGAGGTGATTCAAAGTTACAATAATCTTGAACCTCGATTCTCAGCTTCTTATCAGCTAAACGATGCACAATCAATAAAAGTAAGTTATAATAGAATGACCCAATATTTACAATTAATTTCCAATACGTCATCTCCTACCCCACTAGATGTATGGATGCCAAGTGATAATTTTATAAAGCCACAAATTGCAGACCAAGTGGCTATTGGTTATTTTAGGAACTTTAAAGAGGATAGCTACTCGCTGGAAGTAGAGACCTATTATAAAGAAGTCAAAAATAGATTGGATTATATTGATGGCGCTAATTTAATTGCAAATAAAGCCATCGAACAAATAGTTTTGAATGGTCAGTTAAGATCTTATGGATTAGAGCTCATGCTCCGTAAAAACGAAGGGAAATTAAACGGATGGATTTCCTATACTTTATCAAAATCAGAGCAACAAACTCCAGGAAGAACAGCAGAAGAGTCAGGTATAAACGGCGGTAAGTGGTACAATTCAACTTATGACAAACTACACAACATTGCGGTTACCGGTTCTTATAATCTAAATGAAAAATGGTCTTTTGGAGCTAACTTTGCACTTCAAACTGGGCAACCTGTCAGTTATCCAAATGGACAATACGAATACTTAGGTATTACTGTTCCAAGTTATGGACTAAGAAATGAAAACCGACTTCCTACCTATCATCACCTTGATATTTCTGCTACTTTGACCCCGAGAAAAAACGAGGGTAGAAACTGGAAAGGAGAATGGGTTTTTAGCATTTATAATCTATACAACAGGAAAAATGCGGCTTCTATTAATTTTAGAAGAAACGATGACACCGGAAATAATGAAGCTATAAAAACTTCTATTTTCGGGATAGTACCCGCCGTTAGTTACAATTTTAAATTTTAAGAACGGAAACGGAAATTAAAACAAATAACATGAAAAAAGCAATTCAATATACAGCACTATTATTATCCTTTCTCTTAATCAGTTGTGAAGAAGTTGTGGATGTAAATTTAGATACTGCCTCTCCAAAACTAGTTATAGAAGCATCTATCAACTGGCTTAAAGGAACCGACGGAAATTTGCAAACAATACAATTAACGACAACAACAGGCTACTTCAGCAATACAATTCCAGTCGTATCGGGAGCAACAATATTTATTACAAACAGCTCCAATGCCCAATTTAATTTTATTGAAACCCCTAAAACGGGAGAATACATTTGCAATAATTTTATACCCGTGATCAACGAGACCTATGTCCTAACGGTAATACACGATGGAGCTACTTATAACGCTACAGAAAAGCTAAAATCAGTATCCCCAATTTCTGAAATCGTTCAAAATAATGAAGGAGGATTTACTGGAAAAAATATTGAAATCAAAACCTATTATACGGATCCAGCTGACGAATCTAATTATTATCTATACAAATACATTTATTCAAACCAAAAAAAGAAAAATTATTATGCAGATGAAGATACTTTTTTTCAAGGAAATAAATTTTTCAGCATTTCACAAAGCGATGACTTAAAGGTAGGAGATGAAGTCACTGTAAGCCATTACGGAATTTCTAAAGCCTATTATAATTATATTAATGTAATAGTGAGCATTGCCGGAGGCAATGGCGGTGGACCTTTTCAGTCCCCACCTGCAACTGTTAGAGGAAATATTATTAATACCACTAATGCAGCTAACTACCCATTGGGTTATTTTGCTGTAAGTGAAACGGACACACGAACCTATACAATACAATAGTATCCTTAATCAGATTTTGATTAACTTTGCAAAACTGAAATTCGATTGCCTTTCAATCTAATTTTAAATTTTAAAAATAAAACCGAAATCTATTCTCTAAAATGTCCTCACACCACATCGTTCGCGACGACCAAGAACCCGCATTAATAATAGCAAATGGTGCTTCTTGCGATCCAGAATTACTCGGGCAATTATTAGAATGGTCACCACTAGTGATTGTACTAGACTCTGCTATGGAAAGAGTAATGAAACTCGATATAAAGGTCGATGTCTTATTAGGAGATTTTGACCGAAATTTTGATGCAGAGTCCTACAGAAAATCTCAGTATCCCATTGAAATCGTACATACCCCAGACCAAAGTAAAACAGATCTCGAAAAAGCCTTTGATTACTTGTATGAAAGAAAAATTCCTGCAGTAAATGTTGTTTGGGCAACCGGAAAACGCACGGATCATACGATAACAAATCTTACTAATATCGTTCGCTATCGCGAAAAATTAAAAATTGTAATTCTGGACGACCATTCCAAGGTTTTTTTATTATCCAAAAGATTCGAAAAATGGTACACTGCAAACACCCCTATTTCACTAATTCCAATAGGTCATGTTACTGGAATTCACTCTGAAAATTTATTTTATCCCTTAAAAGATGACAGTTTAACCATTGGTTATCGCACTGGTAGCAGCAACCACGTGGTAAAAGACGGGATTGTAATTATAGAACATGATGCAGGTGATCTCTTGATGATGGAGTGCAGTGATTAATTTTTAATTCCAAAAAAATAAAACAAATCTTTAGTAAATCACTAAAGCAACACTTTTTTACATAACTTGCTACAAATCTTGATTTTAAAAGAAATCGCCATATTTGCCTTGAAATAAAAGAAATGACACCTAAAAAGAATACTGAAAAAACAAATTTACACCCAAGAAATCAACACCGATTTCGATACGATTTTAAACTTTTAATAGAAAACTGCCCAGAATTAAAAGCATATGTTTCTATAAATGAGCACGATATTGAAACGATTGATTTTAGTGATCCAGAAGCTGTAAAGGCTTTAAATAAGGCATTATTAGTTAGCTATTACGATATTAATAATTGGGATATTCCCGCAAACTATCTTTGTCCTCCCATCCCTGGAAGAGCAGACTATATTCATTATATCGCTGATTTACTAGCTAGCAGTAATAATGGCATAATCCCAAAAGGCAATGCAATTCAAGGTTTAGATATTGGCGTTGGCGCTAATTGTATTTATCCAATAATTGGAAATGTAGAATATGGTTGGAGTTTTGTAGGAACGGATATTGATGAAAAAGCAATTGAGAACTGCAGTAAAATAATTGAAGCCAACCCAAAATTAGTTGATTTTATAAGCCTGCAACAACAAACTGAAGCTCGTTTTATTTTTAAAAACATTATTACACCTGAAGATAAATTTGCATTCACGATTTGTAATCCGCCTTTTCACAAATCACAAGAAGAAGCCACAAAAGCTTCTTTGCGAAAAGTGAATAATTTAGAATCTCGCGATTTTGCAAATAAAGCAACAAAGCCCATTTTAAATTTTGGGGGTCATAATGCGGAATTATGGTGCGAAGGTGGAGAACTAGGCTTCATTACCCAAATGATATATGAAAGTGCTAAATATCCTATGCAATGTTTTTGGTTCACTACTTTAGTTTCAAAGCAATCCCATCTTTCTAGTATCTATAAAACATTGAACAAGGTTAATGTTGTGGAAATAAAAACTATTGATATGGCTCAAGGCCAAAAAACAAGCCGCATAATTGCTTGGACGTTTCTGAGCGAAGGACAACAAAAACAATGGAAATTTGAATAATTAAAACTTTACCGATTAAAAACAAGCTTAAAACGACAAAGCCCTTTTTTACTATAAAAGGGCTTTGTCGTTTTTATTATATAAAAATTAAACCAATACGACCTACTCCTAAAAAAAAGATCAAATTCTACTACTAAAATGGAACTAAAAAGATTTATCCGCAAAAAAAAGACCGAAACAAAAGAATACAATAATACCCAAACTTAAAAATAACATAAAAATGCTGTTTTGTTAAAAATTAACATAAAAATAACATTTCCGCTATTTTAATTGTAAATTTGCTGTAAACTCAAACAATCCCAAACTATGAAAAAACTACTATTTATTTTAACCTTAATTTTTTCTGCAGGATTAACTGCGCAAGAGATTAAAGTTTCAGGAGTCGTAACAGACAACACAAAAGCCCCTTTACCAGGTACATCAATTCTGGTTAAGGGAACAACGAAAGGATCATCAACCGATGCCGACGGAAAATATGTAATATCTGCCGCTATCGGAGATGTTTTACAATTTTCTTTTATAGGATTTGAAAGTAAAAGTGTAAAAGTTACTGGAAGCACAGTAAATGTATCTCTAGCTGAAAGTGGAGAAACACTGCAAGATGTAGTGGTATTAGGATCGCGAAGTGCTGCAAGAACCGTTACGGAATCAGCTGTGCCTATTGATGTGATTAGTATGAAAGACATTGCTTCACAAGGACCACAAGCCAACTTAAATCAAATATTAAACATGGTTGCTCCATCTTTTACATCAAACACTACAACTGTAGCTGATGGAACGGATCATATTGACCCAGCTCAATTAAGAGGTTTAGGGCCAGACCAAGTATTAGTATTAGTAAACGGAAAAAGAAGACATACCTCTTCATTAGTAAACATTAATGGATCACCAGGAAGAGGGTCTGTAGGAACAGATTTAAATGCTATTCCTGCATTTGCAATTGATAAAATCGAAGTATTAAGAGACGGTGCTTCTGCACAATACGGATCTGATGCGATTGCTGGTGTAATTAACGTAAATGTTAAAAAAGCAACAAATAAGTTAGACATTAATATCTTAGGGGGAAGTCAAGTTTCTAAAGGTTCTAATGACCATAGAGGTGGTAACGATGGAAACAACTTACAAATAGATTTGAACTACGGTACGGGTCTTGGTAAAGAAAAAAGTTTCATCAACGCAACTGCGAGTTTTCAATTAAGAGGACAAACAAGTAGAGCAAATGATGTAACTGGTGGACTATTCAGTGCTTTTAATGCTATTGAACAAAGAGCTACAGAAGCTGATACTAATATCAATGCTTTATGGGGAAATATTAACAACACTCCTAATTCTGAACAAATACTTACTACTATTAAAACTTATGCACCGCAAATAAGTTATTTTACTGCAGGACAACAAGCATCAATTCTTGGTGCAACTTCGATAAGCTCTATGCAAACTGCATTAAACTTTGATGCAACTGCTGGAGAATTAGCTTATAGAAAATTAGAAAGAAGTGCTTTCAATATGAAGGTGGGACAATCATCATTACAAAGTGCGCAATTTTTCTTGAATGCTGCTTACCCTATCAACGAGAATCTTGAAGTATACGCTTTTGGAGGTACTAGTCATAGAACAGGTGAAGCTGCAGGTTTTTACAGAAAACCAAATCAATCAAGAGCTTACACAGCTTTATACCCTAATGGTTTCTTACCTGAAATTCACTCTACAATTAATGACATTTCTGCTGCTGCTGGACTTAGAGGTACAATCTTTAAAGATTGGAAATTTGATTTAAGTAATACTTTTGGTAGAAATGGATTTGATTATAACATCGAAAACACATTAAATGCATCATTGAGAGAAAACTCCCCTACTGAGTTTGATGCTGGTGGATTGGCTTTTTCTCAAAACACAACTAATTTTGATATATCAAGAAAAATTGACAAATTAAACGTTGCTTTTGGAGCAGAATTCAGACATGAAAACTTTCAAATTAAAGCTGGCGAGGAAGACTCATACAATCAATATGATATTAATGGAAATGTTGTAACAGGAACAACGCCTTCTAATATAAAAGTTACTGATTTTTACAACGGTGTATTAGGTGGTTACGCTGGAGCTATCTACGGATCAGCAACTACTGCTTACAACGGACAAAGAGCTGGTGGAGCACAAGTATTCCCAGGATTTAAACCTGTAAATGCAGTTGACAAAGGACGCAATAGTGGTGCTGTTTATGCTGACTTAGAATACGATGTAACTGAAAAATGGATGATTAACGGAGCATTACGTTATGAGAATTATTCTGATTTTGGTGGAACTACAAACTATAAATTAGCTTCTCGTTACAAACTAACAGAGAATATCAATCTACGTGGAGCAATTTCAACTGGGTTTAGAGCTCCTTCATTACACCAAATTTATTTTAATTCTACAGCTACTCAATTCGTAGGAGGTGTACCATTTGAAGTAGGAACATTTAGTAATGATTCACCTGCAGCAAAATTATTAGGAATTCCACAATTAAAACAAGAAGAGTCTCAAAGTGCAAGTATTGGTTTTACAGCTAAAATTCCTGAAACTAAACTTACGATAACAGCTGATGCTTATTTTGTTAAAATTGCCGACAGAGTTGTACTTACTGACCAATTTTCTAGACCTAGTTTATCAACTAGTAATGGAGGTGTTGCACCAAATTATTTTTATCCTACTGGAACTACACAAAGAGATTTGCAAAATCTTTTTGACAATGCAAACGCAACAGCTGCAACATTTTTTGCTAATGGAATTGACACAGAGTCGAAAGGTATCGATATTGTAATTAGTCACAAAGCTTCTGTTGGAAATGGATTAACATTAAAAACAGATTTATCAGGAACAATATCAAATACTCAAAAAGTAGGCGACATTCACGGTTCTCAAATATTAAAGGATAACGGACAAATTAACAGATATTTCTCTGAGACTAGTAGAATCTATTTGGAAGAAGCGGTACCTAGAGTAAAAGCAAACTTGACGAACTCACTTGCATACAAAAAATTCGATTTCTTTTTGAGAAACGTATATTTTGGTCAAGTAACAGATCCTAATATAGCAGATACAAACGGTGACGGGAAAATTAATGCAATTGTTGTAAATGGTTCTGCTGTTGAAAATGAACACCCAATTTGGTCTGGCAGAGTAATTACTGATTTATCTGTAGGATACAAAGTTTCAGAATCTACTAAAGTTGTAATTGGTGCCAATAACATTTTTGATGTTTATCCATCTAGAAATTTAGGACCGCAAACAATTGCTCAAAGAGCTTCTGGAGTTGACTCTAGTGGAAATGTTGTTTATTCCCCTACTACATCTTCAAATAATTCAATTGATCTATCAAACGCAAATCAATTTGTATATTCAAGAAACGTTTCTCAATTTGGACAAAACGGAAGATTCCTTTTTGCTAGATTAAGCTTTAGTTTCTAATAAAAAATATTTTATTTAATCAAAACCATCATGCGAACATGATGGTTTTTTTTTGGTTTTAACTTTCGATTAGAATGATTATAAACTTTGTAACTTTGCAGTTCTAAAACTTTTGTACCCCAATACCAATGAATTTCCAAGTAGTATCAGATTATCAGCCCAAAGGTGACCAGCCACAAGCCATTGAAAAATTAACCCAAGGGATCATTGACGGCGAGAAATTTCAAAACTTATTGGGAGTAACTGGTTCTGGTAAAACATTTACAGTCGCTAATGTTATTCAGGAAGTACAGCGCCCTACCCTAGTTTTAGCACATAATAAAACGTTGGCTGCGCAACTGTACTCTGAATTTAAGCAATTCTTTCCAAACAATGCAGTAGAGTATTTTGTATCCTATTACGATTACTACCAGCCCGAAGCTTTTATGCCTGTTACCGGAGTTTTTATTGAAAAGGACTTATCCATCAATGAAGAGCTGGAAAAAATGCGAATGTCAACCACTGCCTCGTTGCTTTCAGGACGAAGAGATATTTTAGTAGTTGCATCGGTTTCTTGTTTGTACGGTATTGGTAATCCTGTAGAATTTCAGAAAAATTTAATTCCTATTGAGAAAGGTCAAATCATTTCTCGAACTAAATTGTTACATCAACTAGTACAAAGCTTGTATTCCAGAACAGAAGCCGATTTTAATCCTGGAAGCTTCAGAATAAAAGGCGATACAGTAGACGTATATCCTAGTTATGCAGATGAAGCTTACAGAATTCATTTCTTTGGAGATGAAATTGAAGAGATTGAAAGTTTCGATACAAAAGATTCTAAGGTTCTTGAAAAATTTGACAAATTGACGATTTACCCAGCCAATATGTTCGTGACTTCTCCGGATGTACTGCAAGGTGCTATTTGGGAAATCCAGCAAGATCTAGTCAAACAAGTCGATTATTTCAAAGAAATTGGAAAACATTTAGAAGCAAAACGATTAGAAGAGCGTACTAATTTTGATTTAGAAATGATTCGAGAACTGGGCTATTGCTCTGGAATTGAAAACTATTCCCGTTATCTAGACGGAAGACTGCCCGGAACAAGACCATTCTGCTTGTTAGATTATTTTCCTAAAGATTATTTAATGGTGGTGGACGAAAGTCATGTAACCCTTTCTCAAGTTAGCGCCATGTACGGCGGAGACAGAAGCCGAAAAGAAAATTTAGTAGAATATGGTTTCAGACTCCCCGCTGCTATGGACAATCGCCCCTTGAAGTTTGAGGAATTTGAAGCGATGCAAAACCAAGTTATTTATGTCTCGGCAACTCCAGCCGATTATGAATTACAAAAAACGGATGGCGTAGTTGTGGAACAAGTCATTAGACCAACAGGATTATTAGATCCTGTAATTGAAATCCGACCAAGTTTAAATCAAATAGATGATTTGATCGAGGAAATTCATGCGCGTAGTGAGGTTGACGAAAGAGTTTTAGTAACTACCCTAACCAAGAGAATGGCAGAAGAATTAGCGAAATATTTAACAAAGGTTAATATTCGTTGCCGCTATATCCACTCGGATATCGATACTTTAGAGCGAATTGAAATCATGCAAGACTTACGAAAAGGAATGTTTGATGTTTTGATTGGGGTAAACTTACTTCGTGAAGGACTGGATCTGCCGGAAGTATCGCTTGTAGCCATTTTAGATGCCGACAAAGAGGGATTTCTACGTAGCCATCGGTCGTTGACGCAAACTATCGGTCGAGCCGCCAGAAACCTTAACGGAAAGGCGATTATGTATGCCGATAAAATCACTGCCAGCATGCAAAAAACAATTGACGAAACCGATTACCGCAGAACAAAGCAAATTATTTTTAATACAGAAAACAACCAAGTTCCACAAGCGCTAAACAAAAAAATTGAGAGCGCTTTTACTAAAAATCCTTTGGCGGATTACGAATTAGGACTCACTTTAAATGCGGCTGCCGAATCAGAAACAGAATATCTATCGAAAGCAGAAGTAGAAAAGCGCATTCGTGAAAAAAGAAAGGCAATGGAGAAAGCTGCAAAAGATTTGGACTTTATGCAAGCGGCTAAATTACGTGATGACATCAAAAAATTACAAGAACAGCTTACCTAGTTACGTTCTTCTCTAAAAATTCTCAATAACACATCAGCAGGAATGGCCGTATTGGGAGCTTTTTCTATTTTTTTTACCACAAGTTTGGCAGACTCAGGATTCAATCCCATACGTATTGCAATTTGTTTAACGGCCGTAGCTTCCTTACCGTGCAAAATCGCATCGCTATGCATTAATAATGCCAATCTATAAAATTGTTGAATTCTTTGAAGTTCATTCTTAATAGGCAATTTTGGTAATTCCTGATGAAATAAATCGTTAAATCCTCCTTTTTCGATATTCAAATCATTAGCAATTAGAAACAAAAATTCATATTCTTTTTTATGTAAATGACCATCAACTGTTGAAAAAGAAATCATTTCTAAAAGTAGCCTCTTTTTTTCTTCGTACATATTCATCAAATTATTAATTTTAGCTAAAATATGGCTTTTAAATTTAAAACCCTAAAACAAGCAGGCATTCAACAATTTATCCTAATTAAATTGTTTTTTTTGATGACTGTCAAATCATTTGTTTCGTAAAGTGTTCATCAAAGTATATTTCATTCAAAAAAGCCAGAAGGCCTAGAGACAGCTATAAAAACATCCTTTGATTCTAAACATCTATACCAGAACAACAATCGAATGAGGAGAAAGGAACAAAAAAAAAGAGAACCAAATTAGTTCTCTTTTTTACTATTTATCTGAAATAGGTATTAATCATCATACCTATCATCATGATCTCTTTCTTTATATTTTTTCCCTTTATGCCATTTTCCATGATGTTTTTTTTCGTCGCATCTTCTTTCATCATACCATCTATCTTCATCATAATCTCTATTGTCTACATAAATGACGCGCTCCTGTTGATATTCAACAGTTCTTCTTTGTGGTTCGTATCCACGCTCATAATGACCCGATAGAACTATTGAAGGCAATCCAATATTTACACCCACTGAAACTTGTGCATTTATTGTGCTTGAGGCAAAAAAGGCAATTCCTAGCATTGCGAGTATTTTTATATTTTTCATATTTCAAAATTTTAATTAATAACTATTATGGCTAAAGCCAATAACTGTGCCACTAAATGATTCTAAAACTACTACAGTTAACCAAAACAAATAAAAAAAATATACAATCACATTATAATCAATAAATTACAGCAAGTTAAAGTAAAGTAAAAAAGACAACCGAAATCCATTCCTTGGACAAAAACATTATTCAAAGTAATTAAAACTAACAAATAGAATACTCCGTATAAATAAAGTCCAGCATAAAAATCTACTAATTTGATTTATAGAATAAGAGCAATACTTAATAAAAAGCTATCGTATTTTAGCTTGATTCAAAATCAAATTATAAAAATAATTACTATTTTTAGCTACGAAATTGTTTCCAAATCAAAACACAAAATAATACTTAATGATTAACCGACTCTTCCTCCTTCTTGGATTATTTTTTGCTGTAACAAATATAACGGCGCAAGAAAGCACTACCTCAAAACAAGTTTCTACTTTTACGATTGAAGTCCCACAATTACAGACAACAAAAAAAATATGGGTTTACCTTCCAAAGAATTATGAAAACACAAAGAAGAAGTATTCCGTTCTTTATATGCACGATGCGCAGAATTTATTTGATACAAAAACGGCCTATGCAGGCGAATGGAATGTTGATGAAAAATTGGACAGTATCAATGCACAGCTAATTGTTATTGGCATCGAACATGGTAATGATAAACGCATGGAAGAGTTGACACCCTTCAAAAATGAAAAATATGGCGGAGGAAATGCCGATGCTTATCTTGAGTTTATTGTCAAAACATTAAAACCACAAATTGACCAAAAGTACAGAACTAAGACAAAAAAGAAAAATACGCTAATAATGGGCAGCTCTCTAGGTGGATTAGTGTCTTTTTACGCAATTTTGAAATACCCGCAAGTGTTTGGAAAAGCGGCCATTTTCAGTCCTTCCTTTTGGTTCTCAGATAAAATATATGATGTAGCCGAAAACACAAAAAAAATTAAAAGCAAAATATATTTTCTGTGTGGCGACAATGAAAGTGAAGATATGGTGTCAGACCTGAACAAAATGGAAAATCTCTTAAATACAAAGCGCTGTTATTGTTTAAACTTGAATAAAAAGAAAATCGTAGAAGGAGGCCAACACAATGAAAAACTATGGCGTGATGGATTTACAAAGGCCATTATTTGGCTGGGATATTAACTAATTCGTTATATTTACAAACCATTGTCACTACAGATTTACATAAAATTATAAATCCACAAAACCAATTATGGAATTAATAATAAGAGCATACGACCTTGAGTTAAAACATACGTTTACTATTTCGAGAGAATCAATCGATTTCCAACCTTCTTTAATTGTAGAATTAAAAAGTGAAGGATTTTCGGGTTTCGGTGAAGCAACATCAAATCCGTATTATAATACGACTGTACCCGTAATGACGGAAGATTTAAACAAAATTCGCAGCATTATCGAAGACAGCGATGGTGAAACCCCTGAGGTTTTTTGGAATAAAATGCACTTTCACTTAAAAGAGGACATGTTTGCGTTATGCGCTTTGGACATGGCATACAATGATTTGTACGCTCGAAAAAAAGGAAAAAAATTATATGAATACTGGAACTATACAACAGAAAACAATCCATTAACCGATTATACCATCGGGATTGCTTCTATAGATAAAATGGTTTCTAAGATGAAGGAATTGCCTTGGCCTATATATAAAATTAAACTAGGAACCCACGAAGACATCGCCATCGTAACAGAGCTTAGAAAACATACTAATGCTATTTTCAGAATTGACGCTAACTGCGGATGGGGAGTTGAGGAAACAATCAGAAATGCTATAGCATTAAAAAAATTAGGTGTTGAATTCCTGGAGCAACCTATGAAAGCGGATAATTGGGAAGGACATAAGGAAGTTTTCAAACATTCTGTGCTACCAATCATAGCCGATGAAAGTTGTATCATTGAAGAAGATGTCGCTAAATGCCACAACCATTTTCATGGCGTAAATATCAAATTAGTAAAATGTGGCGGTTTAACTCCGGCCAGACGCATGATTCAAGAAGCAAAACAACTAGGTTTAAAAACAATGGTGGGATGCATGACGGAATCTTCTGTAGGTATTTCAGCCATCGCTCATTTATTACCACAATTGAATTATGTTGACATGGACGGTGCCTTACTTCTAGCAGAAGATATCGCAAATGGTGTAACCATCAAACACGGAAAAATTACCTATTCTGAATTGAACGGTACGGGAGTTGTTTTAAAATAATTACAAATGAAAATCAATCAGTTTCCAGACAGAATAATTGAGGTTGAAAAAGAAAATTATTTATACTTTGGCGGAACAGCCTATTTAGGAATGCCTGCCAACCCAGAATTTCAACAACTGATTGTGAAAAACATACTACGTTGGGGCTCCGCTTACGGAAGTTCCAGGAATTCAAACATACAACTTACAGCTTATGAAAAAGGGGAACAGTTTTTAACGGAATATATTAATGCAGATGCTACAGTTACTGTTTCATCGGGAATGCTTGCCGCAAAATTAGTAATTGAAGAACTTACGTCACATACAGATATTTTCTTTAGCTTTCCAAATAATCATACGGCTCTAAAAGTCCCTAATAGTTTACCGTTTTTTATCGAAAACGAATTAAATCCCCGCTTACTAGACGATACAAATGAAAGAATAACTATTCTAACAGATGCCGTCGCTAGTTTTCAGATAAAAGAAGTTGATTTAGCCGCTATCGATTTGATTGCTTCGAATAAGGAAATTACTTTGGTTATTGATGAATCTCACTCTTTAGGTGTTTTAGGAAATAACGGATGTGGAATTTTTTCTACGATCCATCATAAAAATATTAAACGAAAAATTATGGTCGCATCGCTAGGAAAAGCAATGGGCGTTACCGGCGGAGTCATTGCATCTGATCAATCTTTTATTGATCAAATAAGGAATAATCCTTCATTTGTTTCAAGTGCAGGAATGAGCCCTGCGCTGATTGAGGCACTGGCAGAAGCAGGCAGAATCTACAAAAGCCAACATATAAAGTTAAAAAAAAATCTTAAATACATTGATAGCGAATTGGTGAAAAATGAAGCATTGGCATTTAACTCTGAATATCCTGTGATCTATCCCGACATAGATGGAATCAATGAAATGCTTAATGCCAATAAAATCATAGTTACTAATTTTAAATATCCTACTGGCGGCAAAGATTTGAACAGAATCATATTTACAGCTAATCATACAGAAGATGATTTAAACAAAATAATTAGCATTCTAAACCAATACCAATTCTGAACCTAAAATTACGACCACTTACTTTTTAAACGTACATTTGTAAAAAATTAGAATATGATGACAAATAACGATATCTTCAAAAAACTACGCGTTGCTTTAATGTTACGTGATGACCAAATTGTTGAAATATTGGAATTAGTAGACTTTAGAATTACTAAATCAGAATTAGGTGCTTTTTTCCGTGATGAAAAACATGAAAATTATATGGAATGTGGCGACCAAGTGTTGCGCAATTTCCTGAATGCTTTAGTTATCCATTTACGTGGAACGAAGGAAAACCCTAAAAATCCAAATGACGTTTTAGCAAAACATAAAGCGCAAATACCTGCAAAGGAAGGATCTAAAGACAGACCTGAATTTAAAGCAAAACCAAGAGATGAGGAGAAATCAAGAGGTGATGAAGCTCCTTCGAAAACAAAATCTGCGACAAAAAAACCGTCTAAGAAAGATTACCCTAAAGGAAATTCAAAAACGCAGGTAGTAGAAAAAGTAAAGTACAATTTCGGAAAGAATAAAAAATAAATCGACCTTGAAAACTGCATTAATTATTGGTAGCACTGGATTAATTGGTTCCCAATTATTGGATATTCTTTTAGAAAGTCCAACCTACGATGAAGTAATTTCTTTTGTGAAAAGAGATACTGGAAAGAAACATGCCAAATTAACACAACATATTATAGATTTTGATAAACAGGATACCTATCAAAATTTAGTTGTTGGTGATGATTTTTTCTGCACCATTGGTACTACAATCAAAAAAGCAGGAAGTAAAGAAGCCTTCAGGAAAGTAGATTTCGGTTATCCGAAGCAGTTTGCCACTTTCGCTCTAAAAAATGATGTTAAGCAATTTCTGGCGATTTCATCGCTTGGTGCTGATAAAGCTTCGGGGAATTTCTATCTGAAGACTAAAGGAGAAATAGAAGACTTTTTGAAAAATTCGAGTTTTGAAAGTGTTGCAATTTTGAGACCTTCTTTACTTCTAGGAGACAGGAAGGAATTTAGACTGGGAGAAAAATTAGGTTCTGTTTTTATGAAACTATTTTCCTTTATATTTATTGGAGGACTAAAAAAATACAAACCCATAGAAAGTGACGCCGTAGCAAAAGCCCTTTTTAGAATTGCACAAAAAAATAAAAAAGGTTTTGACATCTATGAATCCGATGAAGTTCAAAAAATCGGAAACTAATAAAAACAAAAAATCCTGAGCTTTCACTCAGGATTTTTTTATATCTACTAATTTTCTAATTAAGAAAGAGCTGCTTTTACTTGGTCAGCTGCTTCTTGGAATTCAACAGCCGATAAAATTGGCATTCCTGAATTATCAATTAATTCTTTTGCAATTGCTGCGTTAGTACCTTGTAAACGAACAATGATTGGCACTTTAATAGCATCTCCCATATTTTTGTAAGCGTCAACAACTCCTTGTGCCACACGGTCACAACGAACGATTCCACCAAAAATATTAATTAAAATCGCTTTTACGTTTGGATCTTTTAAGATAATACGGAAAGCAGTTTCAACACGTTTTGCATCAGCAGTTCCACCTACGTCAAGGAAGTTTGCAGGCTCAAAACCAGCATACTTAATTAAATCCATCGTTGCCATTGCTAATCCAGCTCCGTTCACCATACATCCAACTGTACCGTCAAGATCTACATAGTTTAATCCTACTTCTTTTGCTTCTACTTCGATTGGATTTTCTTCAAGAATATCACGCATCTCAGCATATGCTTTTTGTCTGTACAAAGCGTTATCATCAATATTAACTTTAGCATCTACAGCTAAAATTTTATTGTCAGATGTTTTTAAAACTGGGTTGATTTCAAACATTGATGCATCAGATCCAATGTATGCATTATACAAAGCATCAATGAATTTCACCATTTCTTTAAAAGCATTTCCAGAAAGGCCTAAGTTAAAAGCAATTCTTCTTGCTTGAAAACCTTGAAGTCCTACAGAAGGATCAACCTCTTCAGTAAAAATTAAATGCGGAGTATGTTCTGCTACTTCTTCGATATCCATTCCACCTTCAGTAGAATACATGATCATATTGCGACCTGTCGCTCTATTCAATAAAACAGATACGTAAAATTCTGAAGTTTCACTTTCACCAGGATAATAAACATCTTCAGCAACTAAAACCTTGTGTACTTTTTTACCTTCTGCAGAAGTTTGAGGCGTAACCAATTGCATTCCAATAATTTGACCTGCAATTTCTTCTACTTGTTGTAAATTTTTGGCAAGTTTTACTCCTCCACCTTTTCCACGTCCACCTGCATGAACTTGCGCCTTAATTACAAACCAACTTGTCCCTGTTTCAGTAGTTAATTGTTTTGCAGCAGCAACAGCTTCAACTGCATTATTAGCAACGATACCGCGCTGAATGCGAACTCCGTAACTAGCTAAAATCTCTTTTCCTTGATATTCGTGTATGTTCATAATATAGAATTTGTCTGGATCCTGAATTTATTTCAGAATATAAGTGGCACAAAAATAGCAAAATTCATGGTAACAGAAAAATCTTTTCCCTATTTAAATTTCTTATAGTACAAGTTAAACAATAAATTCAAAATTACAAGGAAAAGTAAGTTATGAGAAAAGTAAAAGTCGAGTAAAATATTGGAGTAAAAGCTACTATATCGTTTGAAATTTGATGCGAAAATTTAGTGGTATCTACGATATATTACAATATATCTTCATTACAAATAAGTCAGGCTGTCGATTTTGTAATTCACGTCCACCTAAATATAATTATTATCATTTATTAAACGTTATTCTAATTTTACTGTAAAAATATTTCGTTTTAGCTCTGTTTCATACATTATATTTAATGAAATCGCTATTTTTGTATAAAAAAATTATAAAGCATGAAAATTAAAGAACAAGGCCTTTATTTGCCTGAATTTGAACATGACAACTGTGGCGCAGGATTTATTTGTAATTTAAATGGAATTAAATCTAATGACATTATTCATAAAGCACTCGATATCTTAATAAAATTAGAGCATCGTGGTGCAGTGAGTGCAGATGGACGAACCGGAGATGGAGCAGGAATTCTTTTTGATATTCCTCATGATTTTTTTAAAAAAGTATGTGACTTCACTATTCCAGAAACGAGAGAGTATGCAGTGGGAATGGTTTTTTTACCAAAAAAGAAAAACCAAGTTGAATTTTGCAAAACTACCTTTGAAACTGCTATTCGCAATCAAAATTTGAATATAATCGGATGGAGAGATGTTCCTGTAGATGTATCCAACCTTGGACAAATAGCCGCCGAAAAAGAACCAACAGTAAAACAAGTATTTATTGGAAAGAATGGATTGGAATTAACCGAACAACAATTCAATGCCAAATTATTTGCAGCCAGAAAAATAGCAGAACACGCTATCCTGAATTCAAAGATTTCAGAAAGCCACATGTTTTATTTCTCTAGTCTGTCTACTACGACTATTATATATAAAGGTCTATTGATGCCAGAAGATATCAGCAGATACTATACTGATTTAAAGGACGATGATTTAGTAACTCGACTAGCTTTAGTTCATCAACGCTTTTCTACCAATACATTTCCGTCTTGGGAATTAGCACAACCGTTTAGGTACATGTGCCATAATGGAGAGATCAATACCCTTCGTGGAAATGTAAGCAGAATGCGTGCCCGTGAAGAATTGATGCAAAGTGATGTTTTTGGCGAAGACATCAAAAAACTATTCCCTATAATATTAGACGGAAAATCAGATTCTGCTTCTATGGATATGGTTGTCGAACTATTATTAATGACAGGACGTTCCTTACCGGAAGTTATGATGATGGTCGTTCCTGAAGCATGGGAAAAACACCAAACCATGTCAGATGATAAAAAAGCATTTTATGAGTACAATGCTTGTATTATGGAGCCTTGGGATGGCCCTGCATCTATCCCATTTACAGATGGGAATGTGATTGGTGCACTTCTTGACAGAAACGGTTTACGTCCCTCTCGTTACACACTCACCAAAGATGGCTTTGTAATTATGGCATCTGAAATAGGTGTTCTGGATATAAAACCAGAAGATGTAGTGCAGCATGGTAGATTAGAGCCCGGAAAAATGTTCTTAGTTGATATGAACGAAGGTCGAATTATTGAAGATGATGAGATTAAGAATGCAATTGTAACCAAACGTCCTTATAGAAAATGGTTAGATGACAATTTATTAAATTTATCACAAGTACCATATACCAATAATAGCACTCCTACTGAAAATATAGATTATGAAACGAGATTGCGTTTGTTTGGATATACTATTGAGGATTTAAAGACAATAATTATCCCAATGGGAGCTAAAGGTGCTGAAGTTATTAGTTCGATGGGTAACGACACTCCATTAGCGGTATTATCAGATAAACCACAACTGCTATATAATTATTTCAAACAATTATTTGCTCAGGTTACCAATCCACCACTGGATGGAATTCGTGAAGAAATTATTACAGATGTCAGTTTGGCGATTGGTGGAGATTATAACATTTTTGACATTGTTCCAAAACATTGTAAGAAGTTAAAAATTCAGAATCCGGTAATTTCAAAAGAGGATCTGGATAAAATAAGAAACATTGACCATACTGATTTTAAATCACAAACCATCTCTACCTTATATGAAATAGAAAAAGGAGCAAATGGACTGGAGCGTGCATTAGAAAAATGTGTTCAAGCAACCTTTAAGGCAGTACAAGAAGGACACAATATTATTATCCTTTCTGATAGAGGCGTTAGTGAAAAAATGGCCCCGATACCAATGCTACTAGCTTGTTCTTATATCCATCATTCGATGAATATTCTAAAGGTTCGTTCTAAATTCGGAATAATTATTGAATCTGCCGAACCGCGTGAACCACATCATTTTGCCTTATTATTTGGTTATGGCGCAAGTGCTATTAACCCATATTTGGTAAATGAAATCATTCGTGACCAAGTAGATAAAGGTTTCATTACAGGAATAACACCTGATTATGCTATTGCAAATTACAATAAAGCTATAGCAAAAGGAATCCTGAAAATCATGAATAAAATTGGGATCTCTACTTTACATTCGTATAGAGCTGCTCAAATTTTTGAAATTTTAGGTTTAAACAAAACTTTTACTTCAAAATATTTCCCATATACCCCTTCTCGAATTGAAGGAATTGGTTTAATGGAAATTGAAAAAGAAGTTAAAAAAAGATACCAGAAAGCATTTCCAAATTCGACTGTTGCCAGCTTATTATCTCTAGAAATTGGAGGTATTTATAGATGGAGAAGAACCGGAGAGAAACACATGTTTAACCCTACTACTATTGCTAAATTACAACAGGCAGTACGTTTGAACAGTCCAGAAAGTTATAAAGAATATTCCACTATGGTCAACGACCAAAGTAAAAACCTAATGACAATTAGAGGGTTATTTGAATTCAACAACTTGGATCCTATTTCAATTGACGAAGTAGAGCCTTGGACAGAAATTGTAAAAAAATTCAAAACTGGAGCCATGTCTTATGGATCTATCAGTCAGGAAGCCCATGAAAACTTGGCAATAGCCATGAATAGAATCGGAGGAAAAAGTAATTCTGGAGAAGGTGGAGAAGATCCAAAACGTTTCCAAAAAGAATTAAATGGAGATTCAAAAAATAGTGCGATTAAGCAAGTTGCCTCTGGACGTTTTGGTGTATCTATCAATTATTTGACAAGTGCCAAAGAAATCCAAATTAAAATGGCACAAGGTGCTAAACCAGGAGAAGGTGGACAATTACCTGGTGAAAAAGTAGTGCCGTGGATTGCAAAGGTTAGAAATTCAACTCCATATGTTGGATTAATTTCTCCTCCACCGCATCACGATATTTACTCTATTGAGGATTTATCACAATTGATATTTGATTTAAAAAATGCCAATCGTGAAGCCCGTGTAAATGTTAAGTTAGTTTCTGAAGTAGGGGTTGGAACAATCGCTGCCGGTGTTGCAAAAGCAAAAGCAGATGTGATTTTGATTTCAGGTTACGACGGAGGAACTGGTGCTGCACCTTTAACCTCATTACAACATACTGGTATTCCTTGGGAACTTGGACTTGCCGAAGCACAGCAAACTTTAATTCTAAATGACTTAAGAAGTCGTGTAGTATTAGAATGTGATGGACAATTAAAAACAGGACGTGATGTTGCAATAGCAGCTTTATTAGGAGCAGAAGAATTTGGTTTTGCCACTGCACCTCTAGTCGCTTCAGGTTGTATCATGATGAGAGCTTGTCATTTAAATACCTGTCCAGTTGGTATCGCTACTCAAGATCCTGAGTTAAGAAAAAATTTCAAAGGAACTCCAGAGCACATCATTAACTTCATGTATTTTATTGCTGAAGAGTTGAGAGAAATCATGGCTCAGTTAGGCTTTAGAACCTTGAAAGAAATGGTAGGACAATCACAAAAACTGAATGTCAACAAAGCCATTAAGCATTATAAAGCAAGTGGTTTAGATTTGTCTACAATTTTGTATAAACCTGAAAAAGCAAAAACAGTACCGAATTACAATACAACAACTCAAGACCACGCATTAGAGAATGTGCTTGATTTCGCAATCATAAAAGAAGCAATTCCTTCTATCTATAGAAAAGAAAAAACAAGAGTAAACTTTAAAATTAAAAATACAGATCGTTCTGTAGGTGCCATTTTAAGTAATGAAATCTCAAAAATATACGGTGCCCAAGGATTACCGGAAGATACTATCCTTGTTGACTTTGAGGGTTCTGCCGGACAAAGTTTTGGTGCTTTTGCTACTAATGGATTGTCATTTAAAATTCGTGGGAATTGTAATGACTACGTGGGAAAAGGACTTTCAGGAGCAAAATTAATCATCAAAGTCCCTCCTACCGCAACGTTTAAACCAGAAGAAAACATAATTATCGGTAACGTAGCATTGTATGGTGCCATTACTGGTGAAGCATATATTAACGGTATGGCTGGAGAACGTTTTGGGGTAAGAAATTCTGGAGCAACAGCAGTTGTAGAAGGAATCGGAGATCACGGATGTGAATACATGACTGGAGGTATTGTAGTGGTATTAGGTAAAACAGGAAGAAATTTTGCTGCTGGTATGAGTGGTGGTGTTGCTTATGTTTTTGATGAGAAAAAACAATTCGAAAATGGATTGTGCAATATGGAAATGGTCGCCTTAGAAACATTGGAACAAGATGACTTGGAAAAACTGAGACGTTTAATCAAGAATCACTCGATGTACACTAATAGTCCATTGGCAACAAGAATATTGGAAGATTGGGAAAACCAACAAAAACATTTCATCAAGGTAATGCCTAAAGATTATAAAATAGCATTACAACGATTAGCAGAAGAAAAGAAAATTGAAGAACTAATAGCATAGTCATGGGAAAGATAGGTGGATTTAAAGAATACGATAGAACTAACGAAAGTAATGTAGCAGTAAAGGAACGTGTCTCAAATTACAGTGAGTTTACAATTCCTTTAGCAAAAGATAAAATTAAAGAACAAGGATCGAGATGTATGGACTGTGGAATTCCATTTTGTCATAGTGCATGTCCATTAGGAAATTTGATTCCTGACTTTAATGATATGGTACATCAAGAAGAATGGCAAAGTGCCTTGGAAATTTTACAATCAACAAATAACTTTCCTGAATTTACAGGTCGCTTATGCCCTGCCCCATGTGAAAAATCATGTGTGTTAGGTATTATCGAAGAGCCTGTAGCAATCGAAAATATAGAAAAAAACATTATAGAAAGAGGATTTGCTGAAGGCTGGATCAAACCACAAACTCCGCTAGAGCGAACAGGTAAAACAGTAGCCGTAATAGGTTCTGGACCTGCCGGATTAGCAGCTGCTCAACAATTAAACAGAGCGGGACACACCGTAACTGTTTTCGAAAGAGACAATGCTATTGGAGGACTCTTGAGATATGGAATTCCAAACTTTAAATTAGAAAAAGGAATTATTGACCGACGCGTACTAATATTAGAAGCGGAAGGAATTGTTTTTAAAACCAATGTAAATGTTGGGGCAAACTATAGTGTAGAACAATTGAATGCTTTTGACTCTATCGTATTGTGCGGAGGAGCTACAACTAGTAGAAGCCTACCGACGAAGGGGATTGAAAGCAACGGAGTGGTTCAAGCGATGACTTTCTTGACTCAACAAACAAAGTCGTTATACGGAGAAGAAATCCCTAACCAAATACTGGCTACTGGTAAAGACGTTATTGTTATTGGTGGTGGAGATACGGGTTCTGACTGTGTAGGAACTTCTAACAGACAGGGAGCTAAATCGGTTACCAATTTTGAAATTATGCCTAAACCACCAGTTGGAAGAAGCGAAACAACACCTTGGCCTTTCTGGCCTTTGCAATTAAAAACATCTTCGTCACATGAAGAAGGATGTGATAGAAATTGGCTAATCAACACCAAAGAATTTATTTCTAATGAAAAAGGGCAATTGATAGGTTTGAAAACCGTAGAAGTAGCCTGGAAAATGACACCGGGACAACGACCTGAATTAATCGAAAAAGAAGGTTCTGAGAAAATATGGCCTTGTGATTTAGCACTTTTGGCTCTTGGTTTTACAGGCCCTGAAAAAACATTAAGTGATCAATTGGGTTTAGAAACAGATATGAGAAGCAATTATAAAGCGACTAATTATCAAACAAATGTACCACACATTTTTACTGCTGGAGATATGAGAAGAGGACAATCATTGATTGTATGGGCAATCTCCGAAGGTCGTGAAGCGGCAAGAGAAGTTGATAATTATTTAATGGGATATACAAATTTACCAACGAAGGGCAATGGAGACTTACCTGGTTTATAAATCATAATAATACTGAAAAATGGCTGTCAGAATAGTTTTTCCGACAGCCATTTTCTTTTGGGGGTGACCACGCCTCCACTCTCGTTCCAGCTTGGTCGGGCTATCCGCTACAAGTCCTCGTCACTTTCGCAAAAGCTCTAGTGTCTGTGGGCTATTCGCTCTTATCCCTCACCCAATAAAAACAACCTTAGAACAAAACATCTTTTTTGTTCAATTTATAACTTTTTGTTATAAATTGTTAGGAATTAAAAAATCCCTTGTGAAATCAATAAAGAATAATAAATTTGCTAAAAAATAATCACGATGCAATCAAAAGACCTACTTCAATTAGCCGAACAGTTTGGAAGTCCAATATATGTTTACGATGCCGAAAAAATAAAATCTCAATACAATAGATTAACCAAGGCATTTTCTAAGGTCGAAAATTTGCGTATCAATTACGCTATGAAAGCACTGTCTAATGTTGCCATACTTCAACTTTTAAAAGAAATGGGATCTGGTCTAGATACTGTATCTATACAAGAAGTTCAACTAGGTCTTCATGCCGGTTATGATCCAGAAAAAATATTTTATACGCCAAACGGAGTCTCTCTTGAAGAAATTGAAGAAGTACATGCGATGGGAGTACAAATCAATATTGATAATTTATCAATACTAGAGCAATTTGGAGCCAAACACCCTAATGTACCAGTTTGTATTAGAATCAATCCTCATGTAATGGCAGGTGGAAACACTAACATTTCTGTTGGACACATTGATAGTAAATTTGGAATCTCAATCCATCAATTGCCTCATTTAGTTCGAATTGTTGAAAATACAAAAATGAACATCGTAGGTATTCACATGCATACAGGTTCAGATATCTTAGATATTGAAGTGTTTTTATATGCTGCCGAAATTCTATTTGATGCTGCAAAAAACTTTAAAAATCTTGAATTCCTAGATTTTGGAAGCGGATTTAAAGTTCCGTACAAAAAAGATGATATCGAAACGGATATCGAAGAGTTAGGTAAAAAACTATCCAAAAGATTCAATGCCTTCTGCGTTGAATACGGTAAAGAGTTAACCTTAATCTTCGAACCAGGTAAATTCTTAGTGAGTGAAGCAGGATCATTCTTAGTAAAAGTTAATGTAATCAAACAAACTACCTCTACTGTTTTTGCAGGAGTTGATAGTGGTTTCAACCATTTAATTCGTCCAATGTTATATGGTTCACAACATCATATTGATAATATCTCAAATCCTAAAGGAAAAGAGCGCTTCTACTCTGTCGTAGGATACATTTGCGAAACAGATACTTTTGCAAATAACAGAAGGATTTCAGAAATTAAAGAAGGAGATATACTAAGTTTTAGAAATGCTGGTGCCTATTGCTATTCAATGGCTTCTAATTACAATTCAAGATATCGACCAGCTGAAGTGTTGTGGATGAATGGAAAAGGTCATTTAATACGTGCCCATGAGACGTTTGAAGACTTACTAAAAAATCAGATTCCATTACCAATAGAAGGAACAAAAGCATAACAAAAAAGTCCCATCTCAATAGAAAAGAGATGGGACTTTTTTTAGTATAAAAGCTATTTTACTTATTATCTAAAACTTCTTCTAGAACATTTGCTTCAGTACCATTAGGAAATGAAACTTTTATCTTCTGAGCGATTGTAGGAGCTATTTGTGTAATCACTTTTTTATTAAAAGACTCTCCTTTTTTAATATGCCAACCGTAAAAAATAGCGGGCACGTGTGTGTCATAAGAATAAGTTGTTCCGTGTGACGTCCCAGTACCTTGATATTCTATATATCCTGGCTTATCTAAAATCACCAAATCTCCATTTTGAGTTACATCATACCCTTTAGCAATGAAGTTTAAAAAATAATCATTACCCGTTGAACTTAAAACTTCTTCTTCAGTATACACCCTCTTTACGTAATCTTGAGTCATTAAGTAATTCTTAAATGCACCTTTAACTTTAACCAAGTCCAATTCTTTACTTTTAATTATTTCTCTATTAAAAAATAAATTAAAATTTGAATAATTCAAAACTAAATCAGCACCAAAAGTTTTCATAGAAAAGTCCTTTAGGTTATTTCTGATATCTTTTGGACTAACACTATTTACATTGTATTTATGATCTTTTAAATAATTTACGTTTTCTGCACCAGCATGATCCGCAGTCATAAACAATAAATAATTATCCTTCCCTACTGTCTTGTCTAAGTAATTTAAAAAATCAGCAATAGTTTGGTCTAAACGTAAGTATGTATCTTGCAATTCCATCGATCTTGGCCCTAATAAATGTCCAACATAATCAGTAGAAGAAAAACTAACAGTTAAGAAATCAGTAATATTATCTTTCCCTAACTCCTCTTTCTCTATCGCTTTCATAGCAAATTCTGCTAATAGATCATTCCCAAATGGAGTTGAACGTATTACCCCAGCATCATTCTTGGCATACATATCTTTTAAATCATATGGGAAAACCGGAGCTGCACTATTATATAATTTACCTTCATAAGGATTATTATCTTCTAAGCTTTCATTGTAAGTTGCTTTAGATTTTAATAAATCCCATCCTTTATTTATGTAAGGCATATAATGTTTCTCATCATTAAATTTTTGAACCCAGTCCGGTAATTTTTCACCATAAAAAGAACTAGAAATAAACGATCCCGTTTTGCTATACCAAAAAGCCCAGTTTGCAAAATGACCTGCTGGTAAAATTGCGCCACGGTCCTTAAGACTCAGACCAACTACTTTCCCTTGAAAATTAGTACCCATTCTTAATTCATCAGTAATAGTAGTGGTTAATAAATTTTTAGGGGACATTTGACCCTCCTCTTTAGTTCCATCACCCACGGTGCTTACACTAGCATCATCAGTACAGTACATTTCTTTACCTAACTTTCTACTAAACCAATCATTACTTACAATTCCGTGAATTGCTGGCGTAGTTCCTGTATAAATAGACGCATGTCCTGGAGCAGTATACGTTGGCATATAATTAAAATGCATATTTTGAAACGTATAACCGTTATCCATTAAACGTTTGAATCCATTAGCAGAGAAATCGTCTGAAAAACGATATAAATACTCCATCTTCATTTGATCCACTACAATACCAACTACTAATTTTGGTCTTTCTTGTGCTTGTAAATTTGACATAATAAGTACTGTCAAAAACAAAATGATTTTTTTCATCTTAAAATATATTTTTAAAGCAAAAATACACATTAAAGAACGAACTCATTTAAATCTATCGACGGAAAGTTAAAACACCAAACTGATTTAACATTTAATTAAAGCTAAGCTACATTTTACAACAAGAATAAAGAACTTCACTAAACGAAAAAGCGATCTCAATTTAGAACTGTGAGGAACATAGACTTTTTCCTTTTTAGGTTAACTAATATTTACGTCTAATTTTTGCTACTCCACAGGTTTTCATTATGATCCTAGATTTCTTTCTATTCAGATTGTCTAATATTTTCGGCTAATTCCCAACTTTTGCAACTGATCCAATATTTTTGCTACTCCACAGGTTTTCGTTGTAATCCGTAATGAGCTTAAAAACAAAAAACCCCGTTCTAACGAACGGGGTTTTTAAAGAAAGGCGACGAACCGAGCCCGAAGGGCGAACAGCGTTGTACCAAATAAACAAAAAAAGCCTGTCTTTTCAGACAGGCTTTTCAAA
>NZ_JBZXDY010000008.1:306-187954 GCF_058725285.1 Flavobacterium sp. DW-iso2 | reverse complement strand
ATGACCAAACACTTTTAGAGATAGACGTGAATTGATTTATAATGTGGGCACGAGCGGGACGCTCGCGCTAGCGGGGGCTTTCGTTATTTAATTCTTTACTAAATCGCTGTATCCAACCGTTTTCAATAATGGGTTCGGCTTTTAACATTTCACTAATTTTATTCAAATCAACTTGATTTCCATTTTCTTCATACACAATTTTAAATTCTGTGTGTTCTTCAAAAATACGTAAAAAGTCGAACGAAGCTCCTTTCAAAATCTCTCTAGTATAATATTCAATTTCTCTTTTTTGTACTTCGCTCATATTTTCAAAAAGATTTTTATACCCTTCTGTTTGTGCCAAGTCCGTCACTTTATTCAAAACGAAGCGATATTGGTTATCAAAAACTTCATTAGTTAATAAATCACCAAACTCATCTAAAATTTCATTATTTGACTTCATAACATATTTAATTTACGCCATTCCAAGGAATGTTTTTTATTTCAGTAACTCCCTGAGCCTTTAAATCTTCTAATGCTTTCACAACCCAACACATAACTGCTGCCACCATCATAAAGTCTTTGATAAACGGCAAACCCGTCGTCGCTATCGCTTACATATTTTTTAAAAGCGTTTGCAAATCCGCCTATCAGGTTAAACTTTCTCGACTATATGGCTTTTGGATTAAATATTTTTCATCCCAAGCATATAAAGGTTTTGTTTTTTCTAAGGTTTTTAAAATTTTGAAATATTTATCATAATCTTTTTTAAATAATTTATCTTTTGGTATTTCGATAATCCTTTTTTTTAATTGATTTGTTTTGTTTTCTATAAATTCATTAAATTCAGGATGTGAACAGAGTTTCCAAATAATAATTTTTTTAAATAGAGCATCACCAGAAAATATATCTGACAAAATACTAATATCATCACTTTCCAAAAAAGGTAAAAAATCGCGTATATCTTGCCAATAGTTAAAAAAAGGCAATGCCTCTTTTTGTATGTATTCCTGTATAAGCTGGCACGCTTTATCTACACCTGATTCAGTATCTAAACCAACGGGCAATTGACTCAAAATTCCCTCACCTATTTTATGATTGAAAAGGTATTTATTGATATTGATATTGATGGTTGTAATAGAAAAATTATCTTCTTTTTTATATAAAATATTTTCTATTTCTTTAAAATTGATACTTGCAACAATATTTGAGGTTAATAAATCATCAATGCTTCCTAAAAAAATTCCTTTTATTATTTTATCATTTTCTGAAAATCCTTTTAAATATATATTTTCTACTAATTTTACAGAGAATTCCATGGGTAATATTTTATCAATTTTTTGAATTATATATTCGTTGTCCATACGTTAACTATTTAAATATTTTTATTGTTTCTATTATACCTATTCCCCCCCGCTGGTTTGAGCGTATGCTAGCGCGAGCGTCTCGCTCGTGCCCACAAAGTAAAAACATTATTAATTCCCCACGCCGTCGCGAGCAAAAATAACTTCAAAGGCTAGCGCGACGCCTCTGGCTCGTGCCCATTATCATAAGCAGCTAAAACAAAAACCCAACCTACAACCCTAAAAAGTTGTAGTTTGTTGTTTTAGGGATAGTTATATTTATCAAAAAAGCAAATGAGCAGGAAATATAAATTTGCTTCCTCCCGAATCTTTTGGTGTGGTTCGTTCAAGAGAAACAAAACATTCTTATGTCTAAAAAACATGCTAGATTTTTAGCCCTGATAGAAGTGGCATCCTTTTTAGCCTCGTTCTCAAAACGAGACTAAAAAGATATAACGGACAGCAGGAATAGCTTCAAAAAAATAAAGAAATCTCTTCCAAATCAAGTTATCTTTGCCAAATGCCAAAAAAACCCCTTCTCCTACTTCCTCTATTTTCGTTTTTCCTACTAGGTCAAGCATAAAGTTACGCCGTTACGATAAGTACTTAGGTAAGGTAGCACTCACACAACTGGCACTCGGGACAAACGAACCCCGGAGGAAAACTAAAGTATTATATTGTACATAAAGCTTCTCAGTCATTTCGTTTATTTGACCTTAATTCCTTTTAAATAGGTATTCACGGGCTTCATTCCCAAAATGGCACTGTCTTCGATTTTCATAATGTCTTTATCATACATAACAAAGTCGGCCCATTTACCCACTTCAAGACTTCCTTTTTCTTTTTCTTCGAAATTAGAATAAGCAGCCCAAATAGTCATTCCTTTTAAGGTTTCCTCTCGCGTCAATGCATTTTCCATCTGGAAACCATCTCTAGGATATCCTTTACTGTCCTTTCTGGCTACAGCCGCATGAAAAGTCAACATTGGGTTCACTTCTTCGACAGGAAAATCAGTTCCTAAAGCTATAACACCCGCTTTTTGAAGTAATTTTTTATAAGCATAAGCATTCTTTAAACGCTCTTTTCCTAGTCTTTGCCCTGCCCAATACATATCTGAAGTAGCGTGCGTCGGTTGAACAGAAGGAATAATTCCCAATTCGAAATAATCAAAATCTGCCTCTTGTACCACCTGTGCGTGCTCAATTTTCCAACGCCTGTCTTTTTTACCTTCTAAAGCTGCTTTGTACACTTTCAATATTACCGTATTTGCAGAATCACCAATTGCATGTGTATTCAATTGAAAATCGGAAGCTGCAATTCTATTGGCGATCATTTTCATATCAGGTATAGGAGTAATTAATGCGCCAAACTGCTCAGGACTATCTGAATATGGCTTGTGCATACAGGCCCCACGAGAACCTAAGGCACCGTCACCATACATTTTAAAAGAACGAACATCCAGATTATCGGTTTTGTAAAGACCTTTTTTTAGATATAAGTCCATGTTTTTTTGATTCACCGTAACCATTGCATAAACATTAAGCTTCATGACCTTAGCCTTTTGCAAACTATCGATTAAATCTATAACCTGAGGATCTAAACCAGCATCATTTACCGTAGTCAATCCAAAGTCGAACATGATTTTCTCTGCATCCAGCAGTGCCGTTATTTGTGTTTTTCTGCTTGGTTTTGGAATGATATTAAACACCAATTCCATTGGGTTATCAATTAAAATTCCTGTTGGTTCTCCATTTACTATTTCTATCTGCCCGCCAATTGCCTTTGTGTCTTTTGTAATATTTGCCAAGGACAATACTTTACTATTCACCACTATGGCGTGACCATCAACTCTGTTAAGCACTACAGGAATATTAGGAAAGTATTTGTCTAAAATTGCTTTAGAAGGAAATTCTTTAACCGCCCAGTCATTTTGATCCCAACCGTTTCCAACAATAAATTTAAGATTTTTCTTTTTCTGAAAAGTCTGAATACGACTTATCACTTCCTTCATACTTTTAGTACCGCGCAAATCAACTTCCTGTAAATTTAGCCCGTAACCATAAAAATGACAGTGCGCATCAATTAAACCTGGATAGATAAACTTGCCTTTCGCATTGATCGTATTCGTAGATTCAAACTTATTGATAATCTCTTCATTTGTTCCAATGGCCACGATTTCTCCGTCACTTATAGCCATTGCTGTTGCAGTATCAAAAGTTTTGTTTACAGTATATATCGTAGCATCAGTAATTATGCAATCAACTGTAGCTTTATCCTTTTTTAAACAAGAAACAAGGGTAAATAAAGCAAGAATTAAAATATAGGGTTTCATATTGTGCGGTTTAGATAGGCTAATATAAAAAAGAAGCGCAAATAAAAAAAACTACTCCTTGTTATTTACATCGAATCCCGATACTACACTAATTTTTCAAAACAAAATAGAATAATAAATCCCTAAAATTTCAACACATTACCCATGTTGTTATTAATTTTAAACAAAAAAACGCTCTCATAAAGGAGAACGTTTTCTTAACTAATTAAAAATAAACTTTAAATTATGCTTTTGCATAAGCATCAGAATGCACATTAGCAACTGCTCTTCCCGAAGGATCATTCATGTTTTTAAATGCTTCATCCCATTCCAAAGCGATTTTTGTACTACAAGCCACACTAGCTTCTTGAGGCACACATAAGGCTGCGGCATCACTTGGAAAATGTTCATGAAAAATAGAACGGTAATAATATTCTTCTTTAGATGTAGGCGTCTGTAATGGGAAACGGAATTTTGCATTTGCCAGTTGCTCGTCTGTCACCTCAACAGCTACTACTTCTTTCAATTTATCAATCCAACCATATCCTACTCCATCACTAAATTGTTCTTTTTGTCTCCAAGCAACACTTGGCGGCAACATCTCTTCAAAAGCTTTACGCACTACCCATTTTTCCATCGGGTGCTCTTTATTGATCATTTTATCTTGTGGGTTGATTCGCATGGCTACATCCATAAACTCTTTATCTAAGAATGGTACACGTCCTTCAATTCCCCAAGCAGCTAAACTTTTGTTAGCTCTTAAACAATCGTACATGTGTAGCTTTCCTAATTTACGAACATTTTCTTCATGGAATTCACGTGCGTTTGGCGCTTTGTGGAAATACAAATACCCTCCAAACAACTCATCAGCACCTTCACCAGACAGTACCATTTTGATCCCCATTGATTTAATCACTCGTGCCATCAACCACATTGGAGTTGATGCTCTAATCGTAGTTACATCATATGTTTCCAAGTTATAAATTACGTCTTTAACCGCATCTAAACCTTCTTGAATTGTAAATTTAATTTCGTGGTGAATGGTTCCAATATGATCTGCTACAATTTGAGCTGCAGCTAAATCTGGTGAACCTTCAAGACCTACAGAGAAAGAGTGCAATTGTGGATACCAAGCATCAGCAACATCGCCTGACTCAATACGTTTTTGCGCATATTTTTTGGCTATAGCCGAAGTAACCGAAGAATCCAATCCTCCTGAAAGCAATACTCCGTAAGGAACGTCACTCATCAATTGTCTATGAACCGCAGCTTCCAGTGCCTCTTTAATAGCAGGAATACTTGTTTCGTTGTCTTTTACAGCATCATAATCAGTCCACTCTCTTTTGTACCATTGTACAAACTCACCATCTTTACTTGTCATATAATGTCCTGGGGGAAACAATTGGATTTTTGTACAATATCCTTCCAATGCTTTTAATTCTGAAGCTACATAAAAAGTTCCGTGTTGGTCCCAACCAATATATAGTGGAATAATCCCCATATGGTCACGAGCTACAAAATACTCATCTTTATCCACATCATAGATCGCAAATCCGAAGATTCCATTCATTTCATCTATAAAATGAGGTCCTTTTTCTTTGTAAAGTGCTAAGATCACCTCGCAGTCACTTTCTGTCTGAAAGTTATATTTCCCCTCAAATTGTTTACGCAACGCTCTGTGGTTGTAAATTTCACCATTGGCAGCTAAAACTAATTTTCCGTCTTCACTAAATAACGGTTGTTTACCAGAAGCTGGATCTACAATTGCCAAACGCTCATGAGACATAATCGCTTTATCATTACTATAAATACCACTCCAGTCTGGTCCACGGTGACGAATGATTTTAGACATTTCTAATACTTGAGGTCTTAAAACTTCCGCTTTTTGTTTTAGGTCAAAGGCACATACTATTCCACACATAACTATATATTTTTAAACTGTTATATTTATTTTGATAAGCCAAAGATGCAATTACAGTTACAATTACAAAACACAAATCGCCAAATTGGTTATAATTATAAGTAATAATTGTAAATTAGACTCAAAACTGTAACTAAAAGAACATCGAGAATAGTTTCCAAGTTGAAAATAGTAATTTCATAACGTCTTCTAAAATAATAAAAGCATCTAAGAGGACTAATTAGAATGAATACTATGCAATCTCCTCTATCAAATACTTTGTAGTATTTATTTCGAATGTAAAACCTACCACATTCCCCATCAGTTTATTTCCTAAAGGTGATTGTGGAGACAAGGCAATAACATTAACTCCTTCTATATTAATTTTAGGCAATGCTAAACTAAGGTATAAGTAAATTCCGTTTGCTTTCACTAAACTCCCTACTACTATAATTCCCGCAATTTTTGAAGGGTCAATTTTATCTAAAATTGCTTTTTGCGCAACCACTTCGCGTAGTTTATTATTCAGCTTTTCCTGTTCGAGATGCATCATGGATAATGCTGTCTCGTGCTTATCCCCGGCAGAACCTTTGGCATCATTTTTAGAATCCTCGGTAAGTGCCACAATCATATCTCTAAAAACATCAATTCTGTCTTGAACGAGTTGTGAGTAATACTGATATATCTTTTGTTTGAAAGTCATAATTATAATTTTAAATACAGCAAATGCAAATGAGTTTGGCACATTTCGCTTGAGAAGCAACAACACTATTTCACATTACAGCTACCAAAGTTATGTTATTATTGTAGAGTCTAACAACTTTTTTTAGAATCCTTTTCAGTATTTGTAGTGAGTTTTAATAGGAATTTCTAACTTTACATTTGATTCAAATACTAATTTCAACATATATAATTAAAACTATGAAAAAATCGACATTGATTACTACAATCGCTTTTGGCTTTATGATACTACTATCATCAAATGCAAATGCTCAGAAATTCCCTGATCTTGATAAGAGCCCTATGGATTTGGCTTCCTACCCCACCGATTATAAAAATGCTGACAAACTTGCAAAAGTAACCTACAGCAGACCGCAACTAAAAGGACGTAGTTTAGACGAACTTGCTCCAGCGGGGAAAGTATGGAGAACAGGCGCAAATGAAGCAGCAGAAATCACGCTTTACAAAGACATGAAATTAGGAGAAACTAAAATTAAGGCAGGTACTTATACTTTATATGCTATTCCAGAAAAAGACAACTACACTATAATTATTAGTAAAGATTTGAATGTTTGGGGATCTTATTTCTACAAAGAAGCTAATGATGTTGCTCGATTAAAAGTCCCTGTAACTGAAGGTACTGATTCATTAGAGTCTTTTTCTATGGTTTTCACCAAAGCGGATAATGGTATCGTTCTAAACTTAGGATGGGATAAAGTTAGAGTTGCAGTTCCGTTTACTGAATAAGACTACTTTACAGTATACAAAAAATGGCTTCCCAAATCAGGAAGCCACTTTTTTTTCTGTCGTTTAGGCTTTAAGCCAAATTAAAAATCAAACTTATAATTAGCACCTACCACGATTTGAAAACTTTGAACCGGGTAATTCAACCATTTTTGATAGCCGTTATTCGTGATATTATTAGCTCGTAGAAATCCAGTCAATTGACTGTTGTATTTATAACCTAAATGTGCATTAACATCAAAATAACTGTCTAATGTTATTGGGCTAGAATTTGTTACAAAAGCAGTATTGCTTTGTATATCCTTACGTTCCCCTACATAAAAAACAGTAGCTCCGGCAAACCATTTTGGCGTAATATTAAAATCAATATTAGAGTTCAACTTAATCGTTGGTAAATTCCAGGCCTCTTGCTCCAGATCGTTTGTATAACTACTAAAAGTTCCGCTGATTCCAAAAGTCACATCATCTGAAAAATTAGCTTTTAAGTCTCCTGAGAAACTCACCGTTTTCATATCATCATAAACGACTTGAAATGAATTTCCATAGGCATAGTCTTCATTTGACGTATTTTCATTGTAATCATTACTTTTATACAACGCCTTATTTCTTTCATTTATATAAGAGCCTCGAATATTATAACTCACATTATTCACTATTTTCCCTTTCAAACCAGCAAAAACATCATATTGTTGGTCTGTTGGCCTGATATCCAAAGTAGGTGATAAGAATAAATTTTCATTGGCAAAATCCATATAAGAGTTTTGCTCTAAGTTCCCCTCAGCACCGGCATAAAAAATCATTAAGTCCCCAACCACCTTGTACGAAGCATTAAAATTCGGATACACATACAATTTATTAGTACTGCTTTCATTATCTAAACTATAAAATATTTTAGCACCAATATTCAAGGTCCAATCCTCCTTTTGCATTACAAAACTAGGAGCTATACCCAAATTTGTATACCCATATTTTAAAGGTTCTGTATTAGTCTTTAAATAATTATTTTCAAAACTTCCTCCTACGTAATCAACGGTTATGTCTGTTCTAATAGACTCATCCATCACATCGAATTGTAAGGAAGGCTTGATATAAAATCTGTTTTCAGCAGAACCTAAAGCATCTGTAAAGCGATTAAACTTCATACTTGCTTCATTCAAAAGACCTTCATTAAAATCAATTTTACCGCCAAAAGAAATAGTGTTGTAAGTATGCTGTGGGTCAATTGCAAAAATCAAATCAGATCCATCAGCCGGGTTTAAAGAAGTACCAAAATTTTCTGGTAATCCGTACCAGTTATAGATTTGGTTTTTATATCCTAAATCTAGATTCCAAGACATATCATTATAATTAGCCCCATACGTCAAATCGATGGATGAATCATAAAATCGATCGTCTAACTCTATACCGCTTATTCCGCCTTGTGAAGACAGATGACGAAACATTCCGCCTACATAATCATTGTTATCTAGTTCTTGGTTAACAAACAATTCAGCATTTAATGTTCTGTAATTTCCAAATCCCAGCGTAGCATAATTATTATACATATGCTCTTGTTTTGTTTTGTCCACCCCTTCTGCTTTTCCTTTTGAAGGCGTAAAAGTAGAAGCTACTGGAAAAGAAAAAATAGAATATTTAATCGTTTCTTTTTTAGCATTCCCGTCATCATCAAGAACGGGAGTCTCCTGTACTTTGAAAGCATCCGAAATGGCAGGCGTATAAGGCTTCACCACGTTGACAACCTCAGAGCCTATGTTTTCCTCTTTCTTTTGTGCAAAAGAAACCTGAAACACCATTAGTAAAACGGCAATGATAATCTTATTTTGGAAATTGAATTTCATATTTTATTATTTTTTTAGAGTTAAGAAGAAAAGTTCTTGTCTTAATCTCCTGTTATTCTCTTTTCTTATTATTTTTTCTAACTAGTTTTTTGTCGCTATTCTATTTCCCATTCTCCTTTTGCAATGAGTTGCGTTTTACCACCTATTTTAATATCGAAATGTCCATCAGATAATTTTCCTTCGAAAAAAATTTGTGACGGTCGATCAATAAATTCCCCTTGATTATTAATTATTTCAATTGCAGGAGCATGATATTTCAAAAGAAAAGCTTGCAAACAGCTACTTGCACTTCCTGTAGCAGCATCCTCTATCAACTGATTTTTTTCGATACACAACATTCTACTACTGAGCATTGCATCTTCAAGACAAAAAAAATACAATGCCTGATGCGCCGTTTTACAATGATCCTCTAGCCAATTCTCCGCTTTGCTTTTATCCAGTTCAATTTTTTCAAGTGTCTTTTTATCTTTAACAGCCACCATTATAAAAGCACTACCAGTAGTGACTTCTTGAATCTCAAATCGGCTATCAAAATCATCTATTTCTAAATTACTGAAAGAAACGAAATCCTGTTTTGAAAAAACATCAGAAAATTCTGGTTGCGCTGCCTGTAACCAAACTAAACCTTCGGATTGATAAACTGGAATTGAGCCAATAGGAACTTTCACCGTACATTTTTGATGATTATTATTAAAAATTTTATTCATCAATACCCATGACGTCCCTATAATAGGATGTCCCGCAAACTGCATTTCCTTTGCTGGAGTGAATATTCTAATTTGCGCTGTCGCTTCATCAGGATTCATTTTAGTAATAAATGTACTTTCGGCAAAATTAATTTCAGCAGCTATTTTCTGCATCTGATCCTCCGCTATATTCTCAGCATTTAAAAAAACTGCCAATTGATTCCCAGCATACTTGCGATCTGAAAAAACATCAACGATGTAAAAAGGAATGTTCATTTTTTATGAATTATTTTAAAAATTTATATCAGGTAATCAAATTTACCTTACTTCATTTTTATTTTACAATCGATGAGTTTGTTTTCGACTCTTCTGTTTTAATCGCATCCAATTCTCTTTTCGCTTCGGAGATTACATCTGGAAAATCAGTAAAGTTTTCAATTACATTATCTAAAATATAAGTCGCTTGAAAACTATCTTTCAATCCGTAGAAATTCTTGGCCATTAGAATTAAACCTTTGGCACCAAAATAGCGGTAACCTGAATAATTTTTAGCTAATTTTTGAACCGCTGTATTTGAAACCTCAAACTTTCCGTCTTTATTTTTAAAATAAGCATCATAATATAATGCTTCTGCCGCTAATTCTCCTTTTGCAATCGTAAGCAATTTAGCATATCCTGCTCTTGCTTTACTTTCATCTCCTGTTTGTATTGCTGAACGGGCAATAATAATTTGCGCATCACTTTTTACATTATCATCCGTTTTAGGATTACTCAACACTTTATCCGCATAAATAACGGAGCTTGAATAGTCTTTTTTCTCATAATAACATTTCATCAAATTAGATTGCGCAAACACTTTATTCTGAGGAAAATCAGCTTCATTTTCTAGACGAAGTAATACCGGAATCGCTTTTGCATTATCATTATTTTTCAATAAAATTTGAGACAAGCGCGCTAAAGATTGTTCCGTAAATTCATTTCTAGGCTGCCCTATTACGAATTCATAATTAGGAATAGATTTCACTTGCAAGCCTTCAGAAAAGTACGCTTGGGCTAAATAAAAATTAGCTTGTAAAGAATGTATTCCTCTTGGGAGACTAGAAGTATACGCCATAAATCCAGATATAGCCTGTTTGTTATTGTTTTGCTCAAATTGTTTTAATGCTGACTCATACGTATCGTTATCTAAATCCGCATCAGTAACTGCTACGAAATCTAAAGTTCGCACCCAAGTCGCATATTCGTCTACTCTTCCACCGTCAACATAAATTAAACGTGCCGTTGAAACAGCCTCAAGCGCCTCTGGAGTTTTAGGAAATTCAGCTGCTACTTTTTTAAATTTCGTTAAAGCATCCGCGTTTTTATCTGAATTGTAATAAATTAATCCTTGACGTAAAATTGATTTTGCAGTATAAGATCCGTTCTTAAATTCAGAAATTAAACGATCAAATGTTTTTAAAGCCAAATCTTGTTTTCCGCTTGCAACATAAGTGTTAGCCAATTCGTACATGGCATCGTCTCTATAGTTTGATTTTGGATACGATTGTAAAAAAGAATTCAGTTCCTCAATTTTTTTATCATTTTTAGCCACAAAACCATAACAAATCGCTTTTTGATAATAGGCATAATCCGCATCAACACCTTTCATATCGATTGCTTTATTGTAAGCGTCCATTGCAGGCCAATATTTTGACGTTACAAATTGACAATCGCCTAATCTCAAGTAAGAATCAGTCAATCGTACTTTATCGTCTTTTACTGCGTCAATTTGGTTTTGAAAGTAAGTTGCCGCCTGATCGTATTCTTTTAGCTTGAAATAAGTGTAGGCAATATTGTAATTGATGTTTTTATATTCTGGTGCAGACGAAGCATGAGACAATCCTGAAAATTGTTTAAAACTCAATAATGCATTTTTATAATCTTCTAAAACGTATTCTGTTTCTGCTTTCCAGAAAGCAGCCCTTGCTGTAATAGCTGGATCAACTTGCCCGTCGATAGATCTCCTGAACATTTTTAATGCTTCTGGATAGTTTCTGTCAGCATATAATTCTAAACCTCTGTAAAAAGTAACTTTTTGATACGCCAACTTATTCTCAGGACTTTTATTTTTTTCCAATAAAACCAATGCTTCCTTATAATTTTTTGAAGAGATATACGAATCAATCAATAATTTTTCTACTACGGAACGGCTGGCGTTATTAGGATATTTTTTTATAAAATCCAATAAAACTGCAGGTACACTTTGGTAGGAATTCCCTATTTCATAACTTAATTTCGCGTAGTTCAAACTCGCATCTTCCTGGATCGAAGTATCAAATGTCATTTCAGAAGCATTTTTAAAGGCATTCAATGCTTCCTGCTTTTTGTCTAACTTCAGGTAACTTTCTCCTAAATGATAATAAGCATTTTGCGCCACAAAATCTTTTCCGTTTATGATCTTATTGAATTGTGAAATGGCATTTTCAAAATTATTTTGCTTGTAATACGCATAACCCAATTGGTAAAAATCAGTATTATTCCATTTCCCTTTTTTTCCTTTATATTCTGCCAGACAGGGAATCGACTGCTCGTATTTTTTTAGGTTAAAATAGCTTTCGCCAATGATTTTATTGAGTTCTGATTTTTCAATTGCATTCGACTTAGCCATCGCTTTTTCACCTAGATCGATTGCTTTTTGAAAATTACCTAGTTTAAAATTCATGTCGGCTTGGTAATACGAAAGCTTTTCTTTGTATTTTTCTTCCCCAGACACAGCATCAAAATACTTCGTTGCTTCCTTATAGTCATCACCCTCATAAGCCATAAAGCCTAAATAATACTTGGCTTGCGAACCGTATTCTTGCGAGTTTACCACCTTATTAAAATAAGTAGTTGCCTCTTTTTTATTTTTCGAATTAAAGAAACTATATCCTTTTTGGAAATTAAATTTATCTCTATCGCTCGCACTCAATTGACTTTCATTCACTTTTTCAAACCATTGTAAGGCTTGAGGATAGTTCGCTTGATCAAAATAATAATGGGCTACTTCGATAAATGCCTGATTGCTCTTAGCACTTGTAGGATAATCTGAAACGAAACGATCCATAAGCATGTCAGCATTGGCCTGATTCAAACGAATGGCGCAAGTCGCGTCATAATAAGAACAATCTGATTTTATTTCGTCATTGTTAGTTTCTGATTTTACTTTTTCGAATATAATTTTGGCGGAAGCAAACTGGCCATCATTAAACAATGACAGCGCTTTATTAAAATCTTTTAAATCATGGGTATATATTGTTGATTTTTGTGCCGAAACAGAAAAAGACACAACAAAAACCAGTAAATAGAGAAGCCAAGAAAGTTTACGCATTTTATTTTTTTTTTTAATATTCAAATGTATCATATTCTATGGTGTATAACGAATCTCCTCTCGGTTTTATTATGAATAAATATTTTAACAATGGCATTTTTAGTACTTAGCACTAGTTCAATCTATTTCTAAAAACCACAAATCAACGCTCATTTGGATCTCCAGAACTATCATTATCCGCTTGTTAATTTATATTCGGGCTAATCTACCGTAATACATGAAATTTATTTTGAATACAACCGTTATCTTATTACTTTTACCCAATAAACAAATGCTAATTATGTCTCAAGCTATACTGTCTTTAAAAAACGTAACGATTCATCAAGAAGATAAAGTGATTTTATCAAATATCAATTTGGACGTAAACCGTGGTGAATTCTTATACATCATTGGAAAAACAGGCTCAGGAAAAAGTAGTTTGATGAAAACGCTTTATGCTGATATGCCCTTGACAGAAGGTGAAGCACACATTGTAGATTTTGATTTAGAAACCTTAAAAGAAGATGATATCCCGTTTTTAAGAAGAAAAATAGGTATTGTATTCCAAGATTTCAAATTACTTCCGGATCGTACTATTAAAGACAATATGCTATTTGTACTTAAAGCTACAGGCTGGACAGTTAAAGAGGAAATGGACCGAAAAATTGACGAAGTATTGGATAAAGTTGGAATGAAAGAATATGCCAGCAAAATGCCACATCAAATTTCTGGTGGAGAACAACAACGTGTTGCCATTGCAAGAGCCTTACTTAATGACCCAGACCTTATCCTTGCTGATGAGCCAACCGGAAATTTAGATCCACAAACAAGCGCTGAAGTACTTGAGGTTTTGAGAAAAATCAACGCCAATGGAAAGACAATAATAATGGCTACTCACGATTATGCTCTATTAATGAAGTTTCCATCAAAGACCTTAAAATGCGAAGACACTAAAATATTTGAAGTAGTTCAAAGAACAGTGTAATGCTTTCCATCCTTATTCCAATCTACAATTATGATGCATTTCCTTTAGTAAAAGAATTGCAGAAACAGTGTTTGGAATCCAAGATTGATTTTGAAATCCTCTGTCAGGATGATTTTTCTAATGACTATTTGGACGAAAATCAAAAAATAAACCACTTAGAAAGGTGCTGCTTTTCCAGAAATGAGACTAATTTAGGACGTGGCCAAAACATTAATACGATAGCTCGTCAAGCTACTAAAGACTATTTGCTTCTTGTAGATTGCGATACTTTTCCTAAGGACAATAAATACATTATAAATTACGTCGAGTACATTCGAAAAGGAAAAGCAACAGTTCTTTATGGCGGAATTATATATAAAAGCCAGAGACCTAACAAAGAAAATTTATTGCGCTGGGTTTATGGAACTAAAAGAGAGGCGCTTTCATTAGAACTAAGGAATAAAAACCAAAACAGTAATGCCTTAACTTCTAATCTACTCATTAAAAAAGAGATTTTCTCAAAACAGCCTTTTGACCGTACAATAACAAAATACGGTTATGAAGATTTATGTTTTCTAGTCGAATTAAAATCAAATGAATTTGTGGTTGATCATATTGAAAACTCAACTTACCATCTTAACTTAGAAACTTCAGAACTATTCCTAAAAAAGACAAAAACAGCATTAGAGAATTTAGCTTTTATCTTTGAATCTAAAAAACACATTAGTACAGAAAGTAAAATAATTACTGCTTTTACGCTTTTAAAGAAAATAGGTATTATTGGATTAACAGCATTGACTTTTAAAAAAACAGAAACACTTCTTATAAAAAATCTCGTCTCCGATAAACCTTCGCTTCTATTGTTTGATCTTTATAAGCTGGGTTATTTCTGCCAATTGCAAAATAAAAAATCAATTCCCAGCCGTTAATCGTAAGAACAATTCGTTCCATTGATTCATAACAGAATCGCTATCATATTTAGCAACACTTGCAGCAGCTTTTCTGCCAAATGATTTCCTCAACTCTTCCTCCTCTATTAATTGATGTAGCTTTTCTATAAAAACAGTTTCATTACCATCTGGAACAAGAAAACCGTCTTCATCATTCTTTATAATCGCTCTTGGACCACAAGGACAGTCATACGCAACACAAGGCAATCCCGAAGCCATCGCTTCAATTAGAGCCATAGGAAAACCTTCTTGTCGTGAAGCCATTACAAATATGGAAGCTTCACTATATTTATCAGCAATGTTTTCCACCGGTTCAAAAAACCGAACAGTCGAATCAATCCCCAACTTCTCAGCTACTACTTTTAAAGCTGTGGTATCTTTTCCATAAATTTCTAAAACCCAATCTGGATGTTTTACGTCTACTTTTTGCCAAATCGACAAGAGTCGATCCAATCCTTTTTCGAATGAATTTCGGGCAACTGCTATTATTTTTTTATTCTTTAGCGCGCTTATCTTTTTTGGTTGTAACCAAGAAGGGTTAGGAATTACTATCGAATTTTGTAGATCCCATTCTGCCAAACTTGCATTGGACAATGCGATGAATTTTGTAAATTTTTTAGCTCCAAAACCTTTAAAAGTATATTTAAAAAACCGAATCCCCTCAGAAAAAAAGCCATACTTACCTCTTGATTCTTCAATGTATTTTGATCCATGGCATTCAAAAACAACTGGCACTTTATTACTAATCAAAAACGGAATAGCAAATGCCTTCAAACCATTGTCACAAACAATAACAATATCTGGCTTTACAAAATCTATCTGTTCTAATACTGACTTCTTATAAGTATTCAAAAACCGGAATGCGTTTCCATTTAAAATCATATCACGAAATATAATTTTATCATCGAAATCATAAAAAGGAGCCGAATTGCCGTTGTTTTGGGTAAGAATATGCACCTCATAATTCCACTTCTCTATAAGGACTTTCGTTTTTATAGCGAGTGTTCTAGCGACTCCACCTTCATTATTTTTATTGGGGACAATGTAAAGTAATCTCATTTTTTTGAATCCATAAATTCATTAAAATCTCTTATATAATCTTCTTCTATAAATTCATCCGAAGCAAGAACCAGACATATTGCACCTGACGAAAAATTTTCTAACTCCCTCCATATTCCAGTTGGTATATGCAATCCAACATTAGGTTTGTTTAAAAGAAATGATTTTTTATTGTATCCATCATTAAGAACAACTTCAAAACTACCACTTAAAGCAACCAACACTTCCTCCTGTTCAATATGAGAATGTCCGCCTCTAAAGGCTGTACTCGGCACATCAAAAAGATAATATACCCTCTTGAATTCAAACGGCAATGCATCCTTTTGAATAAAACCCAAATTTCCGCGCACATCTTCTACGACCGGAATTTTCAGTAATTGTATATTTTTTAGCGCAGTCATTTTTTTACTCAATATTAATTTTCATCAAATCTAACCATTGTTGTCCAATTATCTCTAATAGAAATGGCGTAATACTTTTTGCCGCATTCTGCTTACAGTATTGATATAAAGCTTCATCAGTTACCATATCGTTCATTGCTTCGGCAAGCTTACTAAAATCTTGGTCTTCTACTAAAAGTCCGTTTTCTTTATCAAAAATCAGAGCTGCAGGCCCTGTTGCACAATTGAATGAAACTACTGGTGTATGGCATGCCAACGATTCTAAAATAACGTTAGGCATCCCTTCATTTTTACTGCTTAAAATTAAGAACTTTGCAGTTTTTAAATATTGAAAAGGATTATCCTGATAGCCTAAAAAATGAACAAAATCTGCCACCTTGTTTTCTTTAGCCACTTTTTCCAAAGTTTCTCTAAGACCTTGTCCTAATATTAACAGGTGTATCTCTTTTTCTGGCAAAATAGAATTCGCATAACTCACAATGAGCTTATCAAACTGCTTGATTGGATTTTCAAACTGCCCAATAGCAATACAATAGTCAAATAGAAGTGACATATCTTCCTCAATTTTTTCATTAATTTCCTGAATGTTAACAGGGTTTGCAATCGTTACTACATTCTCTAATTGATGCGTATTTACAATCAATTCCTGCATTTGATCTACTAATGCCACATTAGCATAACAGTGATTGTACATTAATCTTGTTAGCCAAGAGTTACGGGGCATATAATGATCTATCAAAAAACTATGGACTGTAAATATTGTTTTGGTATTGTAAATTAGCCGCGAAATTATAAGTTCTTGAAGTACTTTAGTCCTAAAGCGAAAATCTATAATGTAGTCAAAATCATTAGCTTTTAGATATTTTCGCAATGCAATTAGCCGTTTGATTTTATTAATTACCCCATTGCTTTCATTTTTTAATAAACCGAGATTAACCAGTTTACCTGCATAGGGAAATGAAACTGCATCAATTACAATGATGTTATGAATTTCAATGCCTTTACTTTCGAAAAAAACAGACAAATTAGCCATCACTTTGTCACTTCCGCCAGCGCTAAGACGATAGCCAATTAAAGCAATTTTATGTTTTTTGTTAGGCAATATCATTATCGATTTCTTATTTTCGTATCAAATATATAACTCTTTTAAAAAGATATGCAAGATAAATCATTAGTTACTATTATTTGCTTGTGTTACAATCAAGAGAGTTATGTTATGGAGAGTTTACAATCTGTTATTAATCAAGACTACAAACCGATCGAACTTATTATTGTTGACGATTGCAGTACTGACAACTCTAAATCAATAATCGAGAAATGGCTGCTTGACCATCCGGAAATTCAGTTGATAGCAAACGAAACCAATTTAGGAAGTACAAAATCATTTAATAAAGCACTAGCGATATCGAAAGGAGCCTATATTATTGACTTAGCCGCAGACGATATTTTACTAAACAACTGTGTAAGCTTACAATGCAATGCTTTTGCTAATAGTCTTTTTAAAAACTTGGGAATGGTTTATGGAAACGCAGCATTAATAAATGAGAATGGCAATTTTGACTCTTATTATTTTGCCGTAGATTCTCGTAAAAATGTAATTCAAAAACGACCAACAAGCGACATTTATTTGTCGGTAATAACAGGCGGCAATAGCATTTGTTCTGTTTCGGCAATGGCTAAAAAAACCGTATTTGACGAACTTAATGGCTATGACGAAAATCTAGCTTATGAGGATTTGGATTTTTGGATTCGGGCTTCCCGTGCTTATGAAGTTGATTATATTGACGAAATTCTGATTCAAAAGAGAATTGTAGCCAATTCATTGGGAACCACATTTTTTAAGAAAGACAATAAAATCAACGCTTCCACTTTTATAATATTAAAAAAAGCGATTTGGTTAAATCAAACTAACGAAGAAAATAAAGCCATTCTAAAACGAATCCACTTTGAAATGATTTTAGCTTTTCGAACGTCAAATTTTAAGTTATTACTAAAGTACATCGTTATGGAGATTAAGCTTCGAATGAAAATTCTATTTTAAAATTGATTAAATAGTTAGATAATTTTCTAATGCTTCACGCTCTCCTTCCCAATCTCGTGAAATCGTATTCCGTATCAATTTAGCTGGCATACCCGCCAGCAATATGTTTTCCTCTAGCTTAGAAAAATCTTTATTACACAAACTATTGGAAGCTACTGTACAATAATTCGGTGTTTGGGTACTTGGCATAATAGACACTCTGGTACCAATATAATTATAGCTACCAATAAACACCGGCTGCGTAATCTTATATCGCTCCCCAGTACTTGTATCAATCATTTGGTGAAAATCAGTATCCATGATTTGAGATTCTGAACCAAAACGAGCAAAATCTCCCAAAACAACACTTTCAACTGCGATCAGTTTAGCGTTAGAGCCCATAGATGACATATGTCCAAATTCACAATACCCATTCTTTCCAATGTAGACGAAATAATCTTTCCCAAATTGAACGTGTCCTTTGAACACTATTTTTCCATAAATAATAATTTCAGCAATTCCTTTGTGAACTGTATTCATTTCATAAGGCTGACCGAAACCAATCATTCCTTTTTTAACTTTTCCTTCAATCGAAATTTCTCCCATTATGGAGGTGAATTTTACTCTTCCATAAAAAAAAACAGGAAGCTTCTTAGCAATTGCGAAAGGAAACTTCTTAAAATTAAAGTACAAAGTTTTAGTCCAATTTACTTTATAATAAATTTTAAGTTTATGATAAATTGATCTCAATTTTCTATATTTATTTTTCATTATATTAACCATTTTTCCTTTTGATTATAGAATTAAACATCTCTCTTAGCCCCATTTTTAAATTAATATGATATAAGACAAACAGCAGTGACAGGATGATCATCACAGACATTAAACTGTATTTAATAAGCGGACTTTGTATGTATCTCAGCAAAAAAGTAATGACACACATGACAATACAAACGAGATAAATGAGGTAAAAGTCTTTTTCAAAATAAAACCCATACCTTTTCTGGGTAATTAATTTTAATCCTAAAAAATGGATTACATAATAGATTAAAAAACTAAAACCCAGCCCTTCCAAACCATAATAGTAATAGCCTAAAATATTCAAAAATAAGGATATACTATTAAAACCAATCGCCGTTCGTAAAAACATTTTTGAATCGCCTTTTGCAATTAAAATAAACCCCATTGACCAGGAAACCGCTCTAAAAAGCATTCCCAAAATTCCAAAACATACCATTGGTATTATCAAATCGAATTTGGGTGTGTAAATGATTTGGACAATCAAAGGGATAAAAGTCAGAAACAAAACTATGATTGGCGTTATAATCAAAATTGAAATGAACGATTGCTGAATGACACTAGCTCTCACTTTCACATTATCATCACTTATTGCCGATAATCTTGGAAAATAATCGGTACTCATAACGGTAAAAATAATTCCAACGTAGGAGTTCAGTAAGGTAAAACCCGCGTTGTAAAGCCCTACCTCTTCTAACCCACCGAGTTTCCCAACATAAATCTGAACTAAATAAGTAGTCAATAAAGTTAGTAATCCACTTATGGTTAAAAGGATTCCTAATTTGACAACACTTTTTCCTTCACTAATTATTTGTCTACCAGATAGATCTTCTCTTTGTATTCCCACTTTGTTAGAAAAGTAAAATGAGAATAATAAAGCCGACAAAGATATAACAATGATTGTGGGGACTATAGCATCAATTCGGTAGTAATAATACAACGGAATTGAAACCAGTAGTCCTAATAAATTGCCATAAAAATTGGCTTTCGCCAAAAGCCTCATTTTTCTTAATCCTTGCAAAACCGCTAATTGTGCTGAAGTCAATTGTTTAAACAAAACAGTTATAGAAATAAAAATAAAAGCTGCTGTATAATCCGTGTTTCCAAAAGTAAAAACACTAAGCCAAGAAGAGAAAAACACCGTAAATAACGCACCAATTATACCCGTAACTAAAACTAATTTTTTAACAATTGTGATTATCCTTGAAACACTATTCAGGTCATTCTCTTTATAATCCACAGATATGTGCTTAACTGCACTCGTTTCGATCCCTAAACTGGAAGCTCCGTTAATAATATTTATAGCCGAATTTAATAGCGATATAATTCCCATTCCAGCTGGACCAATAAATACAGCAATCAGCTTGGTGCGAATAATCGAAATGATAATGTTTAAAAACTGTACGCCTCCAAAAAGTGAGGTAGTTTTAAAAATTTGGAGATACGAAGATTTATTATCTGTCATATCTAGTATTTATTTGAAACAGAAATAATAAAATCAACTTGATCCGCAGTCAAAACAGGGCTTATAGGTAAACTCAATACCGTTTCATGTATTATTTCGGTAATAGGAAAAGACAGATCATTCCATTCAGATAACGCTTTTTGTTTATGCGGAGGAACTGGATAATGAATTACGGTCTGTATTCCATTTTCATGTAAATACTTTTGTAATTCCGCTCTTTTTTCTGTTCGAATCACAAACAAATGGAAGACATGATTATTTGAAGAATCCCATTTGGGCAACATTATTTTATCGTTTTTAATTTCTGCCAAATACCTTCTCGCAATCCTTCTACGTTGTTCATTTTCAGCATCTAAATGCGGTAATTTCACATTTAAAAAAGCGGCTTGCAACTCATCTAACCTTGAATTTACTCCCGCATACTCATTGTAGTATTTGGTTTCTGAACCATAATTACGAAGTGAAAATACGATTTTGGCTAATGCCGAATCATTCGTAATTATCGCACCACCATCCCCCAACGCTCCCAGATTTTTTCCAGGATAAAAACTGTACGCAGAAGCCCCCCCCGCCCCCGAACGGGGAGCTAGTAAAATTGCGAAATTATCATCCGATTGTGTTTTGGAATTTGGAATTTGGAAATTATAATTTGCTACCGCTCCATGAGCTTGAGCGGCATCTTCGACTACCAGCAAATTATGTTTAGCTGCAATAGTATTTATAGCATCCATTTCGGCTAATTGTCCATATAAGTGAACGACCAAAATTGCTTTTGTCTTCAGAGTGATTTTTTCTACGATTAAATCAGGGTTGATGTTATAGGTTTCCAACTTTGGCTCGACCAAAACCGGAATCAAACCTGCTTCTAAAATTGCCAGAATACTCGCGATATACGTATTGGCAGGAACGATGACTTCATCGCCTTTTTGTAATTTCTCCAACTGAATATAGCCTTTAAAAATCAGCGTTAAGGCATCAAAACCATTCCCAACTCCGATGCAGTGTTTTGCTTTACAATAAGCAGCAAAATTAAATTCAAATTCTTTTACTTCATTCCCTAATATATACCATCCACTTGCTAAAACCAATTTCAATTTCTCTTGAAAAGCTGTTTCATAAGGCTCATTTATTTTCTTTAAATCAAGGAATGGTATCATATAAGATTCATTTTATAAAAATCCTGACTGTAAACAGAGCAACCCAATTCTTCTTTTTGTTTCAAAAGTCCAGCATGGTATCCTTTTTCATTATCTTCATTAACAATTCCCATATCGAAAAAAAGTTTACCTTCTCTCTTGTATTTTTTAATTAAAGTAATGAATAAAAAATCCAATGCACGCAACTCCTCCCCTTTTTTGGTTGTAGCTCCGTATTGTGATTTCACTACTGTATCCGTTTCAAACAGTGTTATTCCTGCAATTATATCATTGTTATAATACACAGAAAACTGTTTGATATTATTAAGAAAGTTGTTCTTTAACTTTGTTATTTCTTGTATTGTATGAACTGGTTTAGCATTATATTTCTCCCATAATCTTGGCTCCAAAACCAATTTCCAAAAAGCTTCCAATTGATCTTCTTCGACTATTTCTAAATCGGGATCTTCCATTTTCCTGAAATGCTTTAATTTGCTTTTTGAAATTGTTAATGGCAGTGCTAAATTTATGGCCATATTCATCTCTTTTTTATCTAGAAATGCTCCCTTTTTAAGTAGAAAAAAATCTATTTCATGATTTCCCCCGGAAGTATAAAAAGAAGGAATGGGTTTAAAATAAAAAAAACGCACCCTTTTCTCTTTAAAAAAAGATAAAATGGCGTCAATAATATCAGTTACTTTTTCGCTATTTATTTTAGAAGTATAAACTACCCCGCCATAAGTCAAACCTTGATGAGAATACACGGTCTCTCCAACTCTGTTTGCAGGTAATACCGCAATAAGTTTGTCTTCTTCAAAAACCAATAAGGAATAATCTTGAAATCGATCTGAATGGTATTCCATGAAATCCCGATGAAAAAGAAAAGTTGCATTTTTGGCTTTGCTTATAAAAGCATTCCAATTTGCATAATCGCTACCTTGATATTGTTTGACGTAATAATTTTTCACTATTAATTTTTAGACTTTGTGAAAGTAATCATTTTTTACTCGTTTTCTAAAGTGGGCAAATACCATTTGAATTTCACCGCCATTAAACGAACTGAAATAATTACCAATGAGGTTATTAAGTATAAAATATCATTGTCTAAATTGAATTTTTTTAGCATAAAAAAAACAATTCCGCCCAAGATACAAATAGTAGCATAAATTTCTTTTCTGAAAATTACCGGGATTTCAGTACATAAAATATCTCGAATAACACCTCCAAAACAAGCAGTCATGGTTCCTAAAGCAATGCAAACTGCAGGGTGTAGCCCAATATTAATTCCTTTTTCTAGACCAATCAAAGTAAAAACCCCAAGTCCAATCGTATCGAATAATAATAGCGACGTGCGAAGTCGGTCGAATTTCTTTCTAAATACTAGGGCTAAAACAAAGGCGATGCCTATCACGTATACGTACTCTAAATTAAGCATCCATCCCACAGGTGTGCTCCCAATCATCACATCGCGCAAGGTTCCTCCACCTACTGCTGTTACAAAGGCAATAATAAATACACCAAAAAGATCAAGCTTTTTACTCATAGCAGTCAACGCTCCCGACAAAGCAAAAGCAATTGTTCCTATAATATCCAATAAATGAAACATGATTTTTATGAATTTAAATTGAAGAAATCGTATTGTTTTCTCTAAAACAATTGCCGCAAAATTAAAGAAAAATACTGGCGTAAAGTAGTTCTGACAAACATATCTATCGAATCGCTTTCTAGATTTACAAATATTCTGTTTCAAATTTTTAAAACTGCCTGTTCTCTATGTATCTTTGTTTCCTAAATAATAATTAAATTTTAGAATATCTTGAAACAAATCACTTCAATTCAAAATCCATTCATAAAATCTTTGGTATTATTACAAGAAAAAGCTAAAAACCGCAAGCAAACAGGCACTTTCTTAATAGAAGGAAAACGCGAAATTTCCTTGGCACTAAAAGGAGGTTACGAAATAGAAACCATTCTATTTTATCCTGAAATTTGCACTGAAATTGAAGCGAAAAAAATATCAAGAACTACCGAGCTGATTGAAATCAACAAAGAGGTTTTTCAAAAGCTGGCGTATCGCGATACTACTGAGGGTATTTTGGCTATAGCAAAAATAAAATCGCAACAGCTGTCTGATTTAAAGTTATCAGACAATCCATTGATTCTTGTTGCCGAAGCACCGGAGAAGCCAGGAAACATTGGTGCTTTATTGCGAACTGCAGACGCAGCTAATCTTGATGCCGTAATTATTGCCAATCCAAAAAGTGATCTTTATAACCCAAATATTGTTCGCTCCAGTGTAGGCTGTTTGTTTACAAACCAAATTGCAACTGGAACGACAGCAGAAATTATTGCTTTTCTAAAAGAGAAAAAAATCAATTTCTATTGTGCGACTTTACAGAATTCAACGTCTTATCATACAGTAGATTACACTACACCAACAGCGCTAGTTGTAGGTACGGAAGCAACAGGTCTGACGCAAGATTGGCGTGATGCTGCCACACAAAATATTATAATCCCAATGCAGGGCGAAATCGACAGTATGAATGTTTCAGTTGCTGCAGCAATATTGATTTTTGAAGCTAAAAGGCAAAGAGGATTTTAAAATTACATTTTTGATTCCACCATTAAACAAATAAGAATATGAAAAATAAATTATTCGCTCTAATAGCATTAATCACAACAACAGTTTCCTTCGGACAAATAACAGAACCGCAAGCGGACGCATTGGTAAACAAAACCTTAACTGCCTTTAATGTCCCCGGAATTGCGGTAGCGATTATAAAAGACGGAAAAGTAATTCTTGCCAAAGGATATGGAGTAAAATCTATCGATACAAAAGAAAAAGTGGATGCCAATACTTTATTTGGCATTGCTTCTAACAGTAAAGCTTTTACAAGCGCATCACTAGCCATATTAGTGGATGAAGGAAAAATAAAATGGGACGATAAAGTCATCAAATACCTTCCTAACTTTAAAATGTATAATGATTACGTAACTCAGGAATTCACCATCCGTGATTTATTGACACACAGAAGCGGGCTTGGGCTTGGAGCAGGAGATTTAATGATTTGGCCTGACGGAAGTAACTTTATAGCTACTGATATTATTCAAAACTTACAATACTTGAAGCCTGTTTCGGCTTTTAGAACTAAATATGATTATGACAATCTATTATATATTGTTGCTGGCGAAGTGATACATGTAGTCAGCGGAAAAAGCTGGTGTGATTTTGTTGAAGAGCGTATTATGGCACCACTCGAAATGAATCACAGCGCAGCTTCATTTGTTCGCTTAAAAGATTCTACTAATATCATTGCACCTCACGTACCGATAGATGGAAAGTTAAAAGTGATCAAACGCTACAAAAACCAACTTTTTGATGCAGCGGCCGGAATCTATTCTAGTGTGAACGATTTGAGCAAATGGGCAATTATGCAAATGAATAATGGAAAATATGGTCCTGAAAATAAGCAGTTATTTTCAGAGAAAGAGCATGATGAAATGTGGCAGTTACAAACTATTATTCCAACCAAAACTAGGGCTCCCTACAATACACATTTTAATGGGTATGGACTAGGTTGGTTTTTAAGTGATGTAAAAGGATACAAACAAGTAACACATACTGGTGGACTTGAGGGAATTGTAACACAGACTACTTATATTCCTGAATTACAGTTAGGTATTATTGTATTGACAAACCAACAATCAGGTGCCGCATTTAACGCCATTACAAACACCATAAAAGACAGCTATTTAGATATCGTTTCAGAGGACTATGTAACGATATATAGTAACCGCATTAAAGCTAATGAAGAAAGTGCTGATAAAGTGACGGATGAAGTTTGGGCTACCGTTGCCAAAAACAAAAAAGACAAAGTAAAAGTTGACCTAACTTCAATTACAGGAACGTATCAAGACAAATGGTTTGGAGATGTTGTGATAAGCGAGAAAAAAGGGAGGTTATTTTTTGAATCGAAACGTTCTTCTCAACTTAGTGGAGAAGTGTTTTTCTATAAAAAAGGAAACTATGTAGTTAAGTGGAATAACGCCTATTTGCATGCTGATGCGCATCTCTTTTTTAGCTTTGATGAAAAAGGAAAAGCCCTTACTTTAAAAATGAATCCCATCTCTGATTTAACCGATTTTAGCTATGATTTTCAAGATTTGGATTTTATTCGAATCTAAAAAAAATAACCCTAAAACATCATTGAAAGACCAATCGGAATATTAAATATTAGGTAGAAATTTATCTCTTGCATATTTGCTAACTTATAGTTATTTTTAGAAAATGAACCATGCCGCTATGACAGAAATAGATATAGAAAAAGAGAACAAAGCAATTGCTCAGGAATACAAAGAATTACTGCGCATTAGTTACCAGACCTTGACTCCTGAAGACAAGAAACTAATACGTAAAGCATTTGATGTTTCAGTAGAAGCCCATAAAGAACAACGAAGAAAATCAGGGGAAGCCTATATCTTCCACCCTATTGCCGTGGCAAAAATAGTTGCTTCAGAAATAGGTTTGGGTGCCACTTCTATTGCCGCAGCATTATTACATGATGTTGTGGAAGATACTCCCACTACCGTTAAAGACATTGAACGGATTTTTAATCCAAAAGTGGCGCAACTTGTAGAAGGGTTAACTAAGATTTCGTTGGTTCAAAAAGATATGAACGTATCGATGCAAGCCGAAAATTTCCGTAAAATGTTATTGACGCTTAATGATGATGTGCGCGTTATCCTAATAAAAATAGCCGATAGATTGCACAACATGCAAACTATGGAGTCCATGGAAAACCATAAACAAGTCAAAATTGCCTCTGAGACTTTATATATCTATGCACCTCTTGCCCATCGTTTAGGATTATACAACATCAAAACAAAACTGGAAGATTTAGGGCTAAAATACACTGAACCTATCGTTTACAACAATATCGTTAGCAAAATTAAAGAGACAAAAGAACAACAAGATGCCTACATAAAGGACATCTCTGACGTGATTAAAAGCTCTTTAGACGCTGAAGGAGTTGAATATGTTATAAAAGGTCGTCCAAAATCGATCTATTCTATCAGAAGAAAAATGCTGGCTCAAAATGTAAGTTTTGATGAAGTCTATGATAAGTTTGCACTTCGGATCGTTTACAAAGCAAATCCGCACGATGAAAAATTTCTAGCATGGAAAATATATTCCATTGTAACCGACCATTATCGCCCGAGCCCAAGCCGTTTGCGCGATTGGATATCCTCTCCTAAATCTACCGGATATGAAGCATTGCACATTACGGTTATGGGACCAAAAGGGCGTTGGGTAGAAGTACAAGTACGCAGCGAGCGTATGGATGAGATTGCAGAAAAAGGGTATGCAGCTCATTACAAATATAAAAATGGCGCCACAGAAGAAGGTGGTTTGGATGTTTGGTTGAACTTACTCAAAGAAGCACTCGAAAATTCAGAAACTAGTGCCGTAGATTTTGTTGAAGATTTTAAAATGAATCTGTATTCAAAAGAGATCTATGTTTTTACCCCAAAAGGAGACATCAAATCGTTACCAAAGGGAGCCACTTCGCTGGATTTTGCATTTGGCATACATTCAGAAATAGGAATTAAGACTCGGGGAACACGTGTAAACGGAAAATTAGTTCCTTTAAATTATGAATTAAAAAATGGCGATCAGGTCGAAATTATCACTTCTCAAAATCAAAAACCAACGATCAACTGGCTTGATTACGTAACCACATCCAGAGCAAAAAATAAGATTAGAAATGTCTTAAACGAGAATACTAAAAAAATTGCTGAAGACGGAAAAGAAGTTCTTACTCGTAAATTAAAACACCTAAAAATAACTTTAAATGAGAATGTAGTTAATGAGTTAGTCAATTTTTTCAAACTAAAAACCAGTTTAGATTTATTTTACAGAGTTGGGGCAGGATCAATTGAAAACCAACAACTTAAAGATTATGCTGCCCAAAAAAGCAATACATTAATCAATTTCTTTAAAAGCAAAATGAAACGTTCTGGGCAGACTGCCGATGCAGATCTGCACAAACAAGTACTGAGCAGCAATTATGACATGCTGGTATTTGGTAAGGAACAAGATAAACTAGATTACAAACTATCAGCCTGCTGTAATCCTATTCCAGGAGATCCAGTTTTCGGCTTTGTCACTATAAATGAAGGTATAAAAGTACATAAAAAAGATTGTCCAAATGCAATCGCAATGCAATCGAACTATGCGTATCGTATCATGCAAGCCAAATGGATTGATTCTTCACAACAAGAATTTAAGGCCATCATCAATATTACAGGAATGGATACGTTAGGACTTACAAATGAATTGACTAAAGTAATTTCGAATAATATGCAGGTCAACATTCAAAGCATATCCTTAAACGGAGATGCTGGACTATTCAAAGGACAATTAATTGTTGTCGTTCAGAATAGTACTATACTGAATAAACTAATCGATAATATTAAAAAAATCGACGGAATCGATAAGGTAACCCGTGTTTATAAAAAATAAAAGCATTAGGATTAAAGCATAATTATCGGTTTTACCGACTCGTTAAGGACTACAGTAATTAAGTTCTTTTTGTTTCAAAACTCACATTTTATGCTCTTATAAGTCTTTAAACTTGAAAACTATTAGAATAAATAATTTATCTTTGCCAGATATGACACTCATTTCAACAGATAACAACAAAAACCAAGAAATTGTAAAAAATGTATTTACAATGTATCTTGAAAAAAAAGGGCATCGAAAAACTCCAGAACGTTATTCTATCCTTCAAGAAATTTATGAAAGTGAAGAGCATTTTGATATAGAGAATCTTTATATCAAAATGAAAAACAAAAACTACCGTGTCAGTAGAGCTACCTTATACAATACAATTGAGTTATTATTGGACTGCGCTTTGGTTCGCAAGCATCAGTTTGGCCAAAATCAAGCACATTACGAAAAATCATACTTCGACAAACAACATGATCATATTATTATGACTGATACTGGAGAAGTAATCGAATTTTGCGACCCAAGGATACAAAGCATCAAAAAAACAATTGAAGAAATATTTGATATTGAAATTACCAATCACTCCTTATACCTATACGGAGTTAAGAAAAAACCAATATCAGATACTGAAATTTAAAAAAAAGAACCTCCTGAGAGAGGTTTAGACGATAAATATTTAACTACAAATAATAAACAGAATGACCGTAGATTTATTACTAGGATTACAATGGGGAGATGAAGGAAAAGGGAAGATCGTTGATGTTCTTACTTCAAAATACGATATTATTGCTCGTTTTCAAGGTGGACCAAATGCTGGACATACTTTAGAATTTGACGGAATAAAACACGTCCTTAGAACTATTCCTTCTGGAATTTTTCACGATAATAACATCAATATTATTGGAAATGGTGTTGTAATCGACCCAGTTGTTTTTAAAGGTGAAGTTGACGGTTTAGCTAAATTTAATTTAGATATTAAATCTAAATTAATTATTTCAAGAAAAGCACATTTAATTTTACCAACTCACCGTTTACTAGATGCTGCTTCTGAAGCTTCAAAAGGGAAAGCTAAAATTGGTTCTACATTGAAAGGTATTGGACCAACTTACATGGACAAAACTGGTAGAAACGGAATTCGTGTTGGCGATATCGAACTAGAAGACTTCAAAGAAAGATATAGAGCACTTGCTGATAAGCACGAGGCAATGATTGCATTTTATGATGTAAATATTCAATATAACTTACAAGAACTTGAAGAAGAATTTTTTGAATCTATCGAAGATTTGAAAAAACTTGATTTTATTGATAGTGAAGAATATTTACACCAAGCTCAAAAAGCAGGTAAATCAATACTATGTGAAGGAGCTCAAGGTTCGTTACTGGATGTAGATTTTGGAACATATCCATTTGTAACTTCTTCTAATACTACTGCTGCAGGAGCTTGTACTGGTTTAGGAATAGCTCCAAACAAAATCAAAGAAGTATACGGAATTTTCAAAGCATACGTAACACGTGTAGGTAGTGGACCATTCCCCACAGAACTTTTTGATGAAGACGGAACTACCATGGCACGCGTAGGAAATGAATTTGGATCGGTTACAGGAAGACAAAGACGTTGTGGATGGTTGGACTTAGTAGCATTGAAATATGCTATTCAAGTAAATGGCGTTACACAATTAATGATGATGAAAGGTGATGTTCTTTCAGGATTTGAAACTTTAAAAATATGTACTGAGTACACTTATAAAGGTAAAAACATCGCTCACTTCCCTTACAACATTGAACCAGAAAATGTAACTCCAGTTTATAAAGAGTTCAAAGGTTGGAAAGCAGATTTAACCGGTATGACGACATACGATGAATTACCAAAAGAACTAAAAGAATACATTGACTTTATTGAAAAAGAAGTTGAAGTTCCTATCAAAATTGTCTCTGTAGGGCCAGATAGAAAACAAACAATTACTAAATAAGATTAACTAACGCTCTGAAATTTCAGAGCGTTTTTTAATTATGAAAATATATCTTTTTTCAAAAGCCTATAAACATCCCGCAAATGCAAGATCCTCAAATAAAAATAAAACAAACAGAACTTCTTTCTGACAATTGGTACATATTAAATAAAGTAACTTTCGACTACCAAAAAAAAGATAATAGCTGGATTACTCAAAAAAGAGAAGTGTACGATCGTGGAAATGGATCAGCCATTTTACTTTATAATTCGAAACAAAAAACAGTAATCCTTACCCGACAGTTTCGTTTACCAACGTATCTAAATGAAAACAAATCAGGAATGATGATTGAAGTTTGTGCTGGGCTTTTAGACCAAGACAATCCAGAACAATGCATTATTAGAGAAACAGAGGAAGAAACAGGATATCGCATTACAAAAGTGGATAAAGTAATGGAAACTTACATGTCCCCTGGTGCTGTAACTGAAATTTTATATTTATTTACTGGTGAATATGACGAATCTATGAAGGTAAGTGATGGCGGTGGCGTCGCACATGAGGAAGAAAATATTGATGTTATGGAAATGTCTTATGACGAGGCATATGCTATGATTGCAACGGGCGAAATTAAAGATGCTAAGACTATTATACTATTGCAGCATGCTAAAATAAACAATCTCGTTTAAAACATCTCTTTAGAATTTAGAAATATGAACAACCAGACAAAAGGTGTTTTATTCGCATTATGCGCTACCCTACTTTGGTCAGTAAATTTTGTGATTGCCAGCGGCATAAAAGGTCATATTCCACCTGTAGGATTAGCTTTTTGGAGATGGACAATCGCTTGTGCAGTTTTAGCTCCTTTTGCCATTAAGAATACTATTAGAAATCGTGTAGAAATAAAGAAAAACATCCGTTTTCTTGCCCTCACCGCCGTTCTTGGAATCACCATATTTAACACGTTGATTTATTTTGCCGGAAGAACAACATCAGCTGTTAACCTTTCTTTAATTGCCATTTCTATTCCTTTATTTATTGTAGCGATATCCCGAATTGCTTTTAAGGAAAAAGTAAGTAATACGAAAATCGTTGGAATCGCGACAATCATATTGGGCGTTTTAATCTTAATTACCAAAGGTTCTTTGCAATCCCTCTTACAAATACAGTTTACCATAGGTGATTTAATGATGCTGATTGCCTGTTTTTTCTTTGCGAGTTATACCATTTTAGTCAGACTGAAACCAAAGGAATTACCGCCCAAAGTCTTTCTATTCAGTGTTTTTGTTTTAGGTGTTCTTTTTCTTTTCCCTTTCTACCTTTGGGAACATCTTTATTACAAGAAAGTTGTTTTTGACTCCGTCACAATTTTTGCTGCCACTTATGTTGGAATCTTTGCCTCGCTGGTCTCCTATTATTTATGGAACGAAGCCATTACGCTAATTGGGACACATAAAACAGCATTAATCTATTATTTAATACCTGTCTTTAGCGGAGTTTTAGCTTACTTTTTTCTGAATCAGAATATTGTTCTGAGCCAAATCATAAGTATGGGAATCATTATAGCGGGTTTGTTTATTACTAATCGCAAAAAAACTAGTTCCACTTACATCCTTTTTAAGCATAAAAAAAGTATAATAAAATAGCTTTCATTATACTTTTCAAATTTTAAAAATCTATAAAATCTTATTTGTTTGGCTGAGGAGTCATTCTCAAATAAGGCTTTATTTGCTGATATCCTTTTGGAAATTTTGCAGGTATATCATGGTCAGGAATTGAAGGAGAAATCACCACGTCATTCCCATCTTTCCAGTTTGCGGGTGTTGCCACACTGTATTCTGATGTGAGCTGCAGACTATCAATAACGCGCAGAATTTCATCAAAATTTCTTCCCGTAGAAGCTGGATAGGTCAATATCAATTTAATTTTTTTGTCAGGTGCAATTATAAAAACAGACCGAACAGTAAAGGTTTCATTTGCATTGGGGTGAATCATATCATAAAGATTTGCAACAGTCTTACTTTCGTCTGCAATAATCGGGTATTGCAAAGTAACATTTTGAGTTTCCTCAATATCTTTAATCCATTTTAGATGCGACTCTAATCCGTCGACACTTAATGCAATTACTTTTGTATTTCTTTTTTCAAACTCGGGATAATAATTCGCAACAGTTCCTAGTTCAGTAGTACAAACGGGCGTGAAATCGGCAGGATGTGAAAACAAAACACACCATGAATCCCCTATCCACTCATGAAAATTAATTTCCCCCATTGTTGTTTCTGCTGTAAAATCTGGAGCAATATCTCCTAATCGCAATGTTGCCATAGTTTCTTTATATTTTTATTAAAGTTAGTCAAAAAAAAGTGAACTAGACACGTAAACAAACAAATATACCGAACCTATCGTCCGTTTTTTTTCATTTTTACATTGGGCAAAAAATAAGTAAACACACCCAATAAAGGGAGAAAAGAACTGATTTTATAAACATATTCGATACTAGTTTGATCAGCCAAATATCCCAAAATCGCAGAACCCAAACCTCCCATTCCAAAAGCAAAACCAAAAAACAATCCAGAGATCATACCTACTTTCCCTGGCATCAATTCTTGCGCAAATACTAAAATGGCTGAAAATGCCGAAGCAATAACAATTCCTATAACTACTGATAATATCCCTGTCCAAAATAAATTAGCGTAAGGCAAAAGCAAGGTAAAGGGAGCGGCTCCCAAAATTGAAATCCAAATGATGTATTTCCTTCCAAAACGATCCCCTAAAGGACCTCCAATTAATGTACCCGCCGCCACAGCAGCTAAGAAAACAAATAAATGAAACTGAGATTCTTGAATACTAAGTCCAAATTTTTTCATTAAACAAAATGTAAAATAGCTCGACATACTAGACATATAGAAAAATTTCGAAAAAATTAAAAGAAGTAACACTCCTATCGAAATTTGTATTTTTCTTTTCGAAAAAGGAACAGTCTCATCCTCGGTAGCTATTTTTTTAGCCGCACGCAAATTCAAATGGTTTTGATACCAAACAGCAATCTTAGTCAAAACGAACATTCCTAAAATACCAACAATTACAAACCATATGATATTTGATTGACCATAAGGAGCCACAATTATAGCAACTAACAATGGCCCGATGGCGCTTCCGGTATTGCCACCTAACTGAAAGATGGATTGTGCCAAACCTCTTTTCCCTCCAGAACCTAAAAAAGCAACGCGAGATGCTTCTGGATGAAATATGGAAGAGCCAATACCTACGAGGGAAACCGCCACTAATATCATCCAAAATTGAGTAGACACCGATAATAAAGCTAATCCAGAAATCGTAAACACCATGCCAATTGCCAATGAATAAGGCTTTGGTTTTTTATCAGTATAAAAACCAATAAAGGGTTGTAATAAGGAGGCCGTCAGCTGATACACAAAAGTAATTAACCCAATCTGAGTGAAATTTAAATTAAAATTTTCTTTAAGAACAGGGTAAGTAGACGGAATAACCGATTGCATTAAATCATTTATCAAATGAGCAAAGGCAATGGAAAACAAAACCGAATAAATGGTTTTTTGAGCTATTGCAGGATTCTCTACTTTTAAAGTAGCATTAGAGATTGTATTCATATTGGAACAAAAAATAGAAGTAATGATTAATTAAATAAAGTGCAGTACAAAGTACCAAAAGGCTAAGGTGATGAAAGAAATAGGAATACCAAAACCAATCATCATACTACTTAAACGAGGCTTCAAACCATGTGTAGCAGCCAATATACTAGCAGTTATCATGGGCGCCATCGCTGACTCCATGATGGCCACTTCAATCATTTTAGAATTTTGATTTAAAATCACAACGTACAACACATAAATTATGGCTGGAGTCAATATCAGTTTATATAAAAGTCCCAATCCCAAAAACGGCCAATGTTGGCTTCTACTTTCAAAACGAAGCTGCAGCCCGACTGAAACCAATGCCAATGGAGTGACTCCGCTACCTACTTTTTGGAGAATGTATTGTATCCATTCATGAAAATCAAAATTTAATACATTCATTACACAGGCGACCACAAAAGTAATAAATGGAGGAAAAAATATTATTTTCTTAAAAATTTTAATGCCATTTGGCTCCCCTTTAGAATACATAGTAGCTACCAGAATCCCTAAAGTAGAAAGCACTACAAAAGTTCCGGGTTGATCTACTAATATTGCGGTTTTCATTCCTTCCTGACCATATAGCGCTTCGATAATTGGAAAACCAAGGAACGAAGTATTCCCGAGACCTGCCGTTAAGATTAAGCATCCAGTCAGTTTTTTGGACCAACCATACTTTTTTCCTAAAAAACGAAAAAACACAAACGAAACGGCAAACCCTATCCATGCCACCCCAATAGGAAATAACAATTGATTATTCCAATGAATTTTAGGAATGTAATACAAGGCCAAAGCCGGAAGGCAAATATAAATTACAATCTTATTTAATAGCTTATAACTGTTAGTAGGAAATCGTTTTACACGTTGCAATACAATCCCAAGAATTAAATAAAAAAAGATAAGAATAAAGTTAGTCATCGTCTAATAATTATATCAGCTAATTTAGCACTATCACTTGGTATAAATCCAAATATTTGAAATTGTATTGAACTATTTTTCAATAATTCAATTTCAACGGGATCAGCTAAACTATTCTACTTAAAAAGCGGATTAAATTCTAATAATTCATGTTTAAGTGTTAATTTTACTAAAATGAATTTAAGCTTTGGAAAACGACAAAATAAAACATACTGCCCTTAACGAGAAAGCTGGAATTCCACAGCCAGAAATATTTAGTCCGTCTGTTGTAAAAAACATTCAAAAATATAGAAAAGTACAGCCTTCATCGAATGAACTAGTTAGCGGGATTTTATCGGGCAATATAACAGCGCTAAGCCGCGCTATTACTTTGGTAGAAAGTACGAATCCAGATCATTTGGTCAAAGCTAATGAAGTTATTAATGCGTGCTTGCCTCATGCAAATAAATCAGTTCGAATTGGAATTACAGGTGTTCCTGGCGTTGGAAAAAGCACCTTCATTGAAGCGTTTGGAAAACATTTAACTGGATTAGGGAAAAAAGTCGCTGTTCTAGCAGTTGATCCAAGCAGCACCATTTCGCACGGAAGTATTTTGGGTGATAAAACCCGCATGGAAGAATTGGTCAAAGACAAAAACGCTTACATACGCCCTTCTGCTTCTGGAGACACATTAGGTGGCGTAGCCAGAAAAACACGCGAGACAATTACACTTTGTGAAGCTTGTGGCTTTGACACCATAATCATAGAAACGGTAGGCGTTGGTCAAAGTGAAACAGCGGTTCATAGTATGGTGGATTTCTTTTTGTTATTAAAAATTGCTGGAGCTGGTGATGAGTTACAAGGCATCAAACGCGGTATTATGGAAATGGCAGACGCGATTGTCATCAATAAAGCGGATGGAGATAACATTCGAAAAGCAAAACTTGCAAAAACGGAATTCAACAGAGCGCTACATTTATTTCCGGCAAAAAGATCAGGTTGGATTCCCACAACCGCTACCTGCAGTGCGATTACCCAAGATGGAATCCCAGATGTATGGGAAACGATTGCACAATTTGTCGAACTAACAAAAGGCAACGATTACTTTAATGTAAAACGTTCGGAGCAAAATGAATATTGGATGCTCGAAACCATCAACGAACAACTGAAGCTTCGTTTTTACAATAATCCAGAAATTCAAAAATTATTAGATTCAAACAAAAAAGCGGTGCAAAACGATGAAATATCACCTTTTGCAGCCGCTCAAATATTGTTAGAAAAGTATTTTAAAGGATAAATCTATTTGATATCTCATCTAGATTTACAGTAAAACAATATATTAATCGTTACTCTTTCTCGTAACGTTCCATTTCTCGATCATAAAATTCGTTAGCCAAAACTATTAATCCTTCCATTTCGGCATTTAATTCTCCTTCATCAAGATCTTCGGCTTCTTCAATAAATTCTACCTCATCATCTTTAAGATTGATAATAAATCTTGGATAATCTAAGTGAATGATAAAAATATCTTCTTGAAAATCAGTGTTGTCGCCTAGTAAAAATTTTGGTAATTCCATTTATAAATGTTAAATCATTAATTGCTAAATTCATTGCAACGATTAAATCAATAATCGTTGCAACAAATATAATCTATTTATCAGAAAGAATGATTGAAGAACTTCCTTTCCCATCCATAAAAATAATTTTCGTATTTGGTGATGCGGCTAGTTCTTTCTGTGCTTTTATGGATTCATATTGCAATTGTTTTCCCGTTAAACCAATAGAAATAATTCTTTGGTAATCAGCAATACCTTGCGCTTCTACTCTTTTGCGTTCTGCTTCTTGTTTTTCTTTTTGCAATACAAAAGTCATTTTTTGTGCGTCTTGTTCCGCATTAATTTTACTTTCAATAGATGCTTTTACTGAAGTAGGAAGATTAATATTTCTAATCAGCAATTGCTCTAGAATAAGACCTCTTGCTTTAAAGTCCTCTTGAATAGTGTTAAAAATACGATCTTGAAATTCAACTCTTTTAGTAGAGTACAAAGCTACCGCGTCATAATAGACTGCATTATCACGGATACGTGTACTAGTAACTGGACGCACAATTTTATCTTTGTAACTTACTCCAATTTCTTTAAAAATACGTGGAGCATCTGCCGCTGACACACGGTATAGGACAGTTAAATCAATCACTACTTCAAGTCCATCATTTGACAATACTCGAATCGCATCATCACCCACTTGATCTCCTTCAGACTGCCCTGAAGACATGGTGTAATTTTGAGTTCGAATATCAAAGTCAGTCACATCTAAAAGTGGGTTAATCACATTCAGTCCACTTGTAAGAATACCTGGTTCTACATTACCGTACAAGGATTTAACACCCACTGTACCCGCATTGATTTGTTTAAATGCTGAAGAGAATATTCCTCCAACAATTAATACTATTCCAATAATTTTAAAAAGACTTGAAAATTTTGACAGCGGATTTTGATCTGTTTTCAAAGTAAAGCTCATAACCACTAAGATTATGCCTAGAATAATAAGTATTATCATGTATTTTAATTTAGAATGTTTATTAGACTAATAAACAAATTAGAAGTTACAATGTTAGAATAACATTATTTTATAGATTTCTCTAAGATTAACTTTTTCGTCAATCGAGAGAAGCGAAGATACAAAAATAAAGCGGCAAAAGATAATCCTACCAGTAATCCTATCCAAATACCAGTAGCTTTCAAATCAGTGTATAACCCCAGGTAAATTGAAATTGGAAAACCAACAACCCAATACGCCACAAATGTAATGTACATTGGTATTTTGACATCCTGCAAACCTCTTAAAGCACCCAAAACAACAACTTGAATTCCATCAGAAATTTGAAAAAATGCTGCCACAAATAGTAGCTGGGAGGCTATTAGAACAACTTCCTCAGTCTCAACTATGTGCTTCATGTCGTTAACATCCACAAACATTTGAGGTAAATATTGGTGAAAAACCACAAAAACAACAGCAAATACAGTCTCAAGAAGTATTGCTAATAAAAATATGGATCGCGCCACAAGCTGTAATCTCACATAATCCATCAATCCTTTCTGATTCCCTACTCTAATTGTTACAGCCACACTTAAACCCATTGCAAACATAAAAGTCAAAGAAGCTAAACTCAACGCAATCTGATTTGCAGCCTGGCTTGTCGTTCCCAAAACTCCTGAAAGCCAAATTGCCCCTGTAAACAAGCCTACCTCAAAAAACATTTGCATAGAGGAAGGCAAGCCTAAGTTGATAATTTTATTGAGCATCTTTTTCTTAATTTCCTTTAAACTAAAATTCTCAAAATAAGGATGGAATTTTGGCTTTCTAATCATGATGTAATGCATAAAAAGCAACATTACAATCCGAGAAACTATCGTACCGATAGCAGCTCCCACAATTCCCATTTTAGGGAAAACCCAAATTCCATAAATCAAGAAGTAATTGATGACCACATTAATGACGTTCCCAATGATAGTAGCCCACATCGAATATTTAGTCTCTGATTTGCCATCAGCAAATTGCTTGTATGCCTGGAAAATAATAAGTGGAACAAGCGAGAAAGCAACAATATCAAGATAGGGCTTTGCCATTTCGACCACTATATCTGGTTGTCCCATGAAAGCAATCAAAGGCTTAAAAAAGAAAATAATCAAGAATAAGGTCAAACCTAAGATCGTGCATAAAAATAGCCCGTTATGAAATACACCTCTTCCTTCGTCAATATCATTCTTCCCGTCAGCTTCTGCTGCCAAGGGTGTTATAGCCGTAGAAAAACCAATACCGATTGACATTGCTACAAAAATAAAACTATTACCTAAAGAAACCGCTGCTAATTCTGTTGGACCTAGTTTTCCAACCATTATATTATCTACGATTCCCACAATTGTATGTCCAAGCATCCCCAAGATGATTGGATAGGCTAATCTTAAATTATAAGAAAACTCCTGAGTATATTTAGAAAAATTCACTTTACTTTTTTTTAATGGCAAATATAATTAGAAGCTATTGATAGTTCCTGTATTATTCAATTAATAACCGCACCTTTCTTAGAAAATTATTCCCTATTCAAGAATTATGTAAGAAAATCAAATAATTCTATAACTTTTCAAGCTTTTAATCGGCATACATTTGCATCAGTCAATTTGAGTGTACTTTTAACAACCAAACAAGACAAAATTTTATTTAACACTATAATTCATATTATGAAAACTGCAGGAAAAATTAAAATGGTATTCGCTTTCGCAATCACAATGATGTTTGCAAGTAACGTACAAGCACAAGAAACAACGGAAGTAAAAAATTACGATCAAGGATTCCGTTTAGGAATAGGTCTTAATGGAGGCGTACCTACAAATACTGATTTTTACAATTACTCTTTAGGTGCTGATGTTAGACTTCAATATGATTTAACTAAAAGAACATCTTTGACCTTAACTACAGGTTTTACTAACTTGTTTATTAACAACGGAGTTAAAGATCTAGGTTTCATTCCTGTAAAAGCTGGTTTCAAGGCTTTCGTATGGGAAGACCAATTTTATGTATTAGGTGAAATCGGTGGTGGATTAGCAGTAACAAACACTGACGTAAACAAAAAAAACACATACTTATGGGCTCCAGGTCTTGGATACGCTACTAAAGATATTGATGTAAGTTTACGTTATGAAGCCTATACTGAATATGATACAAATCAGATTGCACTTCGTGTAGCTTATGGTTTTGAACTATAATATTCTTTTGAATTAGTAAAAAAAATGCTCTGAAATTCAGAGCATTTTTTTTTATTCTTTTGTCAGCATCTCTTTGTACAATTCGATATTTTTTTCAATTTTCTCATCCATTTCAGGCATTTTAATGTCAGTATGTTTCTGCATTTCTTCCCAAATGATTTTACCCACAATATAACGACACATTTCTTTATCGTCTGCAGGAATTACAAACCAAGGCGCATACGATGTAGAAGTTTTGTTGATTGCTTCTTCATAATAATGCATATAATCATCCCAAAGCTCTCTCTCTTTCAGATCTCCTACTGAGAACTTCCAATTGTGCTTTTTCTCTTCTAATCGTCGCAACAAACGTTCTCTCTGTTCCTCTTTACTCATGTGTAAAAAGAATTTCAACACTATGGTTCCATTTTGAGTAATATGTTTCTCGAAATTCTTAATTTGGTCCATCCTGTTTTCCCAAAAAACAGGTGTAATCGATGAAACATCTTCTATCTCTGGTAAGTTTTCATTTAAAATATACTCTGGATGCACCCGAGTAACTAATACATTCTCATAATGCGTTCTATTAAAAACGGCAAATTTCCCTTTTTCAGGCAATGCCAAATAATGTCGCCATAAATAATCATGTTCTAGCTCGGTCGAATTAGGTGTTTTAAAGCTATGTACCACAACGCCTCGGGAATTAAAGTCCTTAAAAACTTCCCGAATCAAGCTGTCTTTACCTGAAGTATCCATGCCCTGCAAACAAATCAAAACCCCATACCTATTGTGGGCATACATCGTATCCTGCAAATCACTCAACTTATCGATGACATCTTCTAATTTATCTTCTTTTTTGTCATCACTCGCACCAATATCTAAATTAGTCGGAAGTTTTGACAATTCTATCTTGTTAACTACTTTAAAATCTTCGGGATTAATCGATTTCATAGGGATTTTTTTATCTTTACTTTCTCAAATATAACAAATAATCAGGAGTAATCTTGATGATTTTTTGGAGCTTTTTCCAGCTATTCACTTCAATCTATTGTGCCGCCCCGAAGCTTCGGGGCTAGCACAATAGGATTTTCGTTACTATCTGGGCTAGGGATTTACGTTTTCAACATCAAATTATGAAAAAAATTACATTAGAATTATTCACAACAATTATCGGTATTGGTTCCGCATCAGGGATTTTTTTCCAAGGCAATTCTATCTATCTAATTGGTGACAACAGTGGCTTTTTATACGAATATAACGTCACTGATACCAGCCTTAACAAATACCCCCTCATCCAAAATCCAATTGAAAACATTGCAAAAAAGGACAAGCCCGACTTTGAATCCCTCACTCATTTTCAAGACACACTCTATATCTTTGGTTCGGGATCCACCGCACAAAGGAATGCGATGATCGAATTCGATTTAAAAACAAGAAAAAAATCAACGACTAATAATCTAGTTGATTTATATGCAGTCATGCAAAGTTTTGGAGACATAAAACCGGAAGATTTTAATTTAGAAGGCGCTATTTATGATGGCGAAAATTGGTACTTATTCAATCGTGCTAATGGAAGTAACAACAAAAATGTCATTTTAACCCTTCATGCCAAAAAATTAAACGAAGAATTTAGCCTTCTTTCTAACGATTACAAGCTCCCAAAAATAAAAGGCGTTCGCACCAGCTTTACTGATGCAGTGTTGGTTGACAATAAAATTTATTTCTTGGCCACAGCCGAAAATACCGCCTCTACTTATGACGATGGAGAAATCCTAGGAAGCCTTATTGGTCGCATTGACATCGAGACTATGAAAATAGATTTTACACAAAAAATTAGCCCCACAAATAAATTTGAAGGGCTAACCTTATTTTTAAAAACCAAGAATCAAATCCAATTTTTACTTTGTGAGGACAAGGACACAGATGCCTTAGAAAGTACTATTTACAAACTAAGTATGAACCTCAAGTAAAAAAATAGAATGTTATTCCTATAATTTAGCAGTCTGAACCGTTTCTCTATTTTTCTGTTCTTTTAGAATATCACTTAAGAAAGGCATTGTTTCTTCCTCAATTTGATTTTCTGAAATAGCTAATGCTTTTGGGTCACTAGCCAATTGTAGCCATGGTCTAGGCGCAGCAAAATCATAACTACCAAAAACGATTACAGGAGTCCCTTTTACTTTAACTGTTTCTGAATCGGCTAATTGCCATTCATCAGCCCAATCGTATAAATACTTAGCATCAGTCTCCTGAAGCCTCAAGCAAGAATGAGAAGCTGGGTAACCCGGTAAACTATATTGATGCCATCCAACACCTAATTTATTTTCTACGTTAAAATTCCAACGTAAATCCCACTCATCATCAAATGTGCTTGTAGTTTCCTCCGCTTTCCAATTCGTAAAAAACAGCCCTTCTGGCGTTTTATGTTTTTCGCTTCCCATGTTAGTAGGTCCCGTATAAATCAATTGCCCTTTTTCATAAGCAGCAAATGTTTGCGTAGGATACGAAAAAAAGATGACTTTTTTTATGTCTTTTAAATACGAAACAGTCATTGGAAAAGGAAGATAGAATTCAATATCGCCGCTCATATCCCCTGGAATTAAAATAGAATCCATTTGCTTGAAATTGACAGCATCGGTTCGGTTTACAGCGTATGCAATGCGAAGCGCTTTATTATCGACGCCATTTACAGCCAACCATTGTTTTGTGTTTTCGAAATGAAAAGAAACACTTTTCGGTTCTTGTCGCTTGATTACCGGATCGCTTTCAACACTTTCAACATCAGCTTGTTGTTTGCATGAAGCAAAAAGAATCAGGAGACTTATATTAAAAAGAAGGGCTAATTTTTTCATAGTTATTATTTATATTACAAAATTGACCTATTTTAGGAACTAAAGTGTTACATAATTATTTGAATAATTTATCAAATTTAAATATTTAGGCCCCGTAGAAATTAACTTTTTATTTACTTTCTCTTCTGCCATTAAAAAATTAGAATGGCTTAACTTTGCTACTAATCAACTAAAATTTGAACATAATGACTGACTTAAAAAATAAAAATGCGCTAATTACAGGTGCCGGAAAAGGAATAGGTAAAGCAATTGCTATTGCATTGGCAAAAGAAGGCGTAAATTTAATTTTAGTATCACGCACCCAATCTGATTTAGACGAGGTAGCTTCAGAAGTAACTAAATTAGGCGTAAAGTCATTGACACTTATAGCGGATGTTTCTGATATTTTTTCCGTAGATACAGCAGTGGCAGAAGCCCTGGATAAATTTAAAACGATTGACATATTAATCAATAATGCAGGAATTGCAGCTTTTGGTAAATTTTTAGAATTGGAACCTAAAGCATGGGAGCGCATCATTCAGGTGAACTTAATGGGAACGTACTATACAACTCGCGCGGTTTTACCTAATATGATCGCAAGACAAACTGGAGATATTATAAACATTTCTTCTACTGCAGGATTAAAAGGAAATGCGTTGACTAGTGCCTACAGCGCCTCTAAATTTGCCGTATTAGGACTAACTGAATCCTTAATGCAAGAAGTTCGCAAACACAACATTCGCGTTACTGCTTTAACACCAAGCACGGTGGCTACTGAAATGGCCAAAGATTTAAAACTAACTGACGGTAACCCTGAAAACGTGATGCAAGCTGAAGATGTAGCTGAATTAATCATCGCACAATTAAAATTAAACCGACGCGTATTTATAAAAGACGCAGGAATTTGGTCAACAAACCCGTAATATTAGTGGAAAGTCAAAAGACAACATACCACTGCTAAAAAAAACCATTAAGAGATTAAGTTCTATTAAGTTCTACCTTAATTTTCTTAATCTCTTAATGGTTTAAATTTTTAATTATTTTAAAGTGCCTACACCTCAACAGCTACAAATTCCATTCTAACACTTCCATCAGTGTCAATTGTAGTCAAATTGATTTCATGCAACGTATTCACTAATTCTGGATTCCACGGTGTTTTAACTTTAACGTAGTTTTCAGTAAAGCCATGAATGTAACCCTCTTTATTTTCACTTTCAAAAAGAACTGTTCTAGTACTTCCCAACTGGCTTTCATAGAAAGAACGGCGTTTTTTGACTGATAATCCACGCATCATTTTACTTCTTTTCACACGAACATTCTCAGGCACGACACCATCCATATTTGCAGCTTCCGTGTTATCACGTTCGGAATACTTGAAAACATGCAAATAAGAAATATCCATTTCATTTAAGTAACGATAGGTTTCTAAGAAATGCTCATCGGTTTCTCCAGGGAAACCAACGATCACGTCCACGCCAATGCAGGCATGAGGCATCACTTCTCTAATCTTATTTACTCTCTCCGTGTATATTTCTCTTTGGTAACGACGCTTCATCAATTTCAGAATATCGTTACTTCCTGATTGCAACGGAATATGAAAATGAGGTACAAAAGTTCTGCTTTTCGAAACAAATTCTATGGTTTCATTTTTCAATAAATTAGGTTCAATAGACGAAATTCGCAAACGCTCTATTCCTTCTACTTTGTCTAATTCCTGAACTAATTCCAAGAAGGTGTGTTCGTGCTTTTTGTTTCCAAATTCCCCTTTTCCGTAATCTCCAATATTTACTCCGGTAAGAACAATTTCTTTAATATTTTGCTTCGAAATTTCGTAAGCATTTTTCAAAACATTATTCAATTCATCACTTCTAGATATTCCTCTAGCCAGCGGAATTGTGCAATAGGTACATTTGTAATCACAACCGTCTTGCACTTTCAAGAAAGCACGGGTTCTGTCGCCTATCGAGTAACTTCCTACGTAGAAATCAGCATCAGCGATCTCACAGGAATGCACTTCTCCAAAATCGTTTTTGGACAAATCATTGATATAATCGATAATTTTAAATTTTTCTGTAGCTCCAAGAACCAAATCAACTCCATCAACTGCAGCTAATTCTTCTGGTTTCAACTGTGCATAACAACCCACAGCGGCTACAAAAGCTTTATTATTGAGCTTCATTGCTTTTTTGACCACTTGCTTAAACTGCTTGTCGGCATTTTCAGTAACGGAGCACGTATTGATTACATACATGTCAGCGACTTCTTCAAAATCTACACGATCGAAACCTTCGTCTTCAAAACTTCTAGCAATCGTAGAAGTTTCTGAAAAATTCAATTTGCAACCAAGCGTATAAAAGGCAACTTTTTTTCTGTTTTCCATAGGGATAAACTACGTTTTTAGTAGTAACTTATTATATTTACATCTTTGTAAAAAGAGTTTGCAAATTTACGTACAATATTCTTTAAAATGAAATCAATAATTCACTATATATCAACACTTTGTATTGTATTAACATTTGCTTCCTGTGGAAAAGACAGTACAGAAAATAAAGACCATCTTGTTTTTCGTTACAATGAAAGTGCTAATATCACTTCTCTTGACCCTGCTTTCTCAAAAGTACAATCAAACATCTGGGCTTGTAACCACATTTTCAATGGTTTACTACAACTGGACGAAAAATTAAATATCCAACCCGATATTGCCAAATCTTGGACTATTTCTGCTGATGCGAAAACCTATACTTTTACGTTGCGAAATGACATCTATTTCCAAAAACACATCTTATTTGGTAAAGACAGCACCAGAATTGTAAAAGCCTCCGATTTTGAATACAGCCTCAACCGATTACTAGACGAGAAAGTAGCTTCTCCCGGTGGTTGGGTTTTACAAAACGTAGAAAGCTTCAAAGCACAAAATGACAGCGTTTTTGAAATCAAACTAACCAAACCTTTTCCCGCTTTTCTAGGTTTAATGGCCATGAAATATGCCTCGGTCGTACCAAAAGAAGTGGTGTCCCATTATGGTAGTGAATTTCGTTCACACCCTATAGGAACAGGTCCTTTCCAAATGAAACTATGGGAAGAAAACGTAAAACTGGTCTTGCGAAAAAACCCTTTATTTTATGAAAAAGACGAAAAAGGAAATTCACTGCCTTATCTAGAAGCCGTTGCTATTACTTTTTTACCAGACAAGCAAAGTGGTTTTCTACAATTCATACAAGGAAAATTAGATTTCACTTCCGGTCTTGATCCTTCCTATAAAGATGATATTCTGACCCAAAAGGGAGAACTACAGCCCAAATACAAAAACGAGATCAACCTGATTACTGGGCCTTACCTTAATACCGAGTACCTTGGATTTAGAATGGATGGCAACAACAAAGCAGTATTAGACTTACGTATTCGGCAAGCGATGAATTACGGTTTCGACCGCCAAAAAATGATTACCTATTTGCGAAATAATATGGGAACGCCGGCAGTAAACGGAATTATCCCTGCAGGTTTACCCAGTTTTAATAATGCCAAAGGATACTCCTACGATATCGAAAAAGCGAAAAAATTAGTGAATGAGTATAAGAAAGCTACGGGTGACAAAAATCCTGTTATTCAATTAAGCACGAATGCTTCTTATGTAGACATTGGAGAGTTTTTGCAACGAGAGTGGCAAAAAATAGGATTAGACGTTCAGGTCGATATAAGTCCTCCTTCTACATTGCGTCAAGCTATTTCTACCGGTAAAGTTTCTTTTTTTAGAGCGAGTTGGATTGCTGATTACCCTGATGCTGAGAATTATTTATCGCTGTTTTACAGTAACAATTTCTCTCCAAACGGACCAAACTACACTCATTTTAAAAATGAAGAATTCGATCGTTTATACGAACAAGCCTTTAAGGAAACGGATGATCAAAAACGTTTTGTTTTGTATCAAAAAATGGACAAAATCATTATTGACCAAGCACCAATAATTCCTTTGTTTTATGACAAAGTAGCCCGGTTTACCAGAAAAAATATCACAGGCTTAGGAATTAACCCCTTGAATTTATTGAGTCTAAAAAAGGTGAGAAAAAAATTAAATCAATTTTAAAAAATAAGATACTAGACACGATCACAGTACTCTATTAAAAATTATTAGGAGTAATAGTAACAAATCATAGATTCCTGCATTTACTTTTAAAAAAAGACTTATTTTTGACGTGTAAAGAAAATTTGTCGAAGAAATCCTATCGAAAAGCCACAACAGCAAATTAAAACTCAACTATGAAAAATTTATACTCAACACTATTTTTAATTTTTTCCTGTATTACAATTTCACAAGCTCAAAGCAATAATATTACATCATCAAACCCATTTCCCACATTAAGCACATTGACTACCTGGGCTACTTACAATTCTCAAACTAAATTTGATTTAGAAATTAGAGCTTTAGGATTTACATTTGAAGAAAAAACAGCAGCTACAGCAACGACCTCCTATACTTACATTCGCAAAACTGCAGTTAGCAACATTAACTATACCGATCGTATTGTGTATAAAATTGCCAATAACAATTCTGCAAGTATCATTTCATTAGTAACCGCTTCAACTGATTTAGTTAGTTTTTACACGCCACAACTAATGAGTTATAAAAGTATGAAATGTGAAAATGAAATGGCCAAAGATGCTAAAACGACTTGCTCATGTTTCGAAAATGCTAAATTTTCAATAGATATTTGTGACGAAAGAGTAAAATTATCAATGGGTGACGGTAATACCTATTTCCTTTCAGTTGCAATAAAATAAAGCTGTATTTTTAATTTAAGATAAAACGTCTTACTACCTCAGCAACACCGTGGTCATTATTTGAGGCAACAATAACATTCGCTCTGTCTCTTAATTCAGGAGTAACGTTATCGACCCAGACACCCAAGCCCGCATATTCTATCATCGTCAAATCATTCCCTGCGTTCCCAACAGCGATAATTTCACTTTGCTGAATACCCAGTTTCTCTGCCAATATTTTTATACTTGCTGCTTTGTCTATACCATTTTGCGCCACTTCGAGGAAAAAAGGTTTTGACATACTCACGCTCAAATGAGGCATGGCTAGTTTCAAGTCCTTCTCCACTGCTTTTAGATAACTTGGCTCTTCCAATAAAATACATTTCACAGCCGATGAAGTAACAGCAGCCTTGAAATCCAATACTTTATTGTGCAATAAACCTGTAATATTTAGCTCAATATCGATATACTCTGAATTTGTTTCGCTCACTACTTTACCATCAAGATACGTAATGATATGCGTTTTACTTTTTATGCTATACTCGTACAACTCGTGTATTTGCTCCTGCGTTAAGGTTTGTTCAAAAATTACTATGTCCTCTTTTAAATCGGTGATTACAGCGCCATTATAAGAAATCATATAGGAATTGTCCATTTTCAATTCTTTGGCATAAGCAATCATTGCAGGCGTTGGTCTCCCCGATGCCAAAATAACATACACTCCTTTTTCCTGCGCTTGTAAAAGCATTTCTTTATTTTCTTCCGAAATTTTATGGTCGTCTGTCAACAAGGTATCATCCATGTCTATCACCAGCATCTTATATTTCATCTGTTTTTTTTTTATAATTGTGATACAAATCATTAAAAAAGAAAACCCTGATATCATAATTGACAGCCAGGGTTTAATTTGTATGAATAATCAATTCTTTATTAAATACTTAATCTAAATTCTTCGATAACTGGATTTGCTTTTGCAAAATCAGTTTCCTGTATGAAAACCTCAACAGCCGAACCCGAACTTCCAAAACCCGCTAATCTAGCAGATTGAATATTATCTTTCATCACTGTATCAACACCTGCTGCTTCAATTTTTTCTTTTAAAGCCAATGCTAATATTTCACTTCCTGAAAACACTTTCATTAATCCCATGGTAATTTATTTTATATTATTTTGTATCCTCTTCTTCCTCATCCTCTTCTTCGCCTTCTTCTATTTCGAATAGATAAGGCTCTACCATCATTTTATCAGCAAGACTTTCTATTCTATCCGATAGCCTATCCGCGAAGATAATGCGCTGTGTTTTATTGATACTATTAGACATACGCATCAGTTTAGTTTCATGACGTAATTTCAATATAGGATCTGCGTCATCAATAATAAACATTTTCAATCTGTTCACATTAAAACCTGCAGTAGTAAACATTTCGTTTAACTTAATTGGCGTCCCTATCAATACATCAACTCCACCTGAAATATAATTTTTGTCATATTCCATATCTCCTCTATCGTGCACTCCGTATACTACCAAATCAGTATATCTCTCGAATTTTTCGAAGATGGCTTCCATTTCTAACACCTTGGCTTTATCTTCCACGATAATCAAAGCACGAGGCGATTGTTCTCCCTCACAAACCAATTGTTGAATCACATTGATGACAATTGTAGTTGACTTTCCACTACCTTTTGGCGCAATAATAATACAGTCTGCACCACTTTTCAACGTAGAAAAAGTCTCTTTTTGTAAAGTATTAGCTTCGGTTAAACCATTATCAACCAATCCTTCTCGTAACTTTTCGTTTATTTTCTTTAATTTCATTTGGTATTATTGAAAGAGTAAAAAACAGTAATATTGAATTCCAATTTCTGTATTTTAGTCATTAATTTATTTTTATTTACTGGCAAACAGCTTCACGTCACTCTCAGAAATTTCACTTCCTCCAAGGATAATCAAACGCTCTACTACATTACGCAATTCACGAATATTTCCAGTCCAATCGTATTCCTGCAATAATTTAACAGCGTCTCCAGAAAACTTCTTCACTGCATTTCCTTGCTCAGAAGCAATTTTTTCTGCAAAATGAGAAATCAGCATTGGGATGTCTTCACGTCTTTCATTTAATGAAGGTACTTTGATCAAGATTACGGCCAGCCTATGGTATAGATCCTCACGGAAACGACCTTCGGCAATCTCCGTTTTCAAATCTTTGTTGGTGGCTGCCATTACGCGAACGTCAACCTTAATGTCTTTATCTGCTCCTACTCTTGTAATCATGCTTTCTTGCAACGCACGTAATACTTTGGCTTGAGCCGAAAGACTCATGTCGCCAATTTCATCCAAGAAAATAGTTCCTTTATCTGCAGCTTCAAATTTACCAGCACGATCTTTTACTGCTGACGTAAAAGCTCCTTTTACGTGTCCAAACAATTCACTTTCTATCAATTCAGAAGGAATCGCGGCACAATTCACTTCGATTAAAGGAAAATTAGCGCGTTCACTTCTTTCGTGTAACTGATGCGCCACTAATTCCTTACCCGTTCCGTTTGGACCCGTTATAAGTACACGCGCATCTGTTTGGGCTACTTTGTCAATCATCACTTTTATATGACCGATTGCTTCGCTATCACCAATCATTTCGTAATTCTTGCTGACTTTTTTTCTTAAAATCTTATTCTCAACTACGAGTTGTTTTTTGTCCAATGCATTTCTGACCGTATTCAACAATCGGTTTAAATCCGGTGGTTTTGAGATATAATCAAAGGCACCCAGTCGCATTGTATTGATAGCCGTTTCCATATCGCCATGACCAGAGATCATAACAATAGGAATTTCTGGTTTTATTTTTTTAACTGCTTCAAGTAATTCGACACCATCCATTTTTGGCATTTTTATATCGCACAAAACAAGATCGTAATCGTTATTTTTTATTTTTTCATAGCCAGCCACACCATCTTCTGCATCTTCAACCTGATAGGTATCGCTCTCTTCAGAAAGTATTTTAGTCAGTACTCTTCGAATAGCGGCTTCGTCTTCTATGATTAATATTTTACTCATATCTATTTTGATTATTAGTATTTGGCTTTTTGAAGTTCCGTCTCAACGAAACAACAAGCAACCAAGTAAACTTTAATATTTAAGCCATTTGTATAACTCTTTCCACGTTGGTTTCTTTCCGTACATCAGGATTCCCACACGATATATTTTTGCTGCAAACCAAACTACTGAAAAGAAAGTGGCAAATAACAAGCTTACCGAGATGGCAATTTGCCACAAAGGTACGCCAAACGGAATTCGCATTAACATAACAATAGGCGATGTCAGTGGAATCATCGAAAAAACAACTGCTAGAGTACCGTGCGGATCATTGATTACACTAAAAAATCCTACATAAACACTCAGCATTAGAGGCATAATGATAGGCAGAAGAAATTGTTGAGAATCGGTTTGATTATCAACAGCGGCACCAATTGCAGCGTAAAAAGAGCTATATAGAAAGTATCCTCCAATAAAATAAACTACAAAACCGATCAATATACTCGCTATGGGTAAATTCCATAACTCCTTGATATACATTTGTGCGGTACCAGACAATTCATGTTGTGCCTGATCCATTAATTCCGGTGAAACTCTTGCCGTTGGGCCAACATTTACTCCAAAAAATACTGAAGCGGCAAACATCAGCGAAAGTCCTATTACAGCCCATATAAAAAACTGAAGGATTCCTGCCAGTGAGGTTCCAATAATTTTACCAATCATTAATTGAAATGGCTTAACCGATGAAATAATAATTTCGATAATACGATTTGTCTTTTCTTCGATCACACTCCGCATCACCATGTTACCATAAATGATAATAAACATCATGATTAGGTATCCAAATCCACCTCCAATGGCAATTTTTATTTCATTAATTCCTTTTATACTTTGCTCTCCTGAAGCTTTTGCCAAGCTTATATTAACCTTTGACTGGGCCTTTCTGATTGCCAAAGTATCCAAATTTGCTTCTTCCAGATTGGTTTTAGTGATTTTATTGGCAACGATATCCTGAACCTTTTCTATAAACGATATGCTCGGACTACTGTTAGATATAAATTGAATTTTATTTTCTAGTTCGGCAGCATTAGTGGTATTCGGGATCAGCAATAAACCCTCATAATTTTCATTAGTGATACTATCTTTTAAGAATTTCGAATCCATTAAAGATAAATCAAGGTATTTATATTCACTTTTCGGATTGTTTTGCGCTATAAATTCTTTAACAAACAAACCCGATTCATCATGAATCGCAATTCGTTTTGTTTCTGCTTTCATCGAACTTAAATACCCCACAAATGCGGCAATACCCACAAATAGCAGCGGACTTAAAAAGGTCATAACTATAAAAGATTTATTACGCACTTTGGCAATAAACTCTCTTTTTATGATTAATGAAATAATACTCATAATTTATAATTTTCAAATATATAATTCCAATACCATATTTGGCTCTAGAATTTTTAAAATTAGGATTTACTTTTCGCTTACTGTTTGAATAAAGATATCATTGACACTTGGAATTTTTTCCACAAAATGAGTGACTTGTCCCCGTTGCGTCAATACTTGCAGCAACTCATTTGGCATTGCATTACCAAGTTGGATTTCGAGCTTTAACTCTTTTCCAAGTGATTTAAAATTTGCTGGAGAAACCGTAAATTTTTGAGTGATATCGTACATCAGACCTTCGACATTATCAGATACAATACCTACCTCAAAACTATTGGTTTTGAATTGTCTTTTAACATCGTCTAACTTTCCTTCAATCAGTTTATTTGATTTATGGATTAATGCAATATGATCGCACAGTTCTTCTACACTTTCCATGCGGTGTGTAGAAAATATAATCGTAGCGCCTTCATCTCGCAACGCCAGAATCTCATCTTTAATTACATTCGCATTTACTGGGTCGAAACCAGAAAAAGGTTCGTCAAAAATCAACAATTTAGGTTTGTGCAACACACAAACGACAAACTGAATTTTTTGAGCCATTCCTTTGGAAAGTTCTTGAATTTTTTTATTCCACCAACCTTGAATTCCTAATCTATCAAACCAATATTCCAACTGTTTTTTGGCTTCTGCTTTCGATAGCCCTTTCATTTGAGCCAAATACAAACATTGCTCTCCCACTTTCATACTGGTATACAAGCCTCTTTCTTCTGGAAGATAGCCTATGTATTGTACGTGTTTGGGCTGCAGTCTTTCACCGTCAAGGATGATTTCACCGCTATCAGGCAACGTAATTTGATTTATGATTCGGATTAAGGATGTTTTTCCGGCACCATTTGGACCTAAAAGCCCATAAATACTGCCTTTCGGAACTGTTAATGAAACTTCGTTAAGCGCCACATAATCACCATATTGCTTTACGACTTTATTGACTTCAAGTAGAGTACTCATGCTAAATTTTGAATTTGTGTAAAAGTAAATAATTAGTATCGAAATAGATATAATTGTTACATAAAAAAACCCACCCTCATTTTCACAAGGATGGGAAACTTATATTTAATTTTTAACCTTTATAAAAATTAAGAAAACATATCTTTTACTTTCTCGAAAAATGATTTGTCTGATTTTTCAGGATTTGGAACAAAATGTTCATCACTCATATTATTTTCGAAAAATAACTTTTGCTCTTTACTTATCGTTTTAGGAGTCCATACATTTACATGTACTAATAAATCTCCACTTGCGTATCCATTTATATTTGGAATACCCTTTCCTTTCAGTCTAAGAATCTTACCAGATTGAATTCCTTCTTCTAATTTGATTCTTACTTTTCCGTTTATGGCTTCAATATCTTTGGAAACTCCAAGAACTGCTTCAGGAAAACTGATGTATAAATCGTAATGCAAATTCTCTCCTTCGCGTTTCAAAAATTCATGCTCTAACTCTTCGATAGCTACAATTAAATCACCTGGAACACTGTTTCCTGGCGCATCGTTTCCTTTGTTAGAAACTTTTAACTGCATCCCATCAACAACCCCCGCCGGAATTTTTATAGAAACCGTTTCATCTTCAACAATCATCCCTTGAGAATCTGCCTCTGATGGCTTTTTATCTAGAATCTGACCTGATCCACCACAGGTAGGACAGGTAGATGCTGATTGCATTCTTCCTAGAATTGTATTAGTAACACGCATTACTTGACCTTGCCCGTTACAGGTAGAACATGTTTTATAAGACACACCTGGGGCCTGAACTTTACGTTTTACTTTTACTTTTTTCTCAACACCATTAGCAATTTCTTCTAATGTCAATTTTACTTTGATTCGTAGGTTGCTTCCTTTAGTTCGGCGTTGACCTCCACCTCCGCCTCCAAATCCGCCACCACCTCCAAAGGCGCTACCGAAAATATCACCAAACTGACTGAAGATATCATCCATGTTCATCCCAGGATGACCTCCGCCACCGCCAAAACCTCCAGAACCATCAAAAGCTTGGTGACCATATTGATCGTATTTTGCTTTTTTGTTTGGATCGCTTAAAATTTCATAAGCTTCAGCAGCTACTTTGAACTTTTCTTCTGCCGATTTGTCCCCAGGGTTTTTGTCAGGATGATGCTCTAATGCTTTTTTTCTGTAAGCCTTCTTTATCGCTGCTGCATCAGCACCTTTTGAAATGCCTAATATCTCGTAAAAATCTTTTTTCATCTTTATTTTTTCTTGTGAAAGTACGGACACAATTAATCGCGTCTAAACCTGCCTAAATTACTGGCCTATAACAACTTTAGGGAATCGAATAATTTTATCTCCTAATTTATATCCTTTTTCAAGAACGTCAACAATTTTCCCTTTCATCTTAGGAGCAGGAATTTGAGTAATTGCTTCAGCAAAATCAGCATCAAATGCATCTCCAGCTTTCACTTCTACTTGTTCTAATCCCTTTGAAACTAGCGTGCTTTTCAGTTTTTCATGAATAAGCTCTACTCCTTTCAATAGTAATTCGTCTTCCGATTTAAGTATTTCGACTAATGCTCTGTCAAAATCATCTAAAACAGGTAGCATAGCTAAAAGAACCTCTTGATTTGCTGTTTTATACAAGTCAATACGCTCTTTTGAAGTTCGTCTTTTGTAATTTTCAAATTCTGCAAATAATCGTAAATATTTATCTTTCTCTTTCGCTAAGTCTTGCGTCAATTGCTCTTCAACACTTAACTCATCAGCAACAATTTGCTCTTCATTCGCATTGTTCTCTAATGTTACATCATCCATCTCTTTATCGATTTCTGTATTTTCAGTAGTCATATTACCCGTATTTTTAAAAATATTCTTAAACTTCATTTTTTTCACTTTTCTTTTAATTGCAAAAGTACTGCCAATTCTAACTAAATGTCAAATTGTCATTCTTTTTTTTAATAGCAATTTTTTATGATACACAGAATAATAGCCTCTCTTTTTTATATTAATTTAAATTTTAATAAAATTTTAAGACTATTACAGTTTTGTTTCTATAAGTTTGTTATCGGTTCTAATCTAGATTAAATTTTTAATCTGTTAAAAATCAAATTTAAGGTTGGTTTCTAAATATTATTAATTCAAGAATACCTTATATTAAAAAAAGCTTTGTTTACTAACAAAGCTTTTTTTTATGCGTAAAATTTAATTTACAGCAACGCGTTTTTCAAACCTTCAAAATTAAGAGAAAGCTGCTCTCCAGTTACTAAATTTTTAAGTGAATACGAATTTGACGCAATCTCTTGCTCTCCTATTATTACCGCAAAAGGAATGTTTCTTTTATCAGCATGTTGAAACTGTTTTGCCATTTTTGCATTATCCGGATACAATTCTACTTTTATCCCTGCAGCTCTTAATTTTTGTATCGCCTGTAAAGCATAAAATGCTTCGGCATCACCGTAATTAATAAACAACGCCTTTGATGCTGCGGTAACGGTTTCAGGGAAAAGATTCAACTCTTCTACCACCAAATAGATGCGATCTAATCCAAATGAAATCCCAACTCCGCTCATGTTTTTCAATCCGAAAATCCCAGTTAAATCATCATATCGACCTCCACCACCGATGGAGCCCATAGCTACTTCTTTAGGAGGCGCTACTTCAAATATTGCACCAGTGTAATAATTCAGTCCACGAGCAAGTGTAACATCAAGATCTAGTATTGCCGATGTTAATCCCAATTTCATTACATTTTCGCAAATAAAACGCAATTCTTCAACTCCTTTCATCCCTTCATCTGAAGAAGCCAAAAGCAGCCCTAGTTTTTCGATTTTCTCAGCAATTGTTCCTGTGAAATTAAAAAGAGGTTGGACTTTTTCTATCGCTTCTGCTCCAATTCCCTTTTCTATCATTTCTTTTTTTACACCATCCTCGCCTATCTTATCTAGTTTATCAAGCGCAACAGTAAAGTCAATCAGTTTATCAGAAGCACCAATCACTTCAGCTATTCCTGATAATATTTTTCTATTGTTAATTTTAACGGTCACTCCTTTCAAACCTAATTCGGTAAAAACAGTGTCATAAAGTTGCACTAATTCTACTTCTTGCCACAAAGATTTAGACCCAACTACATCAGCATCACATTGAAAAAACTCTCTAAAACGCCCTTTCTGAGGTCTATCAGCACGCCAAACCGGTTGGATTTGGTATCTTTTAAAAGGGAATTCGATATCATTTTGATGTTGCACTACATAACGAGCAAAGGGAACGGTCAAATCATAACGCAAGGCTTTCTCTGAAATACTCGATGTCAACTTTGTACTGTCTTTATTTTCTAAATGCGTAGCATTAGCTTTCGCCAAAAAATCCCCAGAATTTAGAATCTTGAAAATCAAACGATCTCCTTCTTCTCCATATTTTCCCATTAAGGTTTCTGAATTTTCAAACGATGGTGTTTCTATTGGTTGAAAACCAAATTTCTCAAAATTATTCTTAATGATTTGGATAATATATTGACGTTTTGCCACCTCAGCAGGTGAAAAATCTCTAGTTCCTTTAGGGATGCTCGGTTTTGATGCCATTGTTTTTAATTTAGGATTTATAATTTAGGATTCAGGATTTAAACAGATGGTAAACAATTCCCAATTCGTAAACTCCCAATTCGTAAATTCAGATTGCAAATATCTTATTTTTAAAATAAATAACACTCCTTCCAAAACAAACTTGTAACAAAAATTGTATTTTCGTGTCAAACTACCATGATGCTAAATTTATTCAAAGAAAACGTACGAATTGCTTTTGGTTCTATTAGGACCCAAATATTGCGTACCTCGCTCACCGTATTAATTATCGCTATAGGAATTACAGCTTTAGTGGGTATTCTGACTGTGGTTTCTGCCTTGGAGAACACTATCTCTTCTGATTTTGCATCCATGGGAGCCAATACTTTTAACGTCAAGCAATACGAAAACACAGCGCAAAGACGAGGAGGAGACGAACGTGAAATTATAAATCCTATTATTTCCTACCCCGAAGCAGTCGATTTTAAAAATAAATACGATTATCCCTTTACAGAAACTTCCCTATCCTTTACGGCAACTTCTACTGCAGAAGTAAAATATGAAGCGACAAAAACAGATCCTGAAATTGCAGTTGTTGGTGTTGACGAATATTTTATGACGAACTCAGGTTTAGAAACAAGCTTAGGAAGAAATTTTACGGGTTTTGATATTGATAACAATAACTATGTTTGTATCGTAGGTTCAGATTTTGGTAAAGGATTACTTAAAGACACAAACCCTATTGGAAAAACAATTTCGATACGTGGCGCAAGGTTTAAAGTAATTGGCATCTTAAAAGAGAAAGGTTCCACTTTTGGTAATAAACAAGATCTACGAGTTTTAATTCCAATACAAGTCGCTCGATCCTTATTTACAGCACCAAACATTAATTATACCATGAGCATCATGGTTTCTAATAAAGAATTACTGGATCAAGCCATCGATCACGCCATCATAACGATGCGTAATGTTAGAAAGTTAAGCCCCGTTAGAGACAATAATTTTGGGGTTGTGCGCAGTGATGATCTTATCAATAGAATCCTTGGGATTACCAAATACCTTGGCTTAGCTTCCTGGTTGATAGGAATTATTACCGTTTTAGGATCTTCTATTGCCTTGATGAATATCATGATTGTTTCGGTAACTGAAAGAACACGAGAAATAGGAGTAAGAAAAGCATTAGGAGCCAAAAGATCTACTGTCGCTATTCAGTTTTTCATAGAGACTTTACTCATTGGTCAACTGGGAGGTATTGTAGGAATAATTTTAGGTATTTTAATCGGTTACGGAATCGCGACTGCTTTAAGTTTTGCATTTGTCATTCCCTGGGGAGCCATCATGGCTGCTTTTTTCACCAGTTTCATGGTCGCTATCGTTTCCGGCTTGTATCCTGCGATTAGAGCCGCTTATCTAGACCCGATTGAAGCTTTGCGATACGAGTAATTCTATGACAAACCAGGTCTTTTATTGACTTTTAAAGAGTTGCTAAAAATCTTAAATCGTCCCTCGTAACATTCTGTCATTGCCATAAATATCTTTTCGTAATTCAATGTTTTTGAAATTCATATTCTTCAGCAAAGCGACCATGTCTTTCACTAAATATTGATTAATCTCAAAAAATAACTGTCCGTTGTCCGAAAGATTTTTCTTTGCCAATGCTGCGATTTTTTTATAAAAAATAAGTGCATCATCATCTTCTACAAAAAGAGCTAAATGAGGCTCATTGTTCAAAACATTTTTCTTTATTTCCTGTTTCTCTAAATTCCGAACATAAGGAGGATTCGAAACAATGATATCAAATTGTTCCTTTAAATCCTCTGTCTCTAGAATATTCTGGGTTATGAATTTTACATCGACTTGGTTTAGAATAGCATTTTTTTTGGCTGTAGCCAAAGCCTTTTCAGAAACATCAATTGCGTAAACTTTAGCATTCGGTATATTTTTAGCCAATGAAATAGCAATGCACCCGCTTCCCGTTCCAATATCTAGAATCTTTAAATCTTTCAATCGCTCAGTCTTTGAATTCCCCTCAATAATCCACTCCACCAATTCTTCGGTCTCGGGTCTCGGAATCAATACGTTTTCATTTACTTCAAAATCTAATCCATAAAAACTAGTTTTTCCCAGTAAGTATTGAATGGGAATCTCCAACTTTAATTGCTCTAGGATCGAACTCCAAAGTATTATTTCCTTTTCCGAAAAAAACAACTCGGGATTCAGAGCTAAATCAATTCTTTTCAACTGACGCTTTTCCTCTAGTATCAGGTAAAAAAAACTCTCGGATTCACCTTCATCATAAATCGGAAGTAGTTCTTGAATAAATTGGCTTCTGTATTCTTTAATTTTCATGGTGTTTGTATTTCAACTTTCTGAAATAAATTTTTAAACTACTCCTTCTTATTTCTATTTCAATATTAAAAAAGGAACAAGGAATTTTGAATGTTCAATTTTGGAATTTTATAACTTCTTAAGCATCCAAACTGGACAAGAAACATGACCCGTACTTCCCATGGGAGCATCGATGTATTCGAAACCTACTTTTTTGTATAATTTTTGAGCATCATGCATAAAAGGCATCGTTTCCAAATAGCAATTTTCGAAACCAAAATCTTTCGCGCTTTGCAGACATACAGCCATTACTTGACCCCCTATCCCCTGACCACGTGTTTCAGGCAAAAAATACATTTTTTGTAATTCGCAAATGGTTGCAGCTTCATTTTCAAGAGGAGCCACTCCCGCCGAACCAACTATTTTTCCATTATTTTCAACAACATAATAAACTGATTTGGGTTTATTGTATTCCTCAAACATTAAGTCTAAATACGGATCAGCATAAGCCGTCCCTACTTTTGGGATATTCAATTCATCAAAAACCGCTCTTATTAACTGAGCAACAGCTTTATTATCTCTTTTTTCTATTTTTCTAATAATCCAATTTTCCATTCTGTATAACTGCTTGTTTATAAAAAGACAAAAATAGAAATTGTTTACCGTTATTTTCAGAAGTTTCAAAACTAATCCCAAAGATTATAGGCAAACCCCAAAAATAACTACTTTTGCATTGTGAAGAGACATGAAAAATACATCCAGCGATGCATCCAATTAGCCAAAAACGGCCTAGGAACCACCTATCCTAATCCGATGGTGGGTAGCGTAATTGTTTATGAAGATAGAATTATAGGAGAAGGCTGGCATAAAAAAGCGGGCGAACCTCACGCCGAAGTAAATGCCATCAATTCCGTCAAAGACAAATCCCTATTAAAAAAAGCAACCATTTACGTAAGCTTAGAACCTTGCAGTCATTTTGGAAAAACACCTCCTTGTTCTGATTTAATCATAAAAAATGAAATTCCACAGGTAGTTATCGGAACGGTTGACCCAAATATAAAAGTGGCTGGAAACGGAATAAAAAAATTAATCGAAGCTGGAATAGAAGTAACCGTTGGGATTCTTGAAAACGAATGCCACGAACTGAACAAACGGTTTTTTACTTTTCATCAAAAGAAAAGACCCTTTATTATTTTAAAATGGGCAGAAAGTCAAGACGGTTTTATCTCTCCCAAAACAAAGTCAGAACAAAAACCGGTTTGGATCACTAACAGCTATTCAAGGCAATTAGTTCATAAATGGAGAAGTGAAGAACAGGCAATTCTTGTGGGAACGCAAACAGTCATTGACGACAATCCAAAATTAGATGTAAGAGACTGGTCGGGAAACAATCCTACCAGAATTGTTTTGGATCAGAACAATCGCATAGCAGAAAATAGTCATATACTTGACAATCAAGTAAAAACAATTATTTTTTCAAAAACAAAAACGAATACCGACAAAGAAAACCTTACCTTTGAAATCCTTGATTTTAAAAAAAACATAGCAAGCCAAGTGGCAGATGCCATATACAAACATCAAATTCAATCGGTGATTATTGAAGGAGGCCGGCAAACACTGCAAACTTTCATTGATGCTAATCTCTGGGATGAAGCACGAGTTTTTAAAGGCAATATCTTTTTTAAAGAAGGCACAAAAGCTCCGATACTAAGCGGATCTTATTTGGAAAAAAACATAATAGTTCAAGATGAACTTCTAATATCCAGAAACCATGATTAACGCAATTATTTTTGATTTTGGAGATGTATTTATTAATTTAGACAAACAAGCCACTGTTGACGGACTACGAAATTTAGGACTTACGGAGTGGAATGACGATTTAAACCAGTTGAATATTCAATTTGAAACCGGTAAAATATCCCCTGAAAAATTCATTGGAGGCATTCAAAAACACATTCCGACTGCTAGTACTGATGAGATTTTAAAAGCATGGAATGCCATTTTACTAGATTTCCCTTTATATCGATTAGAATTTCTACAAATGCTATCTAAAAAATACCGCTTGTTTTTACTCAGCAACACTGATGCAATACATATCGAAACATTCGAACAAAATAATGGTGCGTCTTTTTACGGTGATTTTTACAAGTGCTTTGAAAAAGTTTATTTTTCGTTTGAAATAGCGATGAGAAAGCCAAATCTTGAAATTTACAACTACGTTTTAAACAAACATGATTTGCAAGCAAAGCGCACTCTATTCATCGATGACAAAAAAGAAAACACAGACGCTGCGCTATCACTAGGGTTTCAAGTATGGAATTTACAGGTAGGCCAAGAAGATGTGGTAGACTTATTCAATAAAAATATAATTTAGAAAACCGCTTTTGGAAATTAAAGACACCTACAATACCATCGCATTCGCGTCGGAAGAAATACTATATAAAGAAAAAAACAGTAAATTTTTTGGCTCAGCCTATCCTATTCAATCAGAAGACGAAGTAAAACCGATTATTGAAGGCTTAAGGAAAAAGCATCCAAATGCAGGTCATTTTTGTTATGCCTACCAAATAGGTACCGACACGCTTTCTTACCGAGCCAATGACGATGGAGAACCAAGCAATAGCGCAGGAATGCCTATTTATGGCCAAATTCAGTCCTTTTCTCTCACAAAGACACTAGTAGTAGTCGCTCGACTTTTTGGAGGCGTTAAACTAGGCGTTGGCGGATTAATATCTGCTTACAAAACAACTGCACAACTCACGCTTGAAAGTTGTGAAATTATCGAAAAAACGATAGATATCCATTATCAAGTTTCCTTTGATTATAAAAACATGAATAAAGTCATGCGAGTAATTAAAGAAAAAAAGCTAGAAATCGTATCTCAAGAAATGGAGATAAACGAAGAAACTGGTTTACCGATAGGAAAAATCGAGATAAAAACGCGAAAAAAAAATGCCGAAATGATTTTCGACATTTTTAATTCTATATTTGAAATTGACATAAATATTACAGAATAAATATTTTTTTCCTTAATTTTTACATTTTTAAAAGCTTCTCCAAGACATACTCGGGTGGAAGTGTCGGCCGGGCCGTCTTCATGTTCACAAAAACCAAAATTGAGCTAGCAATTGTTAACAACTCCTCCTGCTCATTGTAAATTTCATAATCAAATTCAATCTTAACGGAGCTCTGACTTTTAAAAATAGTTTTTACCCTCAAAAGGTCATCGTAACGGGCTGGTTTTTTATAATTTATATTCAACGAAACTACCGGAAGCATAATCCCATTTTCTTCCATCCATTTATAAGAAATCCCAAGGTTTCTAAGCCATTCCACGCGTCCCATCTCAAAATACTGAGCATAATTCCCATGATAAACAACCCCCATTTGATCCGTTTCAGCATACCGTACCCGTACGTTAAATTCGTGTTCTTTCATATTATATTTTATTTATTTTTATTACATTTTTAGCTTCCAAATACTACTTACAACAATAATATTACATAATCAACCCCTAAATATTTTTTTTTACAGAAATTTGTTCACATATTTGTTACCCCGAAAAATAGTGCTTTTTTAAGCATTATTTAATAAGACAAAGATTACTAAATAAAATAATTTACATAGAATTTATGAACAAAACTGCTCAATCAGTATGGGAAAACTGCTTGTCTTTTATAAAAGACAACATTCAGGATCAAGCATTCAAAACTTGGTTTGAACCTATTAAATCAGTTGAACTTACCGATAACGCATTATATATTCAAGTACCAAGTAAATTTTTCTACGAATGGCTAGAAGAGCACTATGTAAAATTATTAAAAGTCGCCTTAACTAAAGAACTTGGTAAAAACGCGAAGTTACTTTATAAAATTAAGATGGAAAACACTTATGGCAACAAACAACCGTTTACGGAACAATTGCCAAGTGCGAATCGGGCACCGATGAAACCTCAAAATATTGACGCTCCTTTTAAAAACCTAGACCCAGAATTAAAAAATCCATTTGTAATTCCTGGAATTAGAAATTTAAAAATTGAATCGCAGCTGAATGCAAACTATAGTTTTGACAATTTTCTTGAAGGAGACTCAAATAGATTAGCCCGTTCAGCAGGTATGGCTGTTGCCAATAAACCAGGAGGAACCTCCTTCAACCCATTATTAATTTTTGGTGGTGTAGGGCTAGGTAAAACACACTTAGCACATGCAATAGGTGTAGAAATTAAAGATAAATATCCAGAAAAAACAGTTTTATATATTTCAGCTGAAATTTTTACCCAACAATATATTGATTCAGTAAAGAAAAATAACCGAAATGATTTTATTCATTTCTATCAGCTTATTGATGTTTTAATTATTGATGATGTACAATTCCTATCTGGTAAATCGGGGACACAGGATGTATTTTTCCACATCTTTAATTACTTACATCAAAATGGAAAACAGGTTATTCTTACTTCTGATAAGGCACCCGTTGACATGCAAGATATCGAGCAACGCTTGTTATCTCGATTCAAATGGGGATTGTCTGCAGAATTGCACCAACCGGATTACGAAACTAGAATCTCTATCTTGAAAAACATTCTGTATCGTGATGGTGTTGAGATTCCAGAAGAAATCATAGAATATGTAGCGCGTAATATCAAATCGAATGTAAGAGAACTTGAAGGAGCGATAATCTCTCTAATCGCTCAATCTTCTTTCAATAAAAAAGAAGTAACAATCGAATTAGCAAAAAGCGTCGTTGAAAAATTTGTGAAAAATGTAAAACGCGAAATTTCGATCGATTATATTCAGAAAACAGTTTCCGATTATTTTCAATTGGATTTAGAAACGTTGCAGTCGAAAACTAGAAAGAGGCATGTAGTGCAAGCAAGACAATTAGCGATGTTTTTTGCGAAGAAATTTACAAAAGCTTCTTTGGCGAATATTGGACACCAAATTGGAGATCGTGATCATGCGACTGTATTGCACGCTTGTAAAACGGTTGACAATCTTGTAGCTACCGACAAACAATTCAAGAAATTTGTTGAAGATATCCATAAAAAATTAACGCTATAAACGCATCATGTCCATAAAAATTTTAATGGTTTGTTTGGGAAATATTTGTCGGTCACCCTTGGCCGAAGGCATTTTAGCCTCTAAACTTCCCAAAAATAAATTCACTGTAGCTTCTGCAGGAACAGGATCTTGGCATATAGGTCATGCTCCAGACGCACGTTCGATAGCCGCGGCAAAAAACCACAACCTTGACATTTCCAATCAAAGAGGACGTCAATTCAAAACCGCCGACTTTGACACTTATGATTATATCTATGTAATGGACAATTCTAATTATACGGATGTAATTAATCTTAAAGAAAACACAGCCCACAAAGACAAAGTACAAATCATATTAAATGAATTGTATCCAAACGAAAACGTAGACGTTCCAGATCCGTATTTCGGAATGACAAACGGATTTGAGATTGTCTATGGTATGCTCGATGAAGTTTGTGATATCATCGCCGACAAATTAATAGCTAAGCACGCTTAAATTAGTATTCTTTGGATTTTTAAACTTGTCGAAAGGTTTAATTATCTATTTAATCCTCTATTTTTGTCAAACAATTTCGATTAAAAAACATAAACGTACCCATAATGAAACCAGCTACTCTTTTAGGAAAACTATATTTAATCCCTACAACAATGGGAGATTGTGACCCGATGGATGTTTTACCGCAGACCGTAAAAAGAACTATAGATTTCATTGATTACTATATTGTTGAGAATGAAAAAACAGCTCGTAAATCAATCAAAGAAGTACATCCCGAAAAAAAACAATCAGAATTAATTCTTTTTGTTTTGAACAAACGTACCGAAGTGAAAGAACACCAAGACTTCATCCAACCTTTATTAGAAGGTAAAAATGTAGGTCTAATGAGTGAAGCGGGATGTCCTGGCGTTGCAGATCCTGGCGCTGTAATCGTTAAATTAGCGCATGAAAATGGCATACAAGTGGTACCGTTAGTAGGACCTTCTTCTATCCTTTTAGCTATGATGGCCTCAGGAATGAACGGACAAAGCTTTACTTTTCACGGTTATTTACCTATCGATAAAGACGAAAAAAGAGTCAGTTTTAAAACTCTCGAAAGAACCTCTTTCGAAAAAAATCAGTCTCAAATTTTCATTGAAACACCGTACCGTAATAATAACTTACTAGAAGATTTATTACAGACGTTGCATCCAGAAACCCATTTATGCATTGCCACAGACATCACATTACCAACCGAGTACATCAAAACCAAGAGAATTTCGGCTTGGAAAAAAGAAAAAATCGACCTGCATAAACGTCCAACTATTTTTATTATCCATAAAATGTAATTTTGTGAATACAAAAGAATAATTTAAATATAAATTAGCATCCCTAAACCTTTAAACTATTTAAATAAAAGTAACTAGTAGAGATATTCGTGTATTCTTATTAGGTATGTTAGCTTTTTTAATATTTGAATCAATCTATAGCTGGAAAGAATCTAAAGATGCCTTTATGAAAGCCTATGACGACGGAAGAAATCCCGCTTCTACTATCGTGATAAAATAAAACTCTCCTGAATAAACTAAAAAGCAATCATAAAAAAAGAGATCAGTTAATAAGCGATCTTTTTTTCATGATTGCTTGTTCATTAACAATTGTCTTCCAAATATTTAACGACTAGTCTTATTTTACTTTATGACTCAAAGTAAAATAAAAAATCAAAATGACCACTTTAAATACTGATAATCAATATTTTATAATTAAATTTATTAACCCTTAATCTTTAACTTAATCAATTATGTTAAATTTTAAAAAAATATAATTATGAAAAACAGTATTTTTAAGGGAGGATTATTGGTAGTTATCATGTCTTTGATGGTAGCTTGTAATCAAAAGAAAGAAGTTCCCGCAGTCCTGGTTGACAAAGAGGCAATCAAAACTGAAATTCAAGCAATGGAAAATGCTTTTGCCGAAGCCTACAATAACCGAAACCCCGATGGAATAATTTACTATGCGGAGGATGCTGTTAGTTTTTCAAACGGTAAAATGCCCATAGAAGGAAAAAAAGCGATTCATGAATCCATGAAAACCGAATTACTTACTTTCCCAAAAGGCGCAAAAATCGCTTTCGAAACTCAAGAAATCCATCCTTCAATTGATGGGAATATGGTAGTCGAAATCGGCCGATATAAGGTAACGGACTCCACAGATACAAAAATCAATAGCGGACATTTTATCAGTCTTTTTGAAAAAAAGGAAGGAAAATACATTTGCATCAGAGATATGGGGAATTCAGATATGCCCATGGCGAAAAAATAAAAACAATAAAGAAAGACACTCCGCAAGAAGTGTCTTTCTTTATTTTATCTAGCACTTCTGAATCTTAAAGAAACAGCATATTAACTCAAACCATTTGCTTACTTTTAGAGTACTAAAAAGAAAGGTATGTCAAAACTCCCAAACATTACTACGAGTATTTTTACCGTAATGTCAAAAATGGCTACAGAACATGGCGCCATTAATCTTTCGCAGGGTTTCCCTAATTTTCCTGTTGATTCTCTATTAACCGATATTGTCACCCATCTGGCCAAAGAGAATGTACATCAATACCTTCCCATGGCGGGCTACCCACCTCTACTGTCTAACATAGCGCTTCTGGTCAAAAAATCCTACCGAAGAATTATTCTGCCAGAAATAGAGATACTGATAACTGCGGGCGCTACACAGGCTATTTTTACCACTATTCAAGCTTTAGTTGAGACTGACGACGAAGTAATTATTCTAGATCCAAGCTATGACTGTTATGAAGCTCCTGTATTATTGTGCAACGCAACGCCGGTACGCGTTTCTCTAAACGATGATTATACCCCAAATTGGGATACTATCGCAAAAGCATGTTCTGCGAATACTAAAATGATTATCATCAATAATCCACATAATCCAACTGGAAAGATTCTGACCCAATCCGATTTTGAAGCCTTAGAATCGATACTCAAAAAATATCCAAAAATTATCGTCCTCTCTGATGAAGTTTATGAATACATCACTTTTGAAGAAAAACATATTTCGGCGCATACTCGCATCAATCTCCTGAACCGTTGTGTCATGGTTTCTTCGTTTGGGAAATCATTTCATGTTACTGGTTGGAAAGTAGGCTATCTTGTCGCCCCGGAACATTTAATGAACGAAATTAAAAAAGTACATCAATTTTTAGTTTTTAGCGTCAACAGTCTTTGCCAAGTAGCAATAAGCGAGTACCTAGATGTAGTTTCGATTGAAGGAATTGGAATTTTATATCAGGCGAAAAGGGATTACTTCAGAGAACTATTGAAAACAAGTAGGTTCGAACTCCTTCCATGTGAAGGTACATATTTTCAAGTAGCTTCCTACGCCGCTATTTCTAATGAAAATGATGTAGATTTTTGTAAACGATTAATCACGGAATATGGTGTAGCTGCGATTCCTATTTCGAGTTTCTATGAAAATGGAAAAGATCTTCATTTAATCCGTTTTTGTTTTGCAAAAGACAATGCGACTCTAGAAGAAGCGGCAAAAAGGTTATGCAAAATCTAAGCCTATGAATTTTTGATTTTAATATGCGTGCATACTATTTAAATTTTTCTATATTTACAATGCCAAAAAAAAAAAACAAACTAATTATGAGTTATACCGATAAAATGTTGCGCGACGATGCGCTAAAAGGAAAAGTAATAGTTGTTACTGGTGGCGGTAGCGGTTTAGGAAAAGCAATGACCAAGTATTTCCTGGAACTGGGAGCAAATGTTGCCATTACTTCAAGAGACTTAGACAAATTAAAAAATACTGCTTCAGAACTAGAGGTAGCAACCGGAGGAACTTGTTTGCCGCTACAATGTGACGTACGTCATTATGATCAAGTAGAAAACATGTTGCAAAGTGTATTGAAAGCCTTTGGAAAAGTAGATGTTTTGCTAAATAATGCAGCAGGAAATTTCATTTCCCCAACAGAAAGATTATCTGCGAACGCCTTTGATACGGTTATTGATATCGTTTTAAAAGGAACAAAAAACTGTACACTTGCTTTTGGTAAACATTGGATTGATACCAAACAAAAGTCTTCAACGGTATTAAACATAGTAACTACGTATGCTTGGACTGGTTCGGCTTATGTTGTACCTAGCGCTACTGCAAAAGCAGGAGTTCTTGCCATGACGCGAAGTCTTGCTGTAGAATGGGCAAAGTACGGAATCCGTACCAACGCAATTGCACCTGGACCTTTCCCTACCAAAGGAGCATGGGACAGATTGATGCCCGGCGATCTTGCCGAAAAATTTGATATGGCAAAAAAAGTACCGCTACAGCGTGTGGGAGACCACCAGGAATTAGCCAATTTAGCCGCTTACATGGTTTCTGATTTCTCTGCTTATATAAATGGTGAAGTCGTGGTTATTGACGGTGGTGAATGGTTGAAAGGCGCTGGTCAATTTAATATGTTGGAAGCTATTCCTGAAGAACTTTGGGACCAACTGGAAATGATGATAAAAGCAAAGAAGAATAAATAAGTAAGATCTGAATTCTTTTTAAAAAGAGAGAGCCATTTGTTTGGTTCTCTCTTTTTGTTTTTAATACTACCACTTCTTCCTCACTACTAGTTCAATTTGGTAAATTTCGTTTTTTTTCCAATGATCATTTAATAGCCCGGATAGTAGTGAAAAGCGTTGCAGCCCAAAAGCTATTCTTTTCCTGGCCTAAAAAAGCGACTAGAAGAAGCTCTTTATAGGGCATCGGAAAAACAGCTTTCGGGCAAAAACTTGAAACGGATAGCCGGAATAGCTACTTCATTTAAAACCCAATATTTTATGCGAAAAATAAAAATCACTCCCGATTTAATTCCTATTTTTGCACTATCAATTTATAACAACACCATTATATGCTCATTATAGGGATTGCAGGCGGAACAGGAAGCGGAAAAACTACCGTAGTTCATCAGATTATGAATGAATTACCTGAGACAGAAGTCGGAATTATTTCTCAGGATTCTTATTATAAAGAGAACCACAACTTATCTTTTGACGAGCGGGCTTTAATTAATTTTGATCATCCTCGCGCTATAGATTTCGAATTGTTAGTTGCCCATTTAAAAGAGCTTAAAGAAGAGAAAACAATACAGCAGCCCGTCTATTCTTTTGTTACTCATAACAGAACGGAAGACACCATTACTACTCATCCCAGAAAAGTAATGATTGTGGAAGGGATTTTAATACTGGCCAACCCAGAGTTACGCGATTTGTTTGACGTAAAAATTTATGTTCATGCTGATTCTGACGAAAGACTGATTCGCCGTATGAAACGAGACATTGCCGAACGCGGACGTGATATGGACGAGGTTCTTAGCAGATATCAAAACACCCTAAAACCAATGCATCAGCAGTTTATAGAGCCTACTAAAGCATTTGCAGACATTATCATACCGAATGATAAATACAATACGGTTGCAATTGACGTAGTTCGTGCCGTAATAAATCAAAGAATTCTATAATTTTATTGTAATTTTATCACGTTACAATTTTAAGAAACAATCCTGATTGTTATCGGGAAATGTTTTCTGTTTCAATTCAGGTCAAGACGATTAATTTTTACTGTACTCGGAAATAAATAAAACATGACAAATCCGCATAAAGACAAACCTTGGTTTAAATTTTTAAGCAATAAATATGTGTGGGTGTTGTTGTTTTTTTCAACTTGGATGATTTTTCTGGATAACTATTCGTATTTTGACCATCGATTTCTAGACAATCAAGTCAGCGAACTCGAGGATAACAAAGAGTACTACCAAGAAGAAATTAAAAAAGACGAAAAACAGATTAAGCAATTGAAGAACCCAGAACAAATAGAAAAATATGCTCGCGAAAAGTATTACATGAAAAAAGATAGCGAGGATATTTACATCATAGAATTTGAAGGTGACAGCATAGAAAAAAAATAATAAATCTTGAATTATTAAAAATCAAAATTAAAATGGCTACTAATTTATTCGAAGATTTCGATCCTGTTTCTTCCAAACAATGGAAACAAAAAATCCAATTTGAACTAAAGGGAGCAGATTACAATGAAACCTTAATCTGGAATTCGCCAGAAGACATTAAGGTAAAACCTTTTTATCATAAAGATGAGTTTACAAAAGCAGCAGCGGTAAACACGAAAGCATCTGAATTTAAAATTTGTCAAAACATTTTTGTTTTCGACATTGAAAAATCAGTAGAAAGGGCCTTGGACACTTTGAACAGAGGTGCCGATAGCCTTCGTTTTACTTTAGAAAATGATACTGTAGACGTAGCAAAACTTTTGGAAAAACTTCCTATAGAAAACGTTGCTGTTTACTTCAATTTTAAATTTTTCTCAATCGATTTCGTCAAAAAGATTGATGCAATAATATATAAGAAAAAGGCCATTGCGCATTACAACCTAGATCCAATAGGGCAATTAGCTCGAGACGGCAATTGGTTTACAACTACAGATAAAAACAATTTTGATTCGTTGAACTTACTTTCTACAGCGATTCCAAACAGTTCCATAATTAGTATTGACGCTACCTTATATCAAAATGCGGGAGCCAATATGGTACAGCAGCTTGCTTACACCTTAGCGCATGTCAATGAATATTTCAACAGAATTCCGGTTATCAGTCAGCCGATAGTTATAGAGGTTGCCGTGGGAACCAATTATTTCTTTGAGATCGCAAAGCTAAGAGCGTTGCGATTGCTTTTTAATTTAGTCGCTAAAGAATACAACCATAACTTAGAATGCCATCTTTTAGTTTCTCCTACAAAACGGAATAAAACGCTTTATGACTACAACGTAAACATGTTGCGTACTACAACCGAGTGCATGTCGGCAATCCTAGGAGGAGCAGATGCAATTGCTAATTTGCCTTACGATTCACTATATCATAAAGACAATGAATTTGGAGATCGAATCGCCAGAAACCAATTATTAGTTCTAAAAAACGAAAGCTATTTTGACAAGGTAAATAACCCTGCGGACGGAAGTTATTATATTGAAACATTGACTATTCAATTAGCCGAAAAAGCATTGACTTTATTCAAAGATATCGAAGCCAATGGCGGTTTTCTTAAACAATTGAATGAAGGCATCATCAAAAGGAAAATTCAGGAAAGCGCTGATAAAGAACAGGAACTTTTTGACTCAGGAAAAGAAGTCTTGCTAGGAACTAATAAATACCCAAACAAAGACGACAAGATGAAACAGGATTTAGAATTATTTCCTTTTGTAAAAGTCAAGCCAAGAAAAACCTTGATCACTCCAATAATCGAAAAACGATTAGCCGAAAAAGTAGAACAAGAACGTCTGGATTTAGAAAAATAGTGTAGAACTGCAATCAGTCAACAATACGTATAAATTAGTGTCACAAATGATAAGAAATGACCTCCAACATATTCAATTAGATAGTCAAAAGTCGAAAGAAGAACCGGCGTTGCAAGAACAAGATGCTTCAACTGCAGACTTTTTTACGGCTGAAGGCATTGAACTCAAACCCACCTATTCTAAAAAAGATATTGAAAACCTAAAGCATCTTGATTTTGGTGCTGGCTTTGCGCCAAATTTAAGAGGGCCTTACACCACAATGTATGTGCGTCGCCCTTGGACAATTCGTCAATATGCCGGATTTTCAACTGCCGAAGAAAGCAATGCTTTCTATAGACGAAATCTAGCCGCAGGACAAAAAGGATTATCTATCGCTTTTGATTTACCTACACACCGTGGTTATGATTCAGATCACGAACGCGTTGTGGGTGATGTAGGAAAAGCAGGAGTTGCTATTGACTCTGTCGAAGATATGAAAGTATTGTTTGATCAGATTCCCTTAGATGAAATGTCAGTTTCAATGACTATGAATGGTGCAGTATTGCCTATTATGGCTTTCTATATTGTTGCTGCCGAAGAGTCAGGGGTAAAACCAGAGCAACTTTCAGGAACCATACAAAATGACATTCTAAAGGAGTTTATGGTGCGTAATACGTACATCTATCCTCCTACTCCTTCGATGAAAATTATTGCAGATATCTTTGAATACACGAGCAAGAAAATGCCGAAATTCAATTCCATATCCATTTCCGGCTATCATATGCAGGAAGCAGGTGCAACCGCCGATATTGAATTAGCGTATACACTAGCCGATGGACTAGAATACATCAGAACGGGATTATCAACCGGAATGAAAATTGATGAGTTCGCTCCGCGCCTTTCTTTTTTCTGGGCTATTGGGATGAACCATTTTATGGAAATTGCGAAAATGCGTGCCGGAAGAATGATTTGGGCTAAACTAGTAAAACAGTTTAATCCAAAAGATGATAAATCATTGGCTTTACGAACCCACTGCCAAACTAGTGGTTGGAGTTTAACAGAACAAGACCCTTTTAATAATGTAGCCCGTACCTGTATTGAAGCATCGGCAGCAGCTTTTGGAGGAACGCAATCGTTACACACCAATGCATTGGACGAAGCCATTGCTTTACCAACAGACTTCTCTGCTCGAATTGCAAGAAACACACAGATATTTTTACAAGAAGAAACTAAAATCACTAAAACAGTCGATCCTTGGGCAGGAAGCTATTATGTAGAAAGTTTGACTAATGAGATTGCTGAAAGTGCCTGGAAACTCATCGAAGAAGTGGAAGAGCTTGGCGGAATGACGAAAGCCATCGAAGCTGGCATTCCGAAACTTAGAATTGAAGAAGCGGCGGCAAGAAAACAGGCGCGTATAGATAGCGGCCAGGATATTATTGTAGGTGTAAACCAATACCGACTCGACAAAGAAGATCCTTTACTTATTTTAGATGTGGACAACCAAATGGTTCGAAAACAGCAATTGGAGCAATTGGACCGCATTAAAGCGAGCAGAGATAGTGAAAAAGTACAGAAATCATTGGATAAATTAATCCTTTGCGCGAAAACCGGAGAAGGAAACTTACTGGAATTAGCTGTGGATGCAGCAAGAAACCGAACTACATTAGGTGAAATCAGTGATGCCTTAGAAACGGTTTTTGGACGATATAAAGCACAAATTAAATCCTTTAGTGGCGTGTATAGTAAAGAAATAAAAGACGACAAAAGCTTTGAAAAAGCCAAACAGCTAGCCAATGCCTTTGCAAAACAGGAAGGCCGTCGCCCTAGAATCATGATTGCCAAAATGGGGCAAGATGGTCATGATCGTGGTGCAAAAGTAGTTGCTACGGGATATGCTGATGTTGGTTTTGACGTGGATATTGGCCCTCTATTTCAAACTCCAGCCGAAGCAGCGAAACAAGCTATAGAAAATGACGTTCATATTCTGGGTGTTTCCTCATTAGCAGCAGGACATAAAACCCTAGTTCCCCAAGTAATTGAAGAATTAAAAAAATACGGACGAGAAGACATCATGGTGGTTGTAGGAGGAGTAATTCCCTCACAGGATTATCAATTCTTATTTGATGCTGGCGCCGTTGCTGTTTTTGGACCTGGAACAAAAATAAGCGATGCTGCAATAAAAATATTAGAAATACTTATCGGAGAATAACCCCCAATTTGCACGATATAATAAATAGAAAAACACCAACCAAAAGTTGGTGTTTTTCTATTTATGTTCGAAAATGAATCAAAAAAAAGCTCCTCATAATTAAAACCAATCGTAACAAATAAAACAAACCGCAAATGCTAAAGTCAAATCGTTTGGCTACAAAATCATTGGTATACAAGAACTAAAAACAATTGAGTAATGATGCTTATTAAAACGCACATTTGTATATTAAATTTTGAACACTACCCAAAAACGGCATATAATACTACCACCATATTGTTAATTAACAAAACTTAAATACCACATTAACTGCTACTTAAACCATAAAATATTAAATTTACATCTAATTGCAATTTTATTTCAAAAGCTCCAAAACGCAAATAATTATTTAAAAAAAGAATTTAGACTAAATTGAAAAACTAAAAAAAGTAAGTCATTTACAGATCTAAAATTTACTCTAAATCATGTCATTAATCATTTAAATCTAAATATTATGAAAGCGTTTATGCATGTATTAATATTATCTTTAGGGTTAACCACTCTATCTTACTCACAAGAAACAAATGCTGGTAGTATGAGTATGGAAAATTTACCAGCTGTAGTAATTAAAAGTGCTGGAGATGACTTTTCGGTATACCTGCCTGACAGAAATGCTGATCCTAAGGTCAGAGCGCTGCAAGACAACTTCATCGCCTATGATTTAGGTAAAAACTATGAAGGTTATGAAACCTATCTCGTATATATGGAAGTAACAGGAGGTACATTAACAGCCACTTATAATGAAAACGGAAAATTAATTCGTGTTGTAGAAAATTACAAGGATGTAGTATTACCAAGTAAATTAATCTACGAAATCTATAAAAAATTCCCAGGATGGGAGATCGTAAATGATAAATATCTATATTCTCAAGAAGAAGGAGATATTCTAAAAAAACAGTATAATATAAAAATTAAAAAAGGAAAAGAAAGTCGTAAATTGAAGGTTCATCCTGATGGTGAACTTATAACTGAAAACTAAAATAATAAAATAGAACCCATTTTAACTGCCCCGTAAACATGGGGCAGGTTCTTTTTCTTTAGCAAAATCAGACTGTTCCAAATTCACAAGAAATCTAAATGATAAATCATCTGGTTCAGGTTATAGAAGCTCCATTATTTTAGCGTAAGAAGTTGATTTATCCTAATAAAAAAAAATTTAAATAATCGTTTTTATTAACAGGTAACGAGGAAACCCTTAACGTAAAATTCGCAATAAAAAAACTAAATTTACAATAAATAAACACGTATTAACTACAAATAAACACAATACATTAACTAATACTATTAAAAATTAAAGATGTAATAATTATAATGAAAAGTAAGAAGTCCCTAAATTTAAATTATTTTAACCGACGGTAAATATTAATTTAAAACTAATTATCATGAAAACATTTATTGTTACTTTATTATTTTTGAGTTTAACTATTTCATCTTATTCTCAAGAAAAAGTACAGACCGCTACGAAAGAAGGAATGATGAAAATAGAAGAATTACCCGCTGTAGTTATTAAAAGTGCAGGAGAAGACTTTTCAATTTATCTACCAGATAGAAATGCAGATCCCAAAGTTCGAAAATTACAAGATAATTTCATCGCCTACGATTTAGGTAAAAATTTTGAAGGTTACGATACCTATTTAGTAACTATGGAAATAAAAGGAGGATCTTTGGCCGCTACCTATGATGAAAAAGGGAAATTAATTCGAGTTGTCGAAAATTACAAGGATGTAAAGTTACCCGCTCCTGTAATTTACTCCGTCTATAAAGCATATCCCGGATGGGAAATTGTCAATGACAAGTATTTATATTCCCAAGAAGAGGGAGACATCTTAAAAAAACAGTATAACTTAAAAATTAAAAATGGAAATGACAGCCGTAAATTAACAGTTCATGCTGATGGTGAGATTCTTGCTGAAAGATAAGCACCATAAAATTGACTTCCTTCTAGCTGCCCAAAATTTGGGCAGCTTTTTTTGTTAAACCAAAGTGCTTTAAAATTATAATCAGAATGATTTTAACCTATTTTTTTTTACACATTTTAAAAAGACCCTTCATAAAATATCCTTTTTATACATTGAATCGCGATAAGTCCTAATAAAAAAAACTTTTAAAAACCATTTTTATTAACAATATTCATAGAAAAAATTAACATAAAAAGGTTAGAAAAACAACTAACTTTATATTAAGATGATTTAATTAGACACACCTGAATCAAACTTATTTAATTTTAGACATTTAAAGAAGGAAGGAACTAAATAAAAATTAAATCACGCATGAAGAATCTATAATACCAAATATTAATTTAAAACTAAACGTTATGAAATCATTTATTATTACTTTGTTGTTTTTAAGCATGACTGTTTCGTCTTATTCCCAAGATAAAACAGTGAAACAAGATAGAGAAGAAGGCCTGATGAAAGTGGAAGAACTACCTCCCGTTGTAATTAAAAGAGTGGGGTCTGATTTTTCAGTTTATATCCCAGACAATAATCCTGACACAGATGTCAGAAGGTTAGAAGAAAAGTTCATTGCCTATGATATTGGTACGGACTACGAAGGTGCCGAAACTTATCTTTTAATCATGCAAACTAAAGACGGCTCTTTGTCAGCTACTTATAATGAAAAAGGGAAGTTAATTCGCGTAGTGGAGAATTACAAAGATGTACGATTGCCTAATGAACTACTGTACTCCATTTATAGAACCTATCCGGATTGGACAATTGTTAACGATAAATATTTATATACCCAAGAAGATGGTGATGTCCTGAAAAAACAGTACAATCTTAAAATTAAAAAAGGAAAAGAAACGATGAAACTGACTGTTCGCCCAAATGGGGACATTTTAAAAGTCCGATAAAAAAAGAGGCAGTCTCAATTGAGACTGCCTCTTTTTTATACACTATTGTAAATTAGTTTAGACTTGCAATTGCATTTACATTTGCCACTATTAATGAAGTATCATATCCTCCAAATGCTTCCATATAACTTCGGATTGAAGTCCCATAAGCATCTTTGATGAATTTTTTTCCATTGTATTTAAAATATTTCTTTACAGAACCTGCACCACCAAGATGTGCTGCTGCCAAAATTCCGGATTCCGTGACCAAAATCCCATTTACCACCTTACCATCGTATTTCTCGATGATATCCTGTAATATCCATTTGTTTTTTGATAAAAGAGCTACAAAGGCTCTCTCTTGCATCTTAGGACTACGAAGGAATAAAGAAGTATCGTATATTCCGACAGATTTTAGGGTTTCGTTACCAAACTGGTATTTCCCTAAATAACCGAGAGAATTGATTTTTTTGTATTTGTTTTCAGATTCTCTATATCCGATTGCTTCTTTGAAACCAATAAATAAATTTCCAGTAAAAGGGATATTCATATTGGTGTAATCGTCCTGCTGTAACGATGGAAATAAGTACCTAATTCCATCTGTGTTTTTTATTAGAAACCATTGATTTGCTTCAATCTCGAGAGGTTTAAAACCCGAGCTTAAAAAAGCTATAATAACAGTTAAACTTGTATAAAAATACCATTTCTTTACCATAAATTGTTTTTCTTCAAAACGCTGTCCCGTTAAGAAATTTCTGCCTGCAAAGATACAATAAAATTCATAAAGCTGAAAATCAACCTGTTAAACTTGTCTAAAAATACGATAAGTGACCCGTAAACCCCTCGCCATGTGAGCATTCAACCGTTGGTGCCGGGATTTTTAAAGTGTTCAAAACGGAGAAAATTGTCTTCAAAAAATGGGATTTTGTTTCAATTTTCGTCAGGTCAACGTCCAAACTCAAATAAAACCGTCTCATTCTTTCCGTTTTTGGCATCGGGAAAAGCCCGCTATTTTCACCATTTCCAGTAATCATTCCGTCCGCTCCATAACCAATAGCAAAATTGAGCCATTTGGGTATCTTTGAGCCTTTGGAAAAGGAGTATAAATTGGCCGAAAGCCAATACGTTTGTCCATTGTAATCTTTCAGAATTTGCTCAGCAAGGGAGCTTCCTAAAACATTGGGTCTGTATTGGGCATATTGAGTAGTATGAAAAGAAAATTTCGGTGTGATGCGTTGCTCATTCCATAATAATTCCTGTGAGACGTATAAAGCAGTCCCTGAAGCATTCGCGATTATATCTCCTGGCGAAGCACCCCATCCTGAAGAAAACCCGTCTAAGACCTCCACAGCAGTCAAAAAAGCAAAACCTAGACCCGCCCCGTAGATCAATTGCTCTTTTTGGGTTGTTCCGCTCCATTCCTGCATTTCTGCCCCCAATCTGCCTATATGATAAGAGGAATACAAATGACCCACCTTATCCATCTGCAGCCACTCCTCATTATCATTGATAAAATGAAAGTTAGATCTTTCATAATCGGCATACCAAAATTGGTTTAAACCTACCAAGGCTCCCGAGACCAATGCGGCTTCCGTAAAAATTACCGAATTTCTCCTGCTTGAATTTAATGAGTCTGAAGGCTTCAAGAAACCATTCAGTCTGTTTTGTCCAAAACTAATATGAAACCACAGCAGTAAAAAAAGTAAAAAAAAACAATTGCTTTTACCCTTCAAAATTATCTTTTTACCCCTTGGGCGTTAATCCAATCTGAATATTTCTTAGCATTTATATTATGCTCCGGTAAAGTAGCTGCAAATTCATGATAACCAAAACGCTCGACACTGGCACAAAAATAGATGTAACCGTTCTTTTCAGGATTGATTACAGCTTCTAAAGCGGTGATGTCTGGCATGGCAATCGGACCTGGAGGAAGTCCGATATTCATATAAGTATTGTAAGGCGACGCCATTATTAAGTCATTATAAAAAACTCGTTTAATCACTTGGTCGAAGTCATTTGATTTTAATTTCAAAGCATAAATCACCGTAGGATCAGCCTGAAGTGGCATTTCCAGTCTCAATCGATTTAGATACACTCCCGCAATTCTAGGTCTTTCATCTTTTTTTACGGATTCTTTATGTACGATCGAAGCTAAAATTGTTGCTTCAACAGGAGTTAAACCTTGCTGAGCTGCTTTTGCAACACGTTCTTTATTCCAGAAATTAAGGTATTCCTTGATCATTTTATCACGAAATTTTTCGGCTGTTGTGTTCCAATAGAATTCATAGGTATTAGGGATAAACATAACCAAAACATTTTCGGGAGTAAAACCATTTTCCTTTAGAAAAATAGAATCTTTAAAAGAGGTCAGTAATGACAAACTATCGGCTTCAATTTGAGAGCCAACCCGTCCAGCAAAATTTTCCAAGCGTTCTTGATTGTTGAATGCTAATTTTACAGGAACATTCATTCGCATCGCTTTTACAAGAGCATAGCTATTCATTCCTTTGGTGAATAAAAAACGACCCGATTTTACATTTTGAGCATAGCTCATTTTGTCAGCTACCATTTCGAAGCGATCCATATTAGCCACATAAGGTGCTATTATTTTCTTAACCCCTTCATAATTAGAATCTGTGGGGACATGTATGAATACTTCTTTTTCAGTAAATTTTGTGTTGTCGGCAAAAATCTGTCTTACCAGGATAAATCCATAAATAATTAATCCTGAGACTACAATTATGGATACAATTGATATAATTTTTTTTAAGTTCAAAGCTAAAATTTTAAAATTGTTGATTAATTAATTGGAAAAACGCCTCGTCTTTATAACTGCCGCTTACTAGATTCCAATCTTTTTTTACACCGATACATTCGAAGCCAAATTTAGTAAAAAGAGCTTTACTTGCTTCATTTTCGGTACCAATATTTGCATACAATTGATGCAAATTAAGGTTATGGAACGCATATTGTATTAGTAGTCCTAATGCTTCCGAACCAATATTTTGCTTTCGGTTCTCAAGTCCCTGAATTACAATCCCTACTCCTGCCCTGTTATTTTTTGGATCAAAATCAAATAAATCAATTAATCCCACCGCAGGAAAGTCCTCGTCTTGACAAATCGCTAGTCGCAATTGCTTAGCTTCATAAATATCCTGATGCGCATTCTCGAGGTATTGTTTGACTAAAAACCTACTGTATGGAGTATTTGTATTACTTACTTCCCACACAGTCTGTTCGTTTTCTATGGCATAAATGAACTCCAAATCATTTGGTTCAAGCGCTCGGATGTATATGTGTTCTCCTTTTAGAGTTATCATTATTGAAGTTGAAAGTTAGAGATTAAAAATTAGAGGTTAGTTTAAACCTCGATTGTTCCTTCAAAGACAAACTCAGCGGGGCCTTTGAGGAATACATTAGTATAATTATTGTCTTTTTTATCGAAAGAAACAGCGAGCTTTCCGCCCTCCACATTTAAATTTATGGAAGTCGCATCTGTTGTTCCCGTTGCATTCATTGCTATCGCAGTAGCAGTAGCACCGGTTCCGCAAGCCAATGTCTCATCTTCCACGCCTCTTTCATAGGTGCGTAACGAAAAAGTAGTAGCGTCTATTTTCTTTACAAAATTGATATTACTTCCTTGTTTTCCGTACAATTCACTGTGTCGAATGGCGGCGCCTTGTTCTTTTACATTATAATTTTCTAAATCTTCGACTACCTGAACGTGATGTGGGGAACCTGTATCCAGAAAGGTATAATCTGATTCTTTTTTAATATTCAAAACATCAATCATTTGCAGCGATACGATGCCGTCTTCGTCAACTGTTGCATGATGCATGCCATCTACAGCATTAAACGTAGTACTGTTTTCAACCACGTTTATTTTTTTGGCGAAAGCCACCAAACATCTTCCTCCATTACCGCACATGGTACTTTGGCTTCCGTCTGAATTGTAATACACCATTTTAAAATCAGATTTGGGATCGTTTTCTAATAAAATAAGGCCATCCCCTCCTATACCAAAACGCCTATCACATAAATGCGCTACGAGCTTGGTGTCTTCTTTTGGAAAAGTTCCCAGACGATTGTCAATCATCACAAAATCATTTCCGGTTCCTTGGTATTTATAAAATTGTATTTGCATTATGTCTAAGTTGTATTTCACAAAAGTACGAACTATTAATGAAATGTTAATCACTGTTAAAGAGCGTTAAACTGTTTTTTGAATACCTTATTTAACCCTATTTTTACAATACAAATAACGTAAAACATACTCTATTATGAATCGATTTTCGCAGCTATTTTTGGCTTCTCTGTTAAGTGGTGCCGTAACATTAGGGGCTTACAAATTATTATTTGATACTAATGGCTATTTTTCTTCGAATAAAAATCCGTTAACCACGCTATCTAGTGAATCCTATGTCAGAAAAGTAGGCCTATCTCCTGATGTCATTGACTTTACGGAAGCGGCCGAAAAAACAATACACACGGTCGTCCATGTAAAAAACGTATCCTATAAAACCGTTTCAAACCCGATGCTGGAATACTTCTACGGATACAAAGGAGGACAGACACAGGAGCAAGTGGGAACTGGCTCAGGTGTAATTATCTCAGCCGATGGTTATATCGTAACGAATAATCATGTGATAAAAGACGCTTCAGAAATTGAAATTACCTTAAATAATAAAAAATCATACAAAGCAAAACTCATTGGCACCGACTCAAAAATGGATATCGCTTTGTTAAAAATTGATGCTGACGAAAAACTCCCTTATACCACGTTTGGAAATTCTGATTCGGTAAAAATTGGAGAATGGGTTCTAGCGGTCGGAAATCCATATAACTTAACCTCAACGGTAACTGCTGGTATTGTTTCGGCGAAAGCCAGAGACTTGGGAACTAGCGGAATTCAATCTTTTATTCAAACAGATGCTGCGGTAAATCCAGGAAACAGTGGTGGTGCTTTAGTAAACACCCGTGGTGACTTGATAGGAATCAATACGATGATTTCTTCTATGACTGGCTCCTATGTTGGTTACTCTTTTGCTGTACCGTCTAATATTGCCCGAAAAATTATTGAAGATCTTATGGAATACGGTAACGTACAACGTGGAATCTTGGGGGTTGAAGGTGGAGAATTAAATGCAACTGCTTCCAGAGAATTAGGAATTAACCAAACCGAAGGATTTTACATTGGCGCCGTTACAAAAAATTCAGGTGCTGAAAGATCTGGACTTCAAAAAGGAGATATCATAGTAAAACTAGACGGACAGAAGATTGCCACTTATGCAGACCTTTCTGGATACATTAACACCAAGAGACCTAATGATAAAATACAGGTTACCTATACTAGAGACGGAGAAAATCGCATCGTTCCTGTACTGCTAAGTAAAAACGAATTCTTCAGTACTGAATTCAAAGGAATCGAACTAGAAAATATTAATACCACCGACAAAAAGAAATTCAATATCAATTATGGTGTCAAAATTAAATCTATAACCAATGAAAATTTAATGCAATATAGCGCTGAATTAAAAGGCAATATCATTCTGAGTATTGATAATGAAAAAGCAAAAGATATCGAAACGGTCTCCAAACTTTTAAATAATAAAGAAGAAAATCAAAGCATACGACTCGAAATGATCAATAAAAACGGGGAAGTATTCAGAATCATTATCTAACACCTGCCCGCTTTCGATAAAAACAAAGCCAGTCCGCAAAACGCACTGGCTTTTTTTATTAAAAAAAAACATTAAAATAGTTCACGAAATCGATTGAAATGGGTACTTTTGCGCCAAATTTAAGACAACAAGTACTAAATTATTTTCAAATTTTCAATATGAGCAAGACACCTTTGTATCAAAAAGAAGTTTCATTTCAGGTCGACAGAAGACGTGCAGGAGTAGAATTAATTAAAATTGTCAGCGATTTATGGTATGACAAATCCATAGAAATGGTTTTGTTTAAAAATCAATTGATAGACAAAAACGTAAATGAAATCATCAATTTACATCAGTATGCCGCAGAATTTGTAGGCAAACCGATTACCATTTTCGACTCGGTAGAAATTGCCAAAGTCGTTTTATCGTTGGATTTACCACCATCAAAATTAGATATTGGTAAACTGACTTACGAGTACGTATTAGAAGACGAAAAATATCCCGATGCAAGACATTTTGTATTGGACAAATTAAAAGAAGCCAAATCATCAGAAGAAATTCAGCCGAAAGATGTGGTATTATATGGTTTTGGTAGAATTGGACGTTTATTAGCCAGAGAGCTAATGTCTAAAACTGGAAAAGGAAACCAATTACGATTGAGAGCCATTGTTACTAGAGATAAAAATGATGCTTCGACCCTTGAAAAAAGAGCTTCGTTATTGCGTTATGATTCCATTCATGGTGATTTTCAAGGTTCTGTAACTGCAGATGTTAAAAACAATGCGTTAATCATCAACGGTACAACTGTTCACATTATTACAGCAAACTCTCCAGAAGAAATTGATTATACTACTTACGGAATTGATCATGCTTTGATAATCGATAATACAGGTGCTTTTACAACTAAAGAAGCATTAAGCAGACATTTAGTTTCAAAAGGAGCGCATAAAGTATTATTGACTGCTCCTGGTAAAGGAGTTCCAAATATTGTTCATGGTGTAAATCAAAACGAATACAATCCAGACGATATTGATATTTTCTCTGCTGCTTCTTGTACAACAAATGCCATCACTCCTATACTTAAAGCAGTTGAAGATACTTTAGGTGTAGTAAAAGGACATTTAGAAACGATACACTCCTATACAAATGACCAAAACTTGGTCGACAACATGCACAAAAAATACCGTCGTGGTCGAGCTGCAGCCTTGAATATGGTAATTACTGAAACGGGAGCAGGAACTGCTGTCGCTAAAGCGTTACCGTCATTGGAAGGTAAATTGACCTCTAATGCGATTCGTGTTCCTGTTCCTAACGGATCGTTAGTTGTTTTGAATCTTGAAGTATCAAAAGAAACTTCAATTGAAGAAATCAATGCCATTATGAAAAAATATGCATTGGAAGGCGAGTTAGTAGAGCAAATTAAATATTCAACAAATAACGAACTAGTTTCATCCGATATCGTTGGTACATCTGCACCTTCAATTTATGACAGTAATGCCACTATCGTTTCTAATGACGGCAAAAATATCGTGTTATACATCTGGTATGACAATGAATATGGCTACAGTCATCAAGTAATAAGATTGGCAAAATATATTGCTAAAGTAAGACGTTTCACGTATTACTAGCCTATAGCTTACAGGTTTGGCAATGCCGTTTCAATTTTTAATTTTTAGTTTTTAGTTCAAGTTTTAGATTAAGATTTACAGCAGCCCAACCTGGATTTAATAGAAAATCCCTCCCGTTAGTAAGACGAGAGGGATTTTTTTTGCGAAATAGCTATAGAACGCGAAATAATTAAACCATATAAGTCATATAAGTTTTTAAAAGCTTCTTCGATGAATAGCGCATTAGAATCGTAGCATCCCGACTGACATTAAATGGAAAATCCGTTCCGTCTCGGCGGATTTAAGAACCAGACGGAACGGATTTATTTTAAACTTATTGGTAAAGAACACTTTTTATTACAATAAAAAAATATTTAAACTTATTACTGACCATTGACAAACTATTCCTTAGCCTTTGTCAAATAATAAACAGGAATACCCATTAGCATAATCAGGACGCCCCAACCGCTCGTACTTGTTTTAGTGTATAATAAAGCAATACAAATTGCACTAGCTATAACAATATAGAGAGCAGGTAAAAAAGGATATCCAAAAGCTCTATATGGCCTTTCAGCATCTGGCATTTTTTTGCGAAGAATAAATATCCCTAAAATCGTAAGTATATAAAAGATCAAAACGATGATTACTACAAAGTCAAGTAAATCACCATACTTCCCCGTTAGACACAAGGCCGAAGCCCAAAAACACTGTACCCAGATAGACCATTCTGGAACACTAGCTTTATTCAGCTGAGCCGCTTTTTTAAAGAAAACACCGTCTTGCGCCATCGTATAATATACTCTGGCACCGGCCATAATCAGTCCGTTGTTACACGCAAAAGTCGAAATCATAATCATCACAGCAATAATATACGTCCCTATAGATCCAAAAATATATTGCGAAGCCACCACAGCCACACGGTCTGATTCGGCAGTAGCAATTTCTTGCAACGGCACTACAGCCAGATACATTAGATTTGCCAAAACATAAATCACACTAACAATTAAAGTTCCAAGAAACAAACTCAGTCCTACATTGCGTTTTGGATTTTTAATCTCCCCTGCGATAAAAGTCACTCCTTCCCAAGCGACACTCGAAAACATCGAGCCCACCAAAGCTGCTGAAATTGCAGAAATCAAAGTCACTCCGCTTATCGGCATCCAAGAACCACTTGCTACGTCAAGTGACGACGATGCCCATGCATTTGTCCAGTTAGCATCCCAAACCTCAGCTTTAGCTGCAAAAAATCCAAATAGGATCAGACCTGCCAACGATAAAATTTTAATCACCGTTAAAACCGTTTGAAGAATCTTAGAGTTTTTCACTCCGCGGCTGTTAATATAACTCAGTAAAATAATGGTAAAGATGGAAACAATCTGAGCGGCATTCAATTTGAAATCACCTATTTCATATAAGATATTTTTATCACTAAAAGCTGGAAATAAATATGCTGCAAACTTAGAGAAGGCAACTCCCACCGCAGCGATTGTACCCGTTTGTATCACGGCAAAGAAGCTCCAGCCGTAGAGAAAACCAACGAGTTTTCCGTAAGCTTCCTTAATATATACATACTGTCCGCCTGCTTTAGGGAACATGGAACTCAACTCACCGTAACTCACAGCGGCAATCACCGTAATGGTTCCGGTAAGCACCCACATAGCGATCAGCCATCCGGTCGAACCCAATTGGCGCACCATATCTGAACTCACTATAAATATTCCCGAACCGATCATGGAACCCACCACCAGCATAGTTCCATCCAGTAATCCGAGTTCTCTCTTAAAATCGTCTTGATTCTCTTCTTGCATTATTTTTGGTTTTTGGTTTTTGGTTGGCTAAAGATATACTTTTTTTAGAAATCCCAAATATTTTGTTCCCCGAAGTAGAGTCAAATCCAAAATCAAAGAAGGTTAGGTTACAAATTATAGTATCAGGGCGTGTCCCTACCTCCACTCCGTTACCGTACGGTCAGGCTATTCGCTACAATCTCACTTGTCTCGTCTCGTTTTTAAACGAGACGAGACAAGTGAGGATTTTCACTACTATCCCTCACGCAACGAAACGATATAATCAATGACTACAACGGTGAAATAAGACGATTCAGTTTACGCCCATGTCATACGATGGTGCAATTGCATTCCACGAATGTACTGCATCACAAACGGAGATTCCTCCTTTGTCGGAATGACAAGATAATTAAAATGAAAAAGCCGAATTAATTAATTAATTAATTGTGAATAAAACAATATATATTTGAGTAACGGATTATGAGCTATTGAGAAACGCATATTTACTAGTTCACAGTAATTTCACAACACTGCAACAAACAATCGAAAAATTAAAAATGCAACCATTACAAATAGATAGACTCCTAACGGAAAGATTAATTCTTATTCCGTTTACAATACAAATTTGCAAAAATATTATGAACGATGATTTTGGTGATTTATCTACAATGGGATTAACGAAAGGTAAAAGCTGGCCTGATGCTGATGTTATAGAAACTTTACCCAAAATAATTAATAATTTATCTCAGGTTGAATCACCTACTGGATTTGAATCATGGATGATCATCAAAAATGACACATTAGAAATAATTGGCGACTTAGGTTTTAAAGGGTTCAATCATGACGAAGAAAATATCGATATTGGATATGGTATCATAAAAGAAGAAAGAAAAAATGGTTATGCGGAAGAAGCCTCAAAAGGACTTATAAAATGGGCCTTTTCAAACAAATTTGTAAAGGAAATAACCGCACGATGTTTAATTAACAATATTAGTTCTATCAATCTACTAAAGAAATTAAATTTTATGGAAATGAAGAATGACAACGAAATGGTGTATTGGACATTACAAAACAAAGAATAATCCGCGCCAGGAATGCATCGCAATTAAAACCCCTCCTTTGTAGCAATGACCAGATTGAGTAAAAAAAGCTGCATTTATTAAAAACGCAGCTTTTTTTATAGTGTAAACAGAAAACGGTTTTATTTATTTCGTTTTCATTGGTGGCAAATCAAATGCCTTTGATTCATGTTCAAAACTGCTGCGGTGTGAACCATCACAAAAAGGTTTATTAGAAGACAATCCACAACGGCAAAGACCTAAAGCAGTTCTTCCTTCCAGTCCATATACTTTACCATCACAATCCATTATTTCGAAATCCCCTTCGATCTTAATAGATCCATTGTTATTGATAATTAGTTTTGTTTTGCTCATAATGCTATTTATATTTTTGAGTTCAAAGATTGCAAAATATATGCTCATCATTTCGCATAGCCGTATTTTTTTTGGATTCAAAGCCCTAATTTATCTTTATTCTATTTTACGCCATCGCTGTCACACTACTAAAGAAATTCTATTGTCAACTACAACCGAAAAAAGACAAGTCATTACACGAGCAGTTTGTTTATTTTTTTGTACTTTTAATATCCTCTTTAAATGAAAATTATCGCTTGAGTAATCCCCTCTTCGGCAAGACATTAAAAGTAATTTAGAGCTAAAATCTTCGGCATAGAAATACTGGATTCGCTAGTCAAAATAAGTCTCCCATTTTAGCGATGCATTTTTAAACCGCGCCTGATCATATAAACGAATAGTTAACTAATAAATCGATAGTATGGAAAATTTAAAACGCAAACTAAAAAATGATTTTAATTGGGAAGCACAGTGGCAACAATTATATATATTAACAGAACAATGGTACTCTGACATACAATTTTACAAAGAGGACTTGAAATTTTTATATCATCTTGTTGACAAATATTTCATGGGACTAACTCATAATGCGAACTTAGATGAAATGCGCGAAGTAGCCAAAGAGCTATCTAACGAAAGTAAATGTAGCGATGAATTACAAGACAAAATCGCCCTGCATTTAAAACACCTCGCTGAACTCATCGATGCTCCCAATAAATATGATTCCCACCAAATAAGAAGCGAACACGAAAAATTAGATAATGAGATTATTTCTTTTGTAAATAAATTTAGAAATAACAAAAAAGAAATATTCGCCATTACTGAGAAAGTGATGAAAAAAGAAATTCAAAAAAGGCTGATGTCATAGTGTAATAATTTACGGCAGAAAACTTAGTCGTCAAAATTATACTACGGAAAAAATTTATTGAAAAATAAAAAGGAATCTGATAACCAGAAGGTAACAACTTTTTTACACTCCTATTAACTGTGGTAGTCCCAAATACTAAATGTAGATTTTGGTCTCGTAAATAACTTCTCGTTCTACCTCCCTTTTTTTTGACTGTACACAAAAAATAAGCCTTAATTTAGTGGCAGCAAAAAGCAAGTCTGATAATCTAGTAATCTTTTTTTTTAGAGACTCAGCAGCTGCAAAAAAAAACATCACAGTATATTTAAAAATTATGGAAGCATTAAAATTAGGATGGCTTGGCCTCGGAAACATGGGAAATCCAATGGCAAAAAACTTATTGAAAGCAGGTTTTGAAGTAGTCGTATTCAATCGTAGCAAAGACAAGGAAAAGGAATTAGTCGACTTAGGGGCAACTTCAGCAGCCAGCATCCAAGAGTTGATACAAACATCCGATGTGGTGATTACCATGTTGTCCAACGATGAGGCCGTCAAAGAAGTTTTTGAAAACGAGAATGGTTTGCTGTCTCAAGACAATCCTGAAAAACTGATCATTAATATGAGTACCGTTTCTCCGGAAACTTCTCGCTACTTAGCCACAATATGTGCCACCCGCAAGATTCATTTTATTGACGCTCCTGTTTCTGGAAGCGTTAAGCCGGCTCAGGACGGCACCTTAGTTATTTTAGTAGGCGCCAGTGATGAAGATTATGTGCTTGCCAAACCTATTTTTAATGTTTTGGGAAAAGTTTCTATTCCTGTGGGCACCCCCGGAAAAGCCAGTTCAGCTAAATTAGCGATTAATTACTTGCTAGGACTAAACCTTCAGGGATTAGCAGAAACCATTATTTTTGCAGAGAAAAACGGCGTACGAAAAGAAGATATGCTCTCCATCATTAATGAAGGTGCTTGTGGGAACGGCATCACAACTATCAAAGCCAATTCTATTTTAAAGGACGACTACCCTGCAGCTTTTGCACTCAAACACCTAGTTAAGGATTTGAGACTGGCCAAGGAAGCTGGATTAGATTCGCCACTAATACACCCATTGTATGACAGCTATGAAACTGCTCAAAAAGAAGGATTAGGTGATGAAGATGTAATGGCAATCATAACGAGTCTTAGAAATAAATAAAGTCGATTTCCTTCTGCTATAAAAATATACGGAGTCTGCAGCCACTAAAAATATAAATAATCACAATCTAAAAATAAAGAAACAATATGGGAATATTCTCGGCACTTCTTGGTAACGCAGGAGCGGTAACTCAAGAACAATTAACAAAGGAATACGGGCAACTTTTAATCGACGGAGAAGAGATTGAATTGGGCTTTAAACTGATTCGGGACACTTTTATATTCACCACCAAACGTCTAATATTAGTTGACAAACAAGGCTTGACAGGAAGCAAAACCGAATACAAATCCATTTCTTATAAAAGCATTTCCAGATTCAGCATTGAGACTGCAGGTACTTTTGACCTTGATGCCGAATTAAAAATTTGGGTTTCCAGTGAATTACAACCCAGCATAAAAAAGCAATTTAATAAGTCAGTTAATGTATATGAAGTGCAAAAAGTACTAGCACATCATGTTTTAAAATAAACCAAAACTTGATATAGATTAAATCCTGTTAATTATTTTAATCTGTGGCAAAAACGCCTTAAAAGCTAAAACTAAATGTACTAAAGTACTTATTTTTAGCTTTTTTCTTTCCGTACCTCACAAAATAGATCAATGGTGCGGTATTATGCTGACTAAGTTATTTTTGAATTGTATTTTTAATTTTCAAATCGCTTATCCAAATAGTCTTTAAGTACAGAAACCTGTATGAGTACCATTACAGATAAGGAGACTAAAGCATAGGATACAGTTTTTGAAACTGTTATTTCAGGTAATTGGTCAAAAATACTACTATAGGTTAAAACACCGAAATCTAGTATCCAATTCTGGCTTTCTTGTTGCATTCCAAAAAAAGAATAAGCAATCAAGACTACAAAACCCACAAAAATAGCCATCCAAACCGTTCTTGAAATTAAAGGTTTATAAATAGTACTCTCACTTTGCTTTTTAGCTGCCAATTGAGTCATTATTTGAGCTGTAAAATCAAACGACGGAGTCTCAAGTGAGGCTTTTAAAATAACTTTTTTGACCAAGTTATCCATTTGTTTATCTATCTTCTCGTGCATAATGTTCAATTATTTCTGGTTCTAAACGTTCTTTTAAAATAGCCGCTAATTTTTTCCTGCTTCTAAAGAGTTTGACTTTGACATTATTGGCCGTCAAACCCACAATTTTTGAAACCTCCTCTAAAGATTGTTCCTCATAATAATACAAGGTCAATAGAAAACGATCTTCATATGGTAATAAATGTAAACATTCTAGTATTTCTTGCCTTTGTTCCTGTTCTTCTAAAGCATCCAGTGCGTTGTCTAAATCAACCATTTGACGTTCCGTGAAATCATCTATTGGAACCACATTATATTGTTGCTTATATTTCTTTAATCTGTCCAAACACCCATTATAAGTTATTCTGTAAATCCAAGTCGAAAATTTAGAATCTCCTTTAAACTTAACCAACGATTGAAATACCTTAATGAAAGTATCCTGCGCCACTTCCTCCGCTTCTTCCCTATTCTTAAGCATCCGCAACGCTAAGGTAAAGACCAAATCTTTATAACGGTCGACCAAAACAGCAAACGCATTGCTATCTCCTGCCACAATTTTTGTGATATAATATTGGTCGTTGGTTTGGTTCATATAATGATAAGACTACAGTAAATGTGTTTTGGTTACAATAAGATTAAAAATAATTATAAAAAAAAGAATTTTTCCACGAACCACGTTACTTTCTAATTTTACTTTCACAAAAAAACAAGGATCATCACAAACAAAAAAAAACAAAGTAACCTTGCAACTTTGTGCCTTAACCACTATATAAAAAATAATTTAAAAAACGTGTAACCTAAACGGCACATCCATCGTCCTAAGCTAGGAACACATTAAAACAATCAATTAAAAACAAACACTTATGGGACCAGTAGTCATGATTCTTATTGTTATTTTCGGGGCAATTTTCGGAGTATTTTATCTATTTTTTTCAACTCGAAATAAAGAGCGTTTAGCCCTTATCGAAAAAGGGGCAGACGCCAGTATTTTCATGAGCAAAAGACAAGATGCAACTCCCATTTCGAAAGTGCTAATTTTAAATTTCGCACTTCTATTAATGGGAATTGGAGCCGGAATATTATTAGCATTAATCCTGCAGGAAGGTTTTGGAATTACAAATGAAGCCATTTATCCGGGAACCATCTTTCTAACAGCAGGAATCGGACTGTTCAGCGGTTTTAAAATGACAAAAGAGCTAGATAAAAAATAAACTCACTTTAAATCATCAATCATTACAAGCCGCTACTTAATCAATAGCGGCTTTTCTTCATATGTACAAAAAGATATAAATACGGATGTAATGTCCACTAAAATAAATTTAGACCAGCTCACATAAAAAAAACTCCCAAGTAGCCTTGGGAGTTTTATATTTATTGTACATTTTATAAAAATCTAATGCTGTATTACTTATAGCACACGGTTAATTTGAGACACTTTTTTTCTATAGTACTTCTCTTTAATGGAAGAAATCATAACTCCTCCGCTTACCGAAGCATGAATGAATTTGATATCACCATCTATAGCTTCTACTACCATCCCGACATGGTTGATTTGTCTTCTACCGTTTGTTTTAAAGAAAATCAAATCTCCTTTTTGAGCATCGTCATTGTCAATCTTAACTCCATATTGCGATTGTTCAATAGACGTACGTGGCAATTGAATATCAAAATTACCAAAAGTGGTACACATCAATCCAGAACAGTCAAAACCATCCTTTGTAGTTCCACCCGTGCGGTATCTTGTCCCAATATTTTCTGAAGCCGTAGAAACCAATTGGTCTAAGAAATCAGTACCGTGAAAAGATTTTACATTGTATTCTGAATCCGAATTCCCCATCTTAATAGCCGATCCAGATGTCGCATTTGAAACAATGGCCTCAACAGCTTTATTACTTCGAATGTTTAATTTATAACCTATTGGAAGACCCTTAACAATTTTCGGATTTTGTCTTTCTAATTCTCTTACTGAAATCCCGTATTCTTTTGCGATTCCATATTTTGTTTCTTTAGCCAATACTTCCCTTACCACTTCTGTTTCAACAGCGACAGCGCTAACAACAGCTTCTACGATGGTTGGCGTTTCAGTTTTCGAAACTACTTTATCGACTACAATGATTGATTCTGCTTTTGCGCTTTTACTTTCGGGGTTAGACTGCATTGCAGTTTCAGATTCCTTTTTTATTTCTTTTTCAACAACTACCGCTACTAAATCATTTGCTCCCTTTCCAGGAATTGCAATTTTTTGACCAATTTTTAAAGCTTCCGTTTCAAGAATCGGATTTGCTTTATTTAAATCGGCAACTGTAATTCCGTATTCTTTTGCGATAGAGTACTTTGTTTCGTTCGCTACGATTTCACGAACAACGCCTTCGCTTGTCGCTTCTTTTGTATTATTCGATTCTAAAACAAGTTTTACTCCTTCTTTTTGAGTTATTTTTTTTTCCGGAAGAATGTTTTTTTGAATTTCTTTTATAGGTTCAGCAACAATTACGGTAGGATTTTGATTTGATTGTGTTCCTGGGATTCTAATTTCATCTCCTTTTTTTAACCCTGATTTCTTTAATGTAGGGTTAATCTTGTATAAGTCTTCAACGGCAACTCCATATTGTCTCGCTATTCCGTAAAGTGTTTCTTTGGGGAAGACTGTATGCTTTTTTTCAGGATAAGGAGTGTCAATTTCTGATTCGGTATCCTTGTTTTTTGATACAGCCGCGGGGATTAATAAAACTTCTTTGAATTTTATCCCTTTCCTCGCATCAGGATTGAGTTCGTAAATAGCACTGGGCTTTATGTTATAATGTGCTGCGATCTGGCTAATAGTTTCTCCCTTGGAAACGGTATGCTCTGTATACTTTTCTTGTGAAAAAATATTTACGCTACTTAATAAAACAAATAAAAAGACCCAACTATAAAACCGCATAAACTTAATTTAAATTTTACCCAACAACCCTTATATTCCTGAACAACAAAACAATAATACAATTTATTTTTTACAATAGCATAAATCGTACTACAATAACATCAATACCTGAAGATATCGCACATCTAAAATGCTAATTTAGCATATAAATACAGATTTCTTACTATTTTAACACCTCTTTATAATCATTTTAACAAACTTAAAAAACACAAAAAAAACGCTCTGTTTTCACAGAACGTTTTTTATATAATTCTATACTTAAAATTATGCTTTTCCAGCTGCAATTAAATTTAAAGCTGAACCCGCAACGAACCAACCAATTTGCCCTTCGTTATAAGTATGATTTGCCAAGATAATATCTTTGCTTCCATCCTCGTGAACGAATTCTAATGTTAAAGGTTTTCCTGGAGCGAAATCTACTAAATCCGTAAAGTTAATAGTATCGTTCTCTTGAATTTTATCATAATCCGCTTCAGTAGCAAATGTTAATCCTAACAACCCTTGTTTTTTAAGGTTTGTTTCATGGATACGAGCAAATGATTTCACTAATACTGCTTTCACTCCTAAGAAACGAGGCTCCATTGCCGCGTGCTCACGTGAGGACCCTTCACCGTAATTATGATCTCCCACAACAATTGAAGGAACGCCCGCCGCTTTATAAGCACGAGCAACCGCAGGAACTGCGTCATAATCTCCAGTTAATTGATTCTTAACTGTATTTGTCTTTTGGTTGAATGCATTGATAGCACCAATCAACATATTATTTGAGATATTATCTAAATGCCCACGGAAACGCAACCATGGTCCTGCCATAGAAATGTGATCAGTAGTACATTTTCCAAATGCTTTTATAAGTAATTTAGCACCTATAATATTTTTCCCGTCCCATGGAGCAAACGGAGCCAATAATTGTAAACGTTCTGAAGTTTCGCTAACAGATACTTGAATACCTGAACCGTCAGCTGCCGGAGCTTGGAAGCCTGGGTCTTCTGCATCAAATCCGTTTTTAGGTAATTCATCACCTGTTGGTGCTTCCAGCATCACTTCTTCACCATCTTCATTGATTAAAGTATCTGTCAATGGATTGAATCCTAAATCACCTGCAATCGCCATAGCAGTTACCAATTCTGGCGAACCTACGAAAGCCATAGTATTTGGATTTCCATCAGCACGTTTAGAGAAATTACGGTTGAAAGAGTGAACGATTGTGTTGCGCTCTTCTTTTTCAGCTCCTTCTCTATCCCACATACCAATACATGGCCCACAAGCATTTGCGAAAACTGTCGCTCCCATTTTATCGAAAATATCTATAAATCCGTCACGTTCTATCGTGTAACGAACCACTTCAGAACCTGGAGTAATCGTAAACTTGGACTTTATTTTTAATTTTTTATCTGTAACTTGTTTAGCTATTGAAGCTGCACGCGCAATGTCTTCATAAGAAGAATTGGTACAAGAACCAATCAAAGCTACTTCGATTTTCAAAGGCCAGTTATTTTTAATAGCTGTTTCTTTCATTTTAGAAATTGGCGTAGCTAAATCTGGTGTGAAAGGTCCGTTTAAATGTGGCTGTAGTTCTGATAAGTTAATTTCGATAACTTGATCAAAATACTTTTCCGGGTTAGCATATACTTCAGGATCTCCTGTTAAGTAATCTGCAACTTTATCTGCGGCATCAGCTACATCAGCTCTCTTAGTAGAACGTAAGTAACGTCCCATTGAATCATCATAACCAAAAGTAGAAGTGGTAGCTCCTATCTCAGCGCCCATGTTACATATGGTTCCTTTTCCTGTACAAGACATTGAAGTAGCGCCTTCACCGAAGTATTCAACAATAGCACCAGTTCCACCTTTTACAGTAAGAATTCCAGCAACTTTAAGAATTACATCTTTTGGAGCTGTCCATCCTGACAACCTCCCTGTTAATTTAACACCTATAAGTTTTGGAAATTTTAATTCCCATGCCATTCCTGACATTACATCTACGGCATCTGCTCCACCTACACCAATAGCAACCATTCCTAATCCACCTGCATTTACAGTATGCGAATCAGTACCGATCATCATTCCTCCAGGAAAAGCATAGTTTTCAAGAACTACTTGGTGAATAATCCCAGCTCCCGGTTTCCAAAAACCAATTCCGTATTTATCAGAAACTGACGAAAGAAAATCAAAAACTTCATTACTTTGTGTTTTTGCTCTGGCCAAATCGGTTACAGCATTAACCTTAGCCTGAATCAAGTGATCACAATGCACCGTTGTAGGAACGGCAACCTTAGCTTTTCCAGCATGCATAAATTGCAACAAAGCCATTTGAGCCGTTGCATCTTGACAAGCAACTCTGTCTGGAGAAAAATCAACATAATCAGTTCCCCTAGCAAAAGCTTTAGAGGGCATACCATCCCAAAGGTGGTTGTATAAAATTTTCTCTGTCAAAGTAAGTGGGTGACCAACAATCTCACGTGCAGCATCAACACGACTTGTCATGTTGTCATACACTTTTTTTATCATTTCAATATCAAACGCCATATATATAATTATTTTTTATTATTGTTCTTTAGATATCACAAGGTACAAAAAATAGAGGAGCTATAAAAATAAAAAAAGCCTGAATCATAGACTCAGGCTTTTAGATATAATTAACTAATCTCAGTGATTACATCACTAACAATTTATGAGATGGTGCAAATTGAGTCAGATTAATACCCTTTACTGCAGCTTTATACTCCTCCATAGTAGGAGTTCTACCTAAGATTGTAGACAATACGACAACAGGTGTTGATGAAAGTAATGACTCTCCTTTTTTACCTTCAGAATCTTCTACAACTCTTCCTTGGAAAAGACGAGTAGAAGTTGCCATTACTGTATCCCCTTTTTCTGCTTTTTCTTGGTTACCCATGCAAAGGTTACATCCTGGACGCTCTAGATATAAGATATTTTCGTATCCAGTACGCGCTACTCCTTTTGGAGCATTGTCATCAAATTCGAAACCAGAGTATTTTTGTAAAACTTCCCAGTCTCCTTCAGCTTTCAATTCATCTACGATATTGTAAGTTGGAGGCGCAACGACAAGCGGTGCTTTAAACTCCACTTTACCATATTGCTCATCTATATTCTTCAACATTTGAGAAAGAATTTTCAAATCTCCTTTGTGAACCATACAAGATCCAACAAAACCAAGATCTACTTTTTTCACTCCTCCGTAAAAAGAAAGCGGTCTAATAGTATCGTGTGTATATCTCTTAGAAACATCTGCATTATTAACATCTGGATCGGCAATCATTGGCTCTTCAACTAAATCAAGATCAATAACAACTTCAGCAAAATACTTAGCATTTGCATCTGGAGTTAAAGCTGGTTTCTCACCTGACCTAATATCTGCGATTCTCTTATCGGCAATAGCTATCAATCCTTTAAGAACTTGCTTAGCATTATCCATTCCTTTGTCAATCATGATCTGAATTCTTCTCTTAGCGATCATTAACGATTCGATCAAAGTTTCATCTTCAGAAATACAGATAGAAGCTTTCGCTTTCATCTCTGCAGTCCAGTCTGTAAAAGTAAATGCTTGATCAGCAGTAAGGGTACCTAAGTGAACCTCAATGATTCTTCCTTGGAACACATTCTCTCCACCAAATTGTTTCAACATTTGAGATTGAGTAGCATGAACTACATCACGGAAATCCATATAGGTTTTCATATCTCCTTTGAACGTAACTTTTACCGACTCTGGAATTGGCATTGAAGCCTCACCAGTAGCCAATGCAAGCGCAACTGTTCCGGAGTCTGCACCAAAAGCAACTCCTTTTGACATTCTTGTATGAGAGTCACCACCAATAATGATCGCCCACTCATCAACAGTAATATCATTTAGTACTTTATGAATTACATCCGTCATTGCAAGATATTCTCCTTTAGGGTCACGAGCAGTAATCAAACCGAAGTCATTCATGAACTTCATCAATCTAGGAATATTTGCCTTAGATTTATTGTCCCAAACTGAAGCTGTATGACAACCTGATTGGTACGCACCGTCAACGATTGGTGAAATCACAGTTGCAGCCATAGACTCCAATTCCTGAGAAGTCATCAAACCAGTTGTGTCTTGTGAACCAACAATGTTTACTTCTACACGTACATCGGAACCTGCGTGTAAAACTTTACCTGGAGTTGTTCCAACTGCGTTTTTATTAAATATTTTCTCTACTGCCGTAAGCCCTTGTCCTTCGATCGAAACTTCTTTTGACGGAGCAAAAACTGGAACGATATCAATTCCTAAAGTTTTCGATGCAAAAGTTTGTAATTTTTTACCGAATACAATAGCGTATGAACCACCCGCTTTTATAAATTCCATTTTTTGAGGAGTGAACGCTTTAGAAATATCTATCAGCTCTTTGTCCCCATTGTATAATTTCTTAGTTTTTGTATTGATGGTAAGAACTGTACCTGTAGCAACAGAATAGGCTTCTTCTAAAACAACATCACCGTTTTCATTGCGTACAGCGTTTCCTTTTTCATCAACTACTTTTACCCAGTTTTGAAGGTCTAAACCAATTCCACCAGTAACATCAACAGTAGTCAAGAAAATTGGAGAAATTCCGTTTGTTCCTGCTACAATTGGAGCAATGTTAATAAAAGGAACATAAGGACTTGCTTTTTCACCAGTCCAAAGCGCCACGTTGTTTACACCTGACATTCTTGATGAACCTACACCCATAGTACCTTTTTCAGCAATCAACATCACACTTTTATCAGGATGCTGTGCTTGCAAGGCTTGAATTTCATCTTGAGCTTCAGGAGAAATTAGACATTTACCATGAAGTTCACGATCTGAACGGGAATGCGCTTGGTTTCCTGGAGAAAGCAAATCAGTTGAAATATCTCCTTCACCAGCAATATAAGTAACTACCTTAATCTCTTCTGCTACTTCTGGAAGTTTTGTGAAAAATTCAGCTTTAGCATAGCTCTCTAAAATTTCTTCAGCAATTTCGTTACCGCTTTTGAATGCTACTTCTAAACGAGCTGTATCAGCCTCGTAAAGGAAAAATTGAGTCTTAAGAACCTTTGCTGCTTCTTTTGCAATAGCAACATCATTACCTAACGCTAAATCAAGCAAAACCTCAATCGAAGGCCCACCTTTCATGTGTGATAACAACTCAAATGCAAAAATAGGAGTAATTTCTTTTACTACAGATTCTTCAAGAATAATCTCCTTTAAAAACGCAGCCTTCACACCAGCAGCAGGAGTAGTTCCTGGAACAGTGTTATAAGTAAAGAATTTAAGAGACTCTTCGCGGTGTGCGTTATCTGAATCTTTAATTTGTGTAATGATTTCGCTTAGTAATTCAGCGCCATCAATCGGTTTTGGGTTAAGTCCCTGACCTCTTCGTTCTTCGATTTCCTGTAGATAATCGTTATAAATGTTCATAGTACAATTCTTTTCAATGTTAAAGGCTGATTTTTTTGATCATCTCAAAATCAAAAGCCATACTATTTAGGTATTTTATTTGTTTTTTTTCGCAATGCAAATTAACGAATTTAAGCCGAGAATTAAAAAAAATTTAACAGAAGTGGTCTTTTTAAAAATTATTATTACTTAATACTAATTTTTAATACACATAATTGACAAAATGTAAAAATTTTAACATCATAATGATTAATCCGTAATTAATCATTTATTTTCGCATTATTCCTAAAGTTCGAAAATTGTTACAAATAAGAAAACGTTATAGTTCAGATCAAAATTTAAGTTCAAAGAAACCAAAAAATCACATTTTACAGCAATTTAGCAATTATCATTTCTTCTGTTATACCCTCAGCATCCGCTTTATAGTTCTTAATTATTCTATGACGAAGTATTCCGGTTGCAACAGCTTTTACATTCTCAATATCGGGTGAAAATTTACCGTTAAAGGCAGCGTGTGCTTTGGCTGCTAATATTAAATTCTGAGAAGCTCTTGGACCTGCTCCCCAATCCAAATAACTTTTAATATATTCATCAGACAATGGGTTGTCTGGACGCGTTTTACTAACTAAGGTCACAGCATATTCAATAACATTATCCGCTACGGGAATTCTGCGAATCAATTGCTGAAAATCTATGATTTCCTGCGCAGTAAACAATGGACTAATGGTAGTTTTATTATCTGAAGTGGTACGCTTTACTACCTGAACCTCCTCTTCAAACGAAGGATACTCGAGTTTAATAGCAAACATAAAACGGTCTAATTGCGCCTCAGGCAAAGGATAGGTTCCTTCTTGTTCTATTGGATTTTGAGTAGCCAAAACAAAATAAGGCAAGTTCAACTTATAATTTTCACCCGCAATAGTAACAGATCGCTCTTGCATCGCTTCTAGTAAAGCTGCTTGGGTTTTAGGCGGCGTACGATTGATTTCATCGGCCAGAATAATATTCGAAAAAATAGGTCCCTTTAAAAATTTAAATTGACGGTTCTCATCTAATATTTCACTTCCCAAAATATCTGAAGGCATTAAATCTGGAGTAAACTGTATCCTTTTAAAATCAAGTCCCAAAGCCTGAGCAAGTGTATTCACCATTAAAGTCTTGGCTAATCCAGGAACACCTACAAGCAGCGCATGTCCTCCAGAAAAAATACAGAGTAAAACTTGATCTACCACCGCATCCTGACCTACAATAATTTTCGCTATTTCGCTTTTTAATTCATTTCGTTTTTGAACCAAATCATGTATTGCTGCTACGTCCGACATTTCTTATAGGGATTTAAATTAAAAAAGAGTTAACTCTATGAATTCATAAAGCTAACTCTTTTTATTTATTTTAGAAAAATATAAAATTATTTTTTTAACCAATCGTTTGTAAACTCACAATCTCTATATTCTCCAAGAATTTTAATGTACGTTTCTTTGATCGTTTCGTCGAACCATTTTCCAATTGCTCTAATTTGCTTTTCTTTCAATGCTAAATCCTTAATCTTAATATAATCCGTAGCATAATCAGCAATGTGCTCATTGATTCTATTTGTCACTGTAATTATCTTGAAGCTTTTCTTCCCGTTTTCATCTGTATCTAAAACTGGTTGAGAAATCGCATCATCTTTCAAATTGGAAACCTCACTATAGAGACTAGGATCCATTTTTGTCATTTCAAAACGAGTATCTTGAGTTTTCGGATTGATTAAAGACCCGCCATTTGCTCTGGTTTCTTTTTGATCAGATTCTGTTCTAGCCGCTTCAGCAAATGTTATTTTTTTATCTACAATCTTATTTCTAATCAAAGTAATTTTCTCTTTAGCTGAAGTCAGGGCATCTTCGGATACAGTAGGAGTTAATAATATATGACGCAATTCAATTTCCTGTCCTTTTATTTTTTCAACATAAATAATATGAAAACCAAAATCAGTTTCGAAAGGAGCAGAAATTTCTCCTTCTTGCAAACTAAAAGCAACCTCTTTAAATTCTTTTACAAACGGCGTTTTTCTATTCATTTTATAATAACCTCCATTGGGAACTGAAGCTTTATCTTGCGAGTACAATACTGCTTTAGTTGAAAAGCTAGAACCTGCTTCAACGTCCTTTTTAAACTCATTAAGTTTATCTATTACCTTTTGTTTTTCGGCTTCTGAAATCTTTGGAGTAACTACAATTTGCGCTACTTCCATTTCCGCTCCAAAAAGAGGCAATTCATCTTTAGGAATTGATTTGAAAAAATTACGAACTTCTTCTGGTGTAATTTCTACTTCTTCAACAATTTTCTTCTGCATTTCTGAAGAAAGCTTATTCTCTTTCAAAATATCAAAGAAATAACTTCTAAACTCTTCTTCAGAATTTTTCTTATAATACTTGATCACTTTTTCCATGGAACCTATTTGACCTACCATATAACTTAAACGCTCCTCAAGCATACTCTTTACTTCAGCATCTGTTACTTTAACACTATCCTGAATGGCTTGATGTGCATATAATTTATCCTCCAATAATTTTCCTAACATTTGACATCGCGTAATGTCTTTTATGGAATTACCCTGACTTGACAACTCTAAATAAGACTTGTCTATATCTGAATCTAAAACAATGTAATCTCCTACAGTGGCAATAATACCATCGATCTTTTGTCTTTCGTTGGTCTTGATTTTCTTAACAGGCGTAACTACAGAATCTCTAATTATTTCTTGTGCTCTGGTAATATTGCTTGAAAACAGTAAAAGAAAAAATATAAGTGCAATTCTACTATTTATGGACTTCATTTGTATTGTTTTTAATGGCATTATATCAATTTTATATTTTAGTAAAGTATTCTAATTTAAATTCCTCGAGACCTCATTTATAAAGACCCTGCGACCCGTCGCCAAATATACACTTTAACTATCAGGAAATAAAAATGTTCTTACAAACAGTTTCCCAAAGTTAAAACGAACAAAAATAACAATTCAATTACATAATACAAGTTTCCCCACTAGTATTAACAAAAAATTATAAGCGCGTTTGAACATTCTGAAATTCACTCCTTCTCATACGCCCTAATCAAAAATAGCACTGCAATTTAACCACTTACAAATCTACTCATTACGACCCTCCGTAATTGCATAATAATTCGCCTCAAATAAGTCTATACTTTAACATAATTTATTCCTCTAACTAATTATTTTGATTTCTAAGCCCTGAAAAAAATTAAAAAAAACGCAAACAATAAACATATAAACAGCTCATTTCTAATAAAATATAAATACTTATCAACACTACAACGTTTTCGTACGTACGAATGGAAATTCAAAAGATATACCATATACTATTTTACATACATTAGCCCAATAACAACACTATTATTCTTAAAATAACTACTAAAATAAATTATTATAATTATTAAAAACTATAGATAATAATGAATATCCTAATTATTAACTTTTAATACAAAAGCTTCTTGGTCGTACATATAAAAAAATAATACCCAAATAAATTAATTAACCAACCTACAAAATTATGAAAAAACCAAATTTAAGAATTGCAACATTAGCCGCATTGGCTGTGTGCCTTTTCTCCTGTAATTCAAATGACGAATTACAAGGACCAACTGCAGAAATTAAGGCATTAAGTAAAGTAGTTGACGTCACTCACCATGACGGCCATCCGTTCAGTACTGGAAAATCCATGACAACTTCAACTACAGGAAAATATGTAGCAAATCCAGGAGGTGGCGTAATGATGCAAGCTTTTTACTGGGACGTGCCTGCCGGTGGAAACTGGTGGAATACATTAGGCACAAAAGTAACAGCATGGTCAAACGCAGGTATTGGATCCATTTGGCTTCCTCCGGTATCTAAAGCACAGAACGGTGCTTTTTCTATGGGATATGACCCTACTGACTATTTTGATTTTGGAAATTACAACCAAAATGGGACTATAGAAACGCGTTTTGGTTCTAAAACAGAATTGGTAAGTTTAATTACAAAAGCACATACCGAAAATATGCAGGTTTATGCTGATATGGTTCTAAATCACAATAGCGGAGGACAGTTAGAAAGCAATCCTTTTACAGGAACCCAAACCTATACTAATTTCACTGGCGTTGCTTCTGGAAAATTCCCTAGAACAAGTGCTGACTTTTATAAAAATGCCTACGCTAATAATGACGAAGGTGCTTTTGGTGGGTTTCCTGACTTAGCACACGTTGCACCAAATGTTCAAAACTGGCTTTGGCTGAGAACAGATGGCGTTGGTAAGTATTACAAAAACACTATGAAATTTGACGGTTGGAGATTTGACTATGTTAAAGGTTTTGGTCCTTGGGTAGTTAAAGATTGGAACACTAATGTTGGTGGTTTTTCAGTTGGAGAATACTGGGATTCAAACGTAAACACATTAGAATGGTGGGCAAATAGTGCAAACAGCTCTGTATTTGATTTTGCTTGTTATTACAAAATGAATGATGCATTTGACGGTAATAATTTAGCTCTTTTGAATGACGACATGATGTGGAAAAGAAATCCATACAAAGCAGTCACGTTTGTTACCAACCATGATACAGATGAAATATATAATAAGCAATTGGCATATGCATATATTCTAACTCATGAAGGTTATCCAACAATTTTTTACAGAGATTACGAAGAATGGCTGGACAAAGCAAAAATGAATAACTTGATTTGGATTCACAATCAAAAAGCTACTGGTACAACATCCATTTTATATGCAGATAATGATGAATACATCGCCAGAAGAAATGGGTATAATGGAAACCCAGGATTAGTTGTTTACATCAATAATTCTTCTTCATGGCAAGAAAGATGGGTTCCTACTAATTGGGCCAATGCACAAATAAAGGACTTTACAGGTTACTCTACATGGATTCCTACAACGCAAGGCGACAAATGGGTTAAAATCCAGTGCCCTCCAAACGGTTATTCTGTTTGGTCAATCAACATGTAAACCCTAAATATTTCGAATATAAATAAGGCTGTTTTAAAAGACAGCCTCATTTTTTTTATTCACATTTATAAATAGTACTTTTGCAAACTATTTACATCATACATGAGCTTTTTAAAAGAAATACAAAGAAGAAGAACTTTCGGGATTATATCTCATCCCGATGCAGGTAAAACAACGCTTACAGAAAAACTCCTCCTTTTTGGTGGTGCTATTCAAGAAGCGGGTGCTGTTAAAAATAATAAAATCAAAAAAGGAGCCACGAGTGATTTCATGGAAATTGAACGTCAGAGAGGAATTTCTGTTTCTACCTCCGTTTTGGCATTTAATTACAAAGAGAAAAAAATAAATATTCTTGATACCCCAGGGCATAAGGATTTTGCCGAAGATACATTTAGAACCTTAACCGCTGTTGACAGTGTCATAGTGGTAATTGACGTTGCTAAAGGTGTTGAGGAACAAACGGAAAAATTAGTCGCCGTATGTAGATTGCGAAAAATTCCCATTATTGTATTCATCAATAAGATGGATCGTGAAGGTAAAGATGCTTTTGACCTTATGGACGAAGTAGAGCAAAAACTGGGACTAACGGTTACACCACTCAGTTTTCCTATAGGAATGGGTTATGACTTCCAAGGAATATACAATTTATGGGAACAAAATATTAATTTATTTAGTGGAGACAACCGTAAAAACATTGAAGAAACCATCGCTTTTTCGGATGTTCAAAATCCTGAATTAGAAAAAATTATCGGGCAGAAACCCGCTGATACTTTACGTGAAGAGCTAGAATTAATCGATGAAGTCTATCCAAAATTTGATCGTCAAGACTATTTGGATGGAAAATTGCAACCAGTCTTTTTTGGATCCGCATTGAATAATTTTGGAGTTCGTGAACTTTTAGATTGTTTTGTTGAAATTGCTCCATCACCAAGACCAAAAGAGTCGGAAACTAGATTAGTCGACCCAACAGAAGAAAAAATGACTGGATTTGTTTTTAAAATCCATGCTAATATGGATCCAAAACACAGAGACAGATTAGCTTTTATAAAAATTGTATCCGGTACTTTTGAAAGAAACAAACCGTATTATCACGTACGTCAAAAAAAGAACTTGAAATTTTCAAGTCCAAACGCCTTTTTTGCCGAAAAGAAAGAAATAGTTGATATCTCTTATCCAGGTGATATTGTAGGATTACACGATACAGGGAATTTTAAAATTGGAGATACCTTAACCGAAGGAGAGATTATGAGCTTTAAAGGTATTCCGAGTTTTTCTCCAGAACACTTTAGATACATTAATAATGCAGACCCAATGAAAGCCAAACAGCTTGACAAAGGGATCGACCAGTTGATGGATGAAGGGGTAGCACAGTTGTTTACTCTTGAAATGAATAATAGAAAAATTATTGGAACGGTAGGTGCACTTCAATATGAGGTAATACAATACCGTCTAGAACATGAGTACGGAGCAAAATGTACCTACGAGAATTTCCCTGTTCATAAAGCCTGTTGGGTAAAACCAAATGACCCAAAGAATGATGAGTTTAAAGAATTTAAGCGTATCAAGCAGAAGTTCTTAGCTAAAGACAAATATGGCCAATTAGTTTTCCTTGCTGATTCAGATTTCACAATCAAAATGACGGAAAATAAATATCCAAGTGTAAAATTATTTTTTACTTCAGAATTTGAATAGTATCTTTTAAATTCAATATATAAAAAAACGCTAATTTAAAAATTAGCGTTTTTTTGTGGTTATATATTTTTAATTTAAAATCTTATATTAAGCTATTGCAATTTCAAAGTTAACGGCTTTCTTTAAAAAAGCTTTAATTAACAAACGATTGGGTGCCAATCCAGAAGTCATAATTTGCTTTTTTGTATTGATTCCGTCATTTGAAATTGTACTGTTAGGATCTTGTTTCGAACCCATGAACCAAAGAACAAATTCTACATTTGACGCTGCCTTATTATCTTCTTTTACTTCATTAGAGCTGTTATTTGTAGTAGATTCAACTACACTATTACCTGAACTTTGACTAAATACAGAAACATTCGATACTAAAACAAAAAGAAACAAAAAGAAAATAGTTAGTGTTTTTTTAGAGTAGTTACATTTAGAAAAGTTGTTCATAGGGGGCTTTGTTTTCGAAAAAGACAATTTATATCTTTAATTCTTGTACAAAACTAAAGCATCAATAACCTTCTTTAAAATATTTCCGATATACGGCCATAAAAAACGTTTATCTACAGAAACCGCCCATAAAAAAACCACAAAAAAGGAATTTACTCGATGGTTATCAGATTTTAGACAAAAACACAGTCATTCTACACCTATAATATCAAACCAAGCATCGCGACATTATAGCACAAAAAAAGGCTCCATTTCTGGAGCCTTTTTCTATAACATTATGCTTGTCCTGCTGGACCAAAATTTAAAGGTATCGGAGGTTGTTCGGTGTCTTTAATTTCGCCATGGGCTTGTTCAAAACGGTGAATATTTTCTCCAATTGCTTTTAATAATCTTTTGGCATGCTGCGGTGTCAAGACAATTCTTGATTTCACTTTGGCCTTAGGAATACCAGGCATGATACTTACAAAATCGAGAACAAATTCTGATGAAGAATGATTGATAATAGCTAAGTTAGAATAAATTCCTTCCGCTGTTTTCTCATCTAATTCAATATTAATCTGCTCCTGTTGTTGATTAGAATTACTCATATCTTAGTTTTAATAAATATATTCCTCTTTATTTGCCATCATATCATTGTAATCTTCCTTAGAACCTACAATTGTATGATCGTACTCTCTCATACCTGTACCTGCAGGAATTCTATGTCCTACAATTACATTTTCTTTCAATCCTTCTAAGTAATCAATCTTACCTGCAACCGCAGCTTCGTTTAATACTTTAGTAGTCTCTTGGAAAGAAGCCGCAGAGATAAATGATTTTGTTTGTAGCGATGCTCTTGTAATCCCTTGTAAAACAGGAGTACCAGTTGCAGTGATAACATCACGAGCTACAACAATATTTTTATCGTTACGTTTCAGTAATGAATTTTCATCACGTAACTCACGTGGAGAAACGATTTGACCTTCTTTCAAGTTAGCTGAATCACCAGCATCCTCAACTACTTTCATACCATATAATTTATCGTTTTGAAGGATAAAATCTTTAGTGTGAATTAATTGATCTTCTAAGAATAAGGTATCACCTGGATCTTGAACTCTAACTTTACGCATCATTTGACGTATTACTACTTCAAAGTGCTTATCATTAATTTTCACCCCTTGTAAACGGTATACTTCTTGAATCTCATTTACCAAGTACTGTTGAACAGCAGCTGGTCCTTTAATTCTTAAAATATCTTCTGGAGTAATTGCTCCGTCAGACAATGGTACACCAGCTCTAACGAAGTCATTCTCTTGAACAAGAATTTGACTTGAAAGTTTAACTAAATACTTTCTAACATCACCAAATTTAGATTCGATGATAATCTCACGGTTACCTCTTTTAATTTTTCCAAAAGAAACAACACCATCAATTTCAGAAACTACAGCTGGATTAGAAGGGTTACGAGCTTCTAGCAATTCAGTAATTCTAGGTAAACCTCCTGTAATATCTCCTGATTTAGAAGAACGACGTGGAATCTTAACTAATACTTTACCTGCTTTAATTTTCTCACCATCTTCAACCATCAAGTGGGCTCCAACAGGTAAGTTATAAGAACGTATCAACTCGCCATCTTTACCGTAAACCAATAAAGTAGGAATTAATTTTTTAGCTCTAGACTCAGAAATTACTTTTTCTTGGAAACCAGTTTGCTCATCAATTTCAACAATGAAAGACTGACCTTGCTCTAACTCTTCGTAAGCAATTTTACCAGTGAATTCCGAAACAATAACTCCATTATATGGATCCCATTTACAGATAACTTCACCTTTCTCAACTGACTGACCATCTTTTACAAAAATACTAGATCCGTAAGGAATATTATGTGTATTTAAAAGAATACCCGTTTTCTCGTCAATTAATTTTAACTCAGTAGAACGAGAAACAACGATATCAACGGCATTTCCGTCATTATCTTCACCTTTAACAGTTTTTAAATCTTCAATTTCAAGTTTACCCTTGAATTTTGTTATGATACTTGATTCCTCAGAAATACCACCCGCTACCCCTCCAACGTGGAAAGTACGTAATGTTAACTGTGTTCCTGGCTCACCAATAGATTGTGCTGCAATAACTCCTACTGCCTCACCTCTTTGTGTCATTTTTCCAGTAGCTAAGTTTCTACCGTAACATTTAGCACAAATACCTTTCAACGCTTCACATACAAGAGGAGAACGAACTTCTACTTTCTCGATTGGAGAAGCATCGATCGTTTTCATAATAGCCTCAGTGATTTGTTGTCCAGCTTCTACTAAAACATCATTAGTTAAAGGATTCACTACATCTTGCAATGCAACACGTCCTAAGATTCTTTCTCCTAATGATTCAACAATTTCCTCATTCTTTTTCAATGCTGATACTTCAACACCTCTTAATGTTCCACAATCTTCGATGTTAACAATAACATCTTGAGAAACATCATGCAATCTTCTTGTTAAATATCCTGCATCTGCCGTTTTCAAGGCAGTATCCGCAAGACCTTTACGCGCACCGTGAGTAGAAATAAAGTACTCAAGGATTGAAAGACCTTCTTTAAAGTTAGAAAGAATTGGATTTTCAATAATTTCACCACCACCAGCAGTCGATTTTTTAGGCTTAGCCATCAAACCACGCATACCAGTTAACTGACGAATTTGTTCTTTGGAACCCCTTGCTCCAGAATCAAGCATCATGTACACCGAGTTGAAACCTTGTTGGTCTTCTCTAATGTTTTTCATTGCTAATTCTGTCAGTTGAGCATTGGCAGAAGTCCATACATCAATAACTTGGTTGTAACGTTCGTTATTGGTAATAAGACCCATGTTATAATTTACAGAAATACCTTCAACTTGCTCTCTGGCATCTGCGATTAATTTTGGTTTTTGATCTGGAATTCTAATATCCCCTAATGAGAATGACAATCCACCTTTAAAGGCAAATTTGTATCCCATATCTTTCATGTTATCCAAGAAGGCAGCCGTTTCAGGTACGCTAGTTGAATTTAATACATGTCCGATAATGTCTCTAAGGTTTTTCTTAGTCAATACATCATTGATATATCCTGCTGCTTCTGGTACAACCTCATTAAAGATTACACGACCGGCAGTAGTTTGAATAATTTTAAACACTAATTCTCCAGCGTCATTAAAATCTTTTGCTCTAATTCTCACTCTAGCATTCAATTCTAATCTTCCTTCGTTTAAAGCGATATTAACTTCCTCAGCAGAATAGAAAGTCAAATCTTGACCTAAAATTTTCTTTTCTGGAGTTGACAAACGTTCTTTGGTCATATAATAAAGACCCAAGACCATATCCTGAGAAGGTACTGTAATTGGCGCACCATTTGCAGGATTCAGAATGTTATGAGAAGCCAACATTAACAATTGTGCTTCAAGGATAGCTTCCGGTCCTAATGGTAAATGTACCGCCATTTGATCCCCATCAAAATCCGCATTAAATGCAGTACAAACTAAAGGGTGCAATTGTATTGCTTTACCTTCAATTAATTTTGGTTGGAAAGCTTGAATACCTAGTCTGTGCAAAGTAGGGGCACGATTCAGTAAAATCGGGTGACCTTTAATTACGTTTTCAAGGATATCCCAAACTACAGGCTCTTTCTTGTCTATTATTTTCTTAGCTGATTTTACAGTTTTAACAATACCTCTTTCGATTAATTTACGAATCACGAAAGGCTTGTATAATTCGGCTGCCATATCTTTAGGGATACCACATTCGAACAATTTCAACTCAGGTCCAACAACAATTACCGAACGAGCAGAATAATCCACACGTTTTCCAAGTAAGTTTTGACGGAAACGTCCTTGCTTACCTTTAAGGGAATCAGATAATGATTTTAAGGGTCTGTTTGATTCTGTTTTTACAGCAGAAGCTTTACGTGTATTATCAAATAATGAATCTACTGATTCTTGCAACATACGTTTTTCATTTCTTAAGATCACTTCTGGAGCCTTGATCTCCATTAATCTTTTCAAACGGTTGTTACGAATAATTACACGACGGTATAAATCATTTAAATCTGAAGTTGCAAAACGACCTCCATCAAGTGGCACAAGTGGACGTAATTCTGGTGGAATAACTGGTACCACTTTCATAATCATCCATTCAGGACGATTCTCACGGTTCAAGTTAGACTCACGAAAAGATTCAACTACTTGTAATCTTTTTAATGCTTCTGTTTTACGTTGTTTAGACGTTTCAGTGTTAGCATTATGTCTTAATTGGTAAGACAATTCATCAAGATCAATTCTTGCTAATAAATCCATGATACACTCTGCTCCCATTTTGGCAACAAATTTATTAGGATCAAAATCGTCAAGATATTGATTATCTGCAGGAAGAGTATCTAAGATATTCAAATACTCTTCTTCTGTTAAGAAATCTAATCTTTTTACTGATTCACCTTCACCATTTACTGCAATACCTGCTTGGATTACTACATATCTCTCATAGTAAATGATCATATCTAATTTCTTAGACGGAAGACCAAGTATGTATCCAATTTTATTAGGAAGGGAACGGAAATACCAGATATGAGCGATTGGCACAACAAGGTTGATGTGACCTACTCTATCTCTACGTACTTTTTTCTCAGTAACTTCAACACCACAACGGTCACAAATGATTCCTTTGTAGCGAATTCTTTTGTACTTACCACAAGCACATTCAAAATCTTTAACTGGTCCAAAAATTCGTTCACAGAAAAGACCGTCACGCTCAGGCTTGTGCGTACGGTAGTTGATAGTTTCCGGCTTTAAAACTTCACCTCTTGATTCTTTCAAGATAGATTCTGGAGAAGCTAAACCAATAGATATTTTATTGAATCTTTTTACAGGATTCTTATCTTTATTGTTATTATTATTTCTATTATTCATCATAGTTTTTACTATTGATTTAATTGCAATTAAAAATTGATTATAGTGCGCAGCGTGCTGCGTTTCTACCTGGATTACTTCTCTAAACTTTAAACTTCTATTAAAGCGCTAGTTATATAAAACTCATTTTATATAAAAAATCGGAACGGTTTACGAGGCTAAATCCTTAAAACTAATTAAAAAAAGTGTTCAGTATTCAGCTTTTAGTGTTCAGTTTATCACTGATTACTTTAGGCTGAATACTGAATACTAAATACTATTCTTCTAATCTAATGTCAAGTCCAAGACCTTTCAATTCATGCATCAATACATTGAATGATTCAGGTAATCCTGGTTCTGGCATAGACTCTCCTTTTACGATTGCTTCGTAAGTTTTAGCTCTACCAATTACATCATCAGACTTCACAGTCAAGATTTCTCTTAGTGTACTTGACGCTCCATAAGCCTCAAGTGCCCAAACTTCCATCTCTCCAAAACGTTGTCCACCAAATTGTGCTTTACCACCAAGAGGTTGTTGCGTAATTAATGAGTATGGACCGATCGAACGTGCGTGCATCTTATCATCAACCATATGTCCTAATTTCAACATATAGATTACACCAACAGTTGCTGCTTGATGAAAACGTTCTCCTGTACCACCATCATAAAGGTAAGTATGTCCAAAACGTGGTATTCCAGCTTCGTCAGTCAATTCATTAATTTGGTCTAGAGAAGCACCATCAAAAATTGGAGTAGCATATTTTCTACCCAAATTCTGTCCAGCCCAACCTAAAACAGTTTCATAAATTTGACCAATATTCATACGTGAAGGTACACCTAATGGGTTCAACACAATATCAACTGGCGTTCCGTCTTCAAGGAAAGGCATGTCTTCATGACGAACGATACGAGCAACGATACCTTTGTTACCGTGACGTCCTGCCATTTTATCCCCAACTTTCAACTTACGTTTTTTGGCAATATATACTTTAGCTAATTTCAAAATTCCAGCTGGTAATTCATCACCAACAGAAATTGTAAACTTCTCTCTTCTTAATGCGCCTTGTAAATCATTCAACTTAATTTTATAGTTGTGAATTAATTCATTCACCATTTTATTAGTTGAGTCATCCGCAACCCATTGACCTTTACTTAAGTGAGCAAAATCTTCAACAGCATAAAGCATTTTTTGAGTGTATTTTTTACCTTTTGGTAAAACTTCCTCACCCAAATCATTCATTACACCCTGAGATGTTTTCCCATTAACGATCAAGAAAAGTTTTTCGACTAACTTGTCTTTTAATTCAACAAATTTTACTTCGTATTCCATTTCAAGTGCTCCTAAAGCATCCTTGTCTTGTGTACGTTTGCGTTTGTCTTTTACTGCTCTTGCAAACAATTTTTTGTCAAGAACTACACCATGTAAAGATGGAGATGCTTTTAATGAAGCATCTTTTACATCACCTGCTTTATCCCCGAAGATTGCACGAAGCAATTTCTCTTCTGGAGTAGGATCTGATTCCCCTTTTGGAGTAATTTTTCCGATAAGAATGTCACCAGGTTTAACCTCGGCTCCAATTCTAATCATACCATTTTCATCTAAGTCTTTAGTAGCCTCTTCAGAAACGTTTGGTATATCATTTGTCAATTCTTCGTTACCTAACTTAGTATCTCTAACTTCTAATGAATAATCATCAACGTGAATAGAGGTAAAAATATCGTCGCGAACCACTTTTTCAGAAATTACAATCGCATCCTCGAAGTTATACCCTTTCCATGGCATAAACGCAACTTTAAGGTTTCTACCTAAAGCTAATTCACCATTTTGAGTTGCATATCCTTCTGACAATACTTGACCTAGAACAACTCTATCCCCTTTTCTTACAATAGGTTTAAGGTTGATACTTGTCCCTTGATTGGTTTTTCTAAATTTAATTAAATTGTATGTTTTCTCATCAGAATCAAAACTCACCATTCTTTCTTCTTCAGAACGGTCGTATTTAATAGTAATGATGTTTGCATCTACATATTCAATAACTCCATCACCTTCTGCGTTAATTAAAACTCTAGAATCTGAAGCTACTTGACGCTCTAAACCAGTTCCAACGATTGGTGCTTCAGGACGTATTAATGGTACGGCTTGACGCATCATGTTAGATCCCATCAACGCTCTATTCGCATCATCATGTTCCAAGAAAGGAATTAAAGATGCAGAAATTGAAGCAATTTGATTTGGAGCTACATCCGCATAATCAACTTTTGTAGGGTCAATTACAGGGAAATCCCCTTCTTGACGTGCAATTACATTTTCAGCAAGAATTTTTCCAGAATCATCCATCTCAATATTCGCTTGAGAGATCAACATTCCTTCTTCTTCTTCAGCGCTTAAGTAAATAGGTGTTGAAACTAAATCAACCACTCCATTAGTTACTTTACGGTAAGGTGTTTCAATGAAACCCATTCCGTTCACTTTAGCATAAACTCCAAGAGATGAAATCAAACCAATGTTTGGTCCCTCTGGTGTTTCAATAGGACATAAACGTCCGTAGTGCGTATAGTGAACATCACGTACCTCAAATCCAGCTCTTTCTCTCGAAAGTCCACCTGGTCCTAGCGCAGATAATCTTCTTTTGTGCGTTATCTCAGCAAGTGGATTCGTTTGATCCATAAACTGAGACAATTGGTTTGTTCCAAAGAAAGAGTTGATAACAGACGATAATGTTTTAGCATTAATCAAATCTATTGGTGTAAACACCTCGTTATCTCTAACGTTCATACGCTCTCTAATAGTTCTAGCCATACGTGCTAAACCAACACCGAATTGTTGAGACAGTTGTTCTCCAACTGTTCTTACACGACGGTTTGATAAGTGATCAATATCATCAATATCTGCTTTCGCATTTATTAGTTCGATCAAATATTTTACAATGGTAATAATATCTTCTTTGGTAAGCACTTGCTTTTCCATTGGAATATCAAGACCAAGTTTTTTATTCATTCTGTAACGACCTACTTCACCTAAGTTGTAACGTTGATCAGAGAAGAATAATTTATCAATAATACCACGAGCGGTTTCTTCATCAGGCGGTTCTGCATTACGCAGTTGTCTGTAAATATGCTCAACAGCTTCTTTTTCAGAGTTTGTTGGATCTTTTTGTAACGTGTTATGGATGATAGCATAATCAGCTTGATTAGCATCTTCCTTGTGTAACAAAATAGATTTAACGTTAGAATCAATGATTTCTTCCACATTATCTTTATCGATAATTGTATCTCTATCAAGGATTATTTCGTTACGTTCGATAGAAACTACTTCACCAGTATCTTCATCTACGAAATCTTCATGCCATGTATTTAATACACGAGCAGCTAATTTTCTACCGATATATTTTTTAAGTCCTGTTTTAGAAACTTTAATTTCCTCAGCAAGGTCGAAAATTTCAAGAATATCCTTATCTCTTTCGAAACCAATTGCACGGAATAAAGTGGTAACAGGTAACTTTTTCTTTCTATCAATATAAGCGTACATTACGCTATTTATATCTGTAGAAAATTCTATCCAAGAACCTTTAAAAGGAATTACTCTGGCAGAATATAATTTTGTTCCATTAGCATGAAAAGACTGTCCAAAGAAAACCCCTGGAGATCTATGTAGCTGAGAAACAACAACACGTTCCGCTCCGTTGATTACGAAGGTACCGCTTGGCGTCATGTAAGGAATTGTACCAAGATAAACATCTTGAACAATAGTTTCAAAATCTTCGTGCTCTGGATCTGTACAATACAATTTCAATCTTGCTTTTAAGGGCACACTATGTGTTAAACCTCTTTCAATACATTCTTGAATTGTATAACGTGGTGGATCCACGAAGTAGTCAAGGAATTCCAATACAAAATTATTTCTTGTATCTGTAATTGGAAAATTTTCCATGAAGGTATTATAAAGTCCTTCATTGCCTCTTTCATCAGATTTAGTTTCTAATTGAAAAAAATCTTGAAAAGATTTAACCTGAACATCAAGAAAATCTGGATATGCAGGAATATTTTTTGTAGAGGCAAAATTCAATCTTTCGGTCTGATTTGTTATCATCAATGGACAAAATTTTGATTATAAAAGTAATTTTTATTGGTATAAATATTTCTAATTATACTTTAATTTTAAAACCACCACATCTTTAAAAATCAATTTAAGATAACTACTTTCTTATTATCTGTCAATTTTTTTTCCTCGTAATGGGATAAAATGAATTTGCTATCACAACTTATTATTCAATAAATAAGACAGACTTTTGTTATACGAAAAATGGTTTAGGTCTTTGGATGTGTACCCAAGACCTAAACCTAATTCCTCAACTGTGTTTAACTATTTAAGCTCAACAACAGCCCCAGCTTCTTCTAAAGATTTTTTCAAAGCTTCTGCTTCATCTTTAGTTACACCTTCTTTAACGTTACTTGGAGCGCTATCAACTACATCTTTAGCTTCTTTCAAACCTAAACCTGTAAGTTCTTTTACCATTTTCACAACTGCTAATTTAGAAGCACCTGCTTCTTTCAATACAACTGTAAATTCTGTTTGTACTTCTTCAGCAGCACCTTCACTACCACCTGAAACTACAACAGCTGCAGCAGCTGGTTCGATTCCGTACTCATCTTTTAATATTGTTGCTAATTCGTTAACTTCTTTTACAGTTAAATTAACTAATTGTTCTGCGAATTGTTTCAAATCTGCCATTTTTTCTATCGTTTTAAAATGATTTGTAAAATTATATTTTGTTTATTGTGCGCATTGTAAATAATAAAAACTAAGTTTTACTCTATTTTTATTATGCTTCTGTTTCAGCAACCTCTTCTTTAGCGAATTGGTTTTGAAGTGCAGAAATAACTTTTTGTGCTGGTGATTGAAGTAATCCAATAAGTTCACCAATAAGTTCTTCTTTAGATTTAATAGTCGCTAACGCTTCTAATTGATCATCTCCAATATAAACCTCAGCATTAATATAAGCTCCTTTCAAAACCGGTTTTGCCGATTTTTTACGGAAATCTTTTATTATCTTACCAGGCCCATTTGCTACCTCTGAAATGAATATAGCACTATTACCAGTCAATACTGACGGTAAGTCACCATAATCATTAGCTGAAGCTTCCATTGCTTTTGCAAGCAAAGTGTTTTTTATAACCTCTAATTTAATACCTGCTTTATAACAAGCTCTTCTCAACTTTGAAGTTGCATCTGCATTTAATCCAGAAATATCTGCTACGTAAACAATATTTGTACCAGCTAACTGTGCAGTTAAATCTTCAATCGCGATTGATTTTTCTTCTCTAGTCATACTAAAAATTATTAACTACCAATTATACTGCTTTTGGGTCTAATGCAATAGCAGGACTCATAGTGCTTGTAAGGTAGATACTTTTGATATACACACCTTTAGCAGCAGTTGGCTTAAGTTTGATTAATGTTTGAATAATTTCGTGTGCATTGTCAACAATTTGCTCAGCTCCAAAAGAAACTTTACCAATTCCTGCATGTACAATACCAGTTTTATCAACTTTGAAATCGATTTTACCAGCTTTAACCTCTGCAACAGCTTTTGCAACATCCATAGTTACAGTACCTGTTTTAGGGTTTGGCATTAAACCTCTAGGCCCTAAAATACGACCTAATGGACCTAATTTACCCATAACGCTTGGCATAGTGATGATAACATCAACATCCGTCCAACCGTCTTTAATTTTTTGTAAATACTCGTCAAGACCTACATAGTCTGCCCCAGCTTCTTTAGCTTCCGCTTCTTTATCCGGAGTAACTAATGCTAATACTTTAACATCTTTACCAGTTCCATGAGGCAATGTTACCACACCTCTAACCATTTGATTCGCTTTTCTTGGATCTACACCCAAACGTACCGCGATATCAACAGACTCATCAAATTTTGCAGACGCAACAACTTTAATTAATGCCGCAGCATCTTTCAAAGAGTACATTCTGTTTTTGTCAATTTTTGAAGCAGCCTCTTTTTGCTTTTTTGTCAATTTTGCCATGTCTTTCTTTTAATTAAAAAGGAGCGTCTCCTGATACAGTTATACCCATAGATCTAGCTGTTCCAGCAACCATACTCATTGCAGACTCCGTAGTGAACGCATTTAAGTCAGGCATCTTGTCTTCAGCAATAGCTCTAATTTGTTCCCAAGTAACACTAGCTACTTTTTTACGATTAGGCTCACCAGAACCAGATTTTAGCTTCGCAGCTTCCAATAACTGAACAGCTGCAGGCGGAGTTTTAACAACAAATTCGAATGATTTGTCTTTATACACAGTAATTTGTACTGGGCATATTTTGCCGGCTTTATCTTGAGTTCTAGCATTGAATTGCTTACAGAACTCCATGATGTTTACACCAGCAGCTCCTAAAGCAGGTCCAACCGGTGGCGATGGATTCGCAGCACCTCCCTTAACTTGTAGTTTAACTACTTTACTAATTTCTTTAGCCATTTTTTAAAAAATTTAACACCACAATCATTAAGAAGCGATTGCGATGGATATTATATGTAACAAAATATTATACTTTTTCAACTTGCATAAACCCTAATTCTAATGGAGTTTTTCTTCCGAAAATTTTCACCATTACTTCAAGTTTACGCTTCTCTTCATTAATTTTTTCAACTGTACCGTTGAAACCGTTAAAAGGTCCATCAATAACCTTAATAGTCTCACCTAAATTGAATGGTATAGATCGAGTATCTGCATTAACTGCTAACTCATCGACTTTACCTAGCATTCTATTTACTTCTGAAAGTCTTAATGGAACCGGCTCTCCTCCTTTAGTTTCACCCAGAAAACCAATAACACTAGTTATTCCTTTTATAATATGAGGTATTTCACCTATCAGATTTGCTTCTATCATGACATAACCAGGAAAATAAACTTTATCCTTGATTAATTTCTTTCCATCTTTTACAGTTACTACTTTTTCCGTCGGAACTAAAACTTGAGAAACATAGTCACCCATCTCTAATCTAGAGATTTCGTTTTCTATGTAAGCTTTCACTTTATTCTCTTGCCCACTTACCGCACGAACAACATACCACTTTTTTAGATTATTATCTGTCATCACAAAAATTAGGCTTTTATCCAATTAAAAAATCCAGCTAATGCTTTCGCAAAAAACTCATCTACTCCCCATGTTGCCAAAGCGAATAATACTGAGAAAATAGCAACAACAATCGTTAGACGTTGCACTTCAGGCCACTCTGGCCAAGTCATATTTGACTTTAATTCCTCAAATGATTCTGATATGTAATTAATTATTTTTGCCATTATGATATATTTTTTTTGCACGGGCGGAGGGATTCGAACCCCCATCAACGGTTTTGGAGACCGCTATTCTACCCTTGAACTACGCCCGTTTGTGAAAAACCAGTAACAGCACGAAGCGTTACTGGTTTTGTAATTATTTATAGAATTATGCTACAATCTCAGTTACCTGACCTGCACCTACAGTTCTACCACCTTCACGGATAGCAAAACGTAATCCAACATTCATAGCGATTGGGCTCAACAAAGCAACATTGATTGTTAAGTTATCTCCAGGCATAACCATCTCTACACCTTCTGGTAAAGTAATAACACCTGTTACATCAGTTGTACGTACGTAGAACTGTGGACGATAGTTATTATGGAATGGTGTATGACGACCACCTTCTTCTTTTTTCAAGATATAAACCTCAGCTTTAAAAGTAGCGTGTGGTTTAACTGATCCTGGCTTAATGATAACCATTCCTCTTTTGATAGATTCTTTATCAACACCACGTAACAATAAACCTACGTTATCTCCAGCTTCACCTCTATCAAGGATTTTACGGAACATCTCAACTCCTGTAATAGTAGAAGTTAATTTTTCAGCTCCCATACCAATGATTTCAACAGCATCTCCTGTATTAGCAATACCTGTTTCGATACGACCTGTAGCAACAGTTCCACGACCAGTAATTGTAAACACATCCTCAACCGGCATCAAGAAAGGCTTTTCAGTATCACGTACTGGCTCTTCAATCCACGCATCAACCGCAGCCATCAATTCGATGATTTTTGGTACCCACGCTGGATCATTATTCAAACCTCCTAAAGCAGAACCTTGAACAACTGGACAATTATCACCGTCATATTCATAGAAAGACAATAAGTCTCTAATTTCCATTTCAACAAGTTCTAATAATTCCTCATCATCAACCATATCCACTTTATTCATGAATACAACCATTCTAGGAATACCAACTTGGCGACCTAATAGGATATGCTCACGTGTTTGTGGCATTGGCCCATCAGTTGCTGCTACAACAAGAATAGCACCATCCATCTGAGCAGCACCAGTAACCATGTTCTTTACGTAATCCGCGTGACCTGGACAGTCAACGTGAGCGTAATGACGATTAGCAGTTTCATACTCAACGTGTGATGTATTAATTGTAATACCTCTTTCTTTTTCTTCTGGAGCATTATCAATTTGATCAAATGATTTTGCTTGACAGTAACCTGCATCAGATAACACTTTAGTTATCGCTGCAGTTAATGTAGTTTTTCCGTGATCCACGTGCCCAATTGTACCAATGTTTAAGTGGGGCTTGTTACGGTTAAAGGTTTCTTTTGCCATTTTACTTAATTTTTAATCTATTTATATATTTAATTTCAATCTCTTACTTACTTGAGCCAATGTCGGGAATTGAACCCGAGACCTCTTCCTTACCAAGGAAGCACTCTACCCCTGAGCTACACCGGCAGAGTTTTTACTTTTAGATTTAAAATCTAAAATTGTGGGGAGAGCAGGATTCGAACCTGCGAAGTTTACACAGCAGATTTACAGTCTGCCCTCGTTGGCCGCTTGAGTATCTCCCCTCTTTTCTTACTTTATTTCAACCCATCAAAACCTCAGTTTCATTTTGAGCCGGCGGAGGGACTCGAACCCACGACCTGCTGATTACAAATCAGCTGCTCTAGCCAACTGAGCTACGCTGGCAAATTCAATAAAAAAAGCCCGCTATTTCTAACGGACTGCAAATGTATAGATTTTATCTCTCAATCAAAACATTTTTTTAAAAAACTTTTAGATTAAATATGTGTTCTTATTTTTTCTTTCCTTTTCACTAACAATCTCTCTAAAGATTCAGCCGATAACTCGATAGCCTCTTCAAATGTTTTGCATTGTTTTTTTACCATAAAATCATCACCAGGGACATTCATCTTCACCTCAGCAACCTTATTCTCCTTATCACTTGTCTTTTCAACTTTCAAATAGACATCGGCAGACACTACTTTATCGTAGTACTTCTCCAACTTATCCATTCTCTCTTGAACATAACCTACTAATTTTCCGTCAACAGCAAAGTTAACTGCGTGAACATTTACCTTCATAATCAATTTTTTTAATGGTTAAACATTTTTTGAACTATTACTTATTCCTTGGATGCGCATCTTCATATACTTTTTTGAGCTCTGACAAACTACTGTGTGTATAAATTTGCGTTGAAGCTAAACTGGAATGACCTAATAATTCTTTCACTGAATTTAAATCGGCTCCGTTATTTAATAAATGAGTCGCAAATGTATGACGTAAAATATGCGGACTTTTTTTTACTTTTTCGGAGACAGGACTAAAGTAAGAATTTATTAACCGATACACAAAGGATTCATTTAATTTTAACCCTTTTTTTGAAACAAAAAGACAATCAAAACCCCTAACACTTTCTATACGAGACCTCTCGTCAAGATACAAAGAAAGTTGTTCTACTATAATTGGCAAAATAGGCAAAATCCTCTCCTTATTTCTTTTACCAAGTACCTTTATTGTACTGTTAGAAAAACTAATATCGCTAATTTTCAAATGAATCAGTTCTGTTCGCCTTATTCCGGTGGTATAAAATAAATCTATTATTAATTTATTTCTTACTTCTTCAAAACCAACAGGACTTTCCATGCCCTTCAACACCTCCGAAACTTCCTTCTCAGAAAACGGAATTTGGAGCGTCTTTGCTGTTTTTAGTGCCTTATGCTTCAACAGCGGACTAACTTGTATTTGTTTTATCTTTAATAGAAACTTATAAAAAGCCTTTAAAGATGCGATCTTTCTATTGACAGAAACATTCGAAATGCCCTCATCCACGAGCGACACAATCCAACTTCTAATTTGACTGTAGTTTACCTGCTCTATTTCCCTTTCTTCAAAATGAATGGTGTTAAATTCTTGGAAGTTTATTATATCATTCAAATAAGCACTTACGGTGTGTGGAGAATATTTTTTCTCTTTTTGTAGATAATCCCGAAATGCATTTATAGTAGCGACCATATAAAATGAAAAAACCGTTAGCATCAAAGTTATAAAACTTTAATGACTAACGGTAATTATCATGTAAAAAAGAACTACTTAGTTTTCTAAGTTGTCTTTCATGTTTTGAATATAAGCTGCTTTCTGAACTTTAATTCTATTTTTTACAGAAGGCTTAATAAAAGCAGTACGCGCTCTTAACTGACGAACAGTTCCTGTTTTATCAAATTTTCTTTTATAGCGCTTTAATGCTCTATCTATATTTTCTCCGTCTTTAATTGGTATAATTAACATAATTTTGACACCCCCTTTCGTTAAGTGTGCAAAAGTAGTTATTATTTTGACTTATCAGTCATCAAACACCAATTTATTTTTGGTGTGCCGGCAAAACACTATTTATTCCCAAAATAAATTCTCTTTTGCCGTCAGGCTATCCGCTGCAATCTTTTACTCCGCAAGGCTTCATAAAAGGATTTCCACTACTATCCTTCACACATAAAAAAAGAGCCAATAACTAAATTGACTCTTCTAATACTTTCCACTGGCTATTACTCCACCGCTGGCTTATAATTTTTATTATCTATAATCATTTTTGACAATATCTCTTTAAGTATCTCCGAAGTTCCGCCTCCTATTGGCCCCAAACGACTGTCTCTTAATAAACGTGCTAAAGGATATTCTTCCATATAACCGTAACCTCCAAGCATTTGCAAACAACTATAGATTGTTTCATCAGCCACTTTTGTAGATTTCAATTTAGCCATAGTAGCTTCTTTTACTACATATTCTCCTTTATTTAATCGCGCTACGGCAGCATAATTAAACACTTTACAATGCTCTACATCTGTCGCATGTTCTACTATTGTGTGTCTCAATGCTTGAAACTTATCTATTGTTTTCCCAAAAGCCTCACGCTGTCCCATGTACTCAATTGTGTACTCAAGAGCATATTCTGCTCTAGCATGACCATTAATAGCCATAATCAAACGCTCTAAAGCAAAATGTTGCATGATATAAGGAAAACCTTTTCCCTCTTCACCCATCAAATTCTCTAAAGGGATTTCAACGTTGTTAAATGCAATTTCTGCAGTATCTGACGCTCTCCAACCTAATTTATCTAATTTTGTCGCAGAAACCCCGTTCGTTTTTGTATCTACTAAAAATATGCTTATTCCTTTATTCCCAAGTTCAGGACTTGTTTTGGCTGCAACTATATAATAATCCGCATAAACGCCATTAGTGATAAATGTTTTCGAACCATTAATAACATATTTATCTCCTGTTTTAATAGCAGTAGTGCGCATACCCGCAACATCACTACCTCCAAAAGGTTCCGTAATACACAAAGCCCCTATTTTGTCACCTAAAATACTTGGTGCTAAATAATCTTGTTTAATTCTCTCGTCCCCTTCTGCATTCAAATGTGTCATGGCTAAATAAGAATGTGCCCACATCGCAGCTGCAAAACCAGCTGATTTAATTTTCTGAAGTTCTTCTAAGAAAATAACGGTGTAAAATAAATCTAAATTTAATCCGCCATAAGCCTCCGGATAATTTATTCCAAAAAAGCCCATGTCGCCGAACTTTTTCCATATAAAACGCTCTATTGTACCTGTTTTCTCCCATTTTTCAATATGAGGCACAACTTCTTTTTGTAAAAACCCTCTTAAACTCTCTCTAAATGATTGATGTTCTTCTGTGAAATAACTTGAATTCATATAACTAATATTATTTTTAACAAATTGATGTGATTGAAACAAAAAGCGACAGCTTTATATTTCAGGACTTGGTTTTTTTGAGTTACACAATCGAGCGACGTTTTATAGAAATAGAAACCTACGACAAAACAACCATTTTGCAGTAAATTAAAAAATTTCAAACCAGCTAATTATAAACTTCTAATTAAAGTCCAAATATAAGGCAATTATATTTGCCTTATCAACAGGAAATCCCTTAATTTTTGTTAAATCCTCAATATTTCTAATATCTCCGTTCATACTCCTATAGGTCACAATTTCTTTTGCAAGAGCATATCTAAAATAAGAGAACTGAGAAATTTCCTTTAAAGAAGCGTTATTTATGGCGATTTTATTAACTAAAGGTAAAGTGTACACTTTAAAATGAGAATTAAGATTTGCAACAACTTCAGGAGACAAACCCCAGACATCAGTCATCTGATCCATGGACACAAATCCACCAAGACTTTCTTTTAACTTTAGGATTCGTAGCGAAATCGCTTCTCCTATTCCATAAATTTTAATTAGATCTTCTTGTGTCGCACGGTTAATATCTATTAAAACTATTTTTTCTTTTTTGGCAAAACCCATCTTTTCATATTTAATGTACCCCCTACTTTCTGCTTTATTTTTTACCCAATTCGGAAATTTAAAATAAGGCGCTATAGCATTTAACAACGAATCTGAAATTTGAGTAACGGCTTGAAATTCTTTTGGAGAGTTAACATATTTATTTTCTTTTCTATAATCCAATAGTCTGTCAATTTCAAGAACAGACATTCCGAGCTTGTATCCTTTATAATCGGTAATGAAATTGGGATTAAACAGATATATCTTTTTACTATACTTTGGATTTGACTCTTTTAATGAATCAATTTTAGATTGCAGCGAAAGCCATTTCTGTTTATTAGGAGAAATGGTTTGCAGTGAACTGAAATCAAAGAAATAATAAACCGATTGCAAAACGATTATTATTGCAAACAATATCAAAATACCTGCGCGTTGCTCTGAGAAAAATGCGAAATAACTCCTTATACCTCTTAAATGCATTTTGAAAGAAATAAATGTAAAGAAATTTTGACCATTTTCACTGCTTTTAAAAATTAACTACTCGCTGTTATTAAAGCCTAAATTTAGAAAATAATTTTTGAAATATACATTTCTAAAAAAATAATAATCTAAATATCAGCGTTTAATTACTACTTACATAACGAAATCCATAATCCATGTTGCATTTAATTCTGAAAAACTTGACTAAACTAAAGCACCACAATAAATTTATTTCCATATTAATTTATATAATAACTTTTATTTTTTATAAAATAAATAATACATTTGGGCACTATTAATACTAAAACTAATAAATATATGTCAATTTGGAAAACAAAACCACTTTCGGTTTTATTAAATGAAGCATCAGAAGATGAAAAAGGGCTAAAAAGAACTTTATCTTCAAGATCCCTAGTTGCTTTAGGAGTTGGTGCAATTATCGGAGCGGGTTTATTTTCCTTAACTGGAATTGCTGCTGCTGAACATGCTGGACCTGCAGTTACACTTTCATTTATTTTAGCAGCTGTAGGCTGTGCCTTTGCTGGACTATGCTATGCTGAATTTGCTTCAATGATACCCGTTGCAGGTAGTGCTTATACGTATTCCTATGCAACTATGGGAGAATTCATGGCTTGGATTATTGGTTGGGATTTAGTTCTTGAATATGCTTTAGGAGCTGCAACCGTTGGGGTCAGCTGGTCGCGATACTTACTCGAATTATTAAATAAATATGGTGTACATCTAAATCCAAAATTTATATGTTCCCCCTGGGAAACCTTAACATTGGGTGACGGTACCATCATAGATGGCGGGTACATCAATCTACCAGCTATCTTAATAGTATCTGCACTATCATTATTATTAATAAGAGGAACCCAAGAGTCTGCTTCTATAAATAATATATTAGTGGTATTAAAAGTTATCGTTGTAATTATGTTTATTGTTTTAGGATGGGATTATATAGACCCTGCAAATTACTCTCCATATATTCCTGAAAATACTGGCGTTAAAGGTCAATTTGGTTGGTCTGGAATTGCTGCCGGAGCCGGAACCGTCTTCTTTGCCTTCATTGGTTTTGATGCTGTTTCAACTGCTGCACAAGAAGCAAAAAACCCTCAAAAAGGGATGCCAATTGGTATTTTAGGTTCATTAGTTATCTGTACAATACTATATGTGTTGTTTGCTCACGTTATGACTGGTCTAGTACCTTATTACAAATTTGTAGGTGATGCAAAACCTGCTGCGACAGCATTTGCGGTAACTGGATATTCTTTCCTTCAAACAGGATTAATTGTGGCTATTTTAGCTGGGTATACTTCTGTGATGCTTGTGATGTTAATGGGACAAAGTCGTGTTTTCTACACTATGAGTAAAGATGGACTTTTACCTCCTTTATTTGGACAAATACATTCAAAATTCCGTACTCCTTATAAAACAAACCTTTTCTTTATGGTTTTCGTTAGTTTATTTGCTGGTTTTGTTCCGGTAAGCGATCTAGGACACATGGTAAGTATTGGAACCTTGCTTGCTTTCGTATTAGTATGTATTGGTGTGTTAGTAATGCGTAAAAAAATGCCAGATGCACCAAGATCTTTCAAAACTCCATTTGTTCCTTATGTACCGATTGCAGGAGTTTTAGTTTGTACTTACTTAATGTACTCTCTACCCTATGAAAGTTGGATTCGATTAGTTCTTTGGATGGCAATTGGTGTTGCTCTGTATTTTGTTTACGGTAAAAAGCACAGTAAATTAAATAATCCGGATAAATAGATTTATTCTAATATAAAAAAGGGATGATAAAGTACTTAAATACTTTATCATCCCTTTTTCTTTGCACCTATTTTAAGTTTTGTTACAAGTCAAATACAGAAGTTCTCTTAGCACGAATCAAATCCTTTAGCCTAATCCAAAAGGCTAGCGTTAAATACACTCCAAACCATAATCCAACCGTAACAAATGATATATAAATAAAGAACAGTCTTACGCTCGTCACCCTCATTCCTAAACTATCTGCTAGACGCGATGATACATGGAAGCCATACTTTTCAAAAAAGTATTTAAGCTTAATTATTCTAGGTACACTTTGTCCCATTGCATTATTTTTATAATCTATTTTACAAAAGTACGAAATTATTATTTCTCGAAATTAAAACAGATAAGAATCAGTCCGTTTTCATTAATTCCATACCGATCGCACATTCTAAACATTTGCCTTTAGAACAGTACTCATTCTTAAGTTGTAGCATCGATTGTGTTTCAAAAGCACTTACTGACTTCACTCCAAAAGATTTAAATTTATCTATAATAGCATTTTTTTCTGGTGCAACTTGATCCAGCAATTGGATTAAATCTTCCGTAATCTCCTCTCCCTTACTTTTAGCATAAGCAAATTGAATTGGCATTAAGGTATTTACAATAATCAAATCTATAAATGACTTTGACAGCATCTTCTTCTTCTTTGAACTTTCCTTATCAAATTGATAATGGTCTTGCCAATAAGAAGAAGCGGAAACCTGAAAAAGATCATAGATTACCTTAACCGAAGTAATCTCGCTTATTTGTGAAAACAGATTTTGATTGCTATGATACAAATTGGCAAACTGTGAGAGTCGTATCGTGGGAAAATTATCAGGGCGGTGCTTAAAAAACTCAACGGGATTACCGCTGCATTTTTCTATTTGGTATTTGTGCAATAAATAGTAATACCTGAATTTTAAATCTTTAAAATAATTATCCTCCTTTTCAACGTCTAATAACCCTGCATTACCAAAGAGTAAGCTTTCCAAATTTTCGACCTCAAAACTTTCCTTTCTTATAACAGAAAACGGAATGGAAGTCGCTATTCTCAGAAAGGTTTCTCCGTTCGTATTCAATCCGAAGTTTTTTGCCAACAGACAAAACAAAACCACCTCCCAATCGTTATTAGTTTGTCGTAGCAACTCAAAAACAGGTTTGGACTTTCTTTCTAAACGTTCAAAAAACAAGCGCTCTTGCCAGTTTTTTAAAATAAAAGGAGAAATAGCAGCTAACTGCTTTTCACAGAAAATCCATGCCTTTGGAGACATTAATGACTGATAATTAACAATCGTATCTTGGTCGACATACTTCTTAAGTTCCAGAACAGGAATTTCAGTATTGTTTTTTCTATAAATTTCAGTATCGTGTTCCCAAACTACATGCAGAATTACGTTTTCGTATGCCGCATCTCTTTCGTGATGATGCACATACCAGTCAGAAGATTTAAGGTGAATCTCTACGTTTCCCGCCCACATTTGATCATCGATTGTGATTTGAGCATTAAAAAAATCAGGACCTGCCAGTTCTAAATACTGCCCCACATTGGCAATCGTGATTTGCTCGTGATTTGAAGTTTTCAAATTTAGGACATCAAACTTCTTAAATTTCCAGAGGTAATGTAGAAAATCTTCTTTCATCGTAAAGCCTTGTAGTTAAGAGACTAAAGTAATGAAAAAACAAACAACTTGTACTTCCTATTAAATTTCGAAAACTATCTCAGTAAATACAATTTGGCGCAAGCCCGAGCATCTGACAAAGCTTCATGGTGATTCAATTGAATTTTCATTGTACGGCAGCAATCACTAAGCTTTGTTGGTTTTAATCCTTTGGCTTTGTATATTTTCACGGTACATTCCCAGCGAGCTGACAAATTCAAATCCTCATAATTTAAACCACACAGCGCCATTGATTTGGCCAAAACATTTCTGTCGAAGCTTTCATTATGCGCCACAACAACTCTATTCTGGAGTCGTTTTTGGATTTCAGGAAATATCTGTGCAAATGATTTGGCATTCACCGTATCCCTTGGATAAATTCCATGGACTTGAATTGTAAAAGGGGAATACAGATTGTTTGGCGGTTTAATCAAACTGACAAACTCGTCTACTATTACTCCATTCTCAACTGTCACTATTCCCACTGAACAAGGGTGAAATGCAGTAGCCGTTTCAAAATCTATTGCCGTAAATGTCATTCTGTTTTATTTATTGTTTCTGAAAAAACCACGAATTTAACGAATTTAATTCGTCAATTCCGTGGTCTATACAATGTAATTATCGGAACTAAAAACTATTTAATAGAACCTATAATATCATATTTTGTAATAATATGGTGTCTTCCTTTTCCTAAATCAATTAATACCGCCGCATTATCTCTGGTAAACAATTTAGAAACTTCTTCGATTGTCGTTCCCAGTTGCACGATAGGATAAGGACTTCCCATGATTTCCCGAATTGGTCTTTCGGCTGAGTTTTTATCTTGCACATAACTTTGGAATAAGTCAGACTCATCCAGAGAACCTACAAATCCTGTAATATCCATAACTGGTATTTGTGAGATTTTATATTTACGCATTCTTTCAATCGCATGTGAAACCAATTCTTCTGTACGAGCTACAATTAATGGCTTATCAATATGATCTTTGATTACATCTTCGGCTTTTGTAACTTCCTCTTCAAGAAAACCACGTTCGCGCATCCAATCATCATTGAACATCTTCCCTACATAACGGCTTCCTGAATCATGAAACAAAACAACAACTACATCTTCTGGTTTGAAATGCTCCTTTAGTTGCAACAGCCCTTTTATGGCAGCTCCAGCTGAATTCCCAACGAAAATCCCTTCTTCAAGAGCAATTTTTCGGGTGTATACTGCAGCATCTTTATCTGTTACTTTGGTAAAACCATCAATCAAAGAAAAATCTACATTCAATGGCAAAATATCTTCTCCAATTCCTTCTGTTATATAAGAATAAATCTCGTTTTCATCAAAAATACCTGTTTCATGGTATTTTTTAAATACGGAACCATAGGTGTCAATTCCCCAAATCTTAATATTAGGATTTTTTTCTTTAAGGTATTTTCCAACACCGGAAATGGTTCCTCCAGTACCAACACCTGATACAAAATGAGTAATTTTACCCTCTGTTTGCTCCCAAATTTCTGGGCCTGTTTGCTCGTAATGTGCAATAGCATTCGACGGATTGTCATATTGATTTACATACCAAGAATTAGGTGTTTCAGTCGCTAATCTTTTAGAAACAGAATAATAGGAACGGGGATCCGTAGGCTCCACATCTGTAGGACATACCACAACTTTTGCTCCAACAGCGCGAAGGATGTCCATTTTTTCTTTAGATTGTTTATCCGAAATCACACAAATTAATTTGTATCCCTTGATAATAGCTACTAAAGCCAGTCCCATTCCTGTATTTCCGGAAGTCCCTTCAATAATAGTTCCTCCTGGTTTTAGTCTACCGTCAGCCTCAGCATCTTCAATCATTTTTACCGCCATTCTATCTTTTACAGAATTACCGGGATTAAAAGTTTCTACTTTAGCTAGCACTAATGCATCTATTCCTTCAGTAACTTTATTTAACTTCACTAACGGTGTATTGCCTATTGTGCCTAATATATTTTCTGCGTATTGCATTTAATTGTAATTTTTAAGATTGTAATTTGTTATAAATACTTTTGCAAAGATAGTATTTTGTTAGAAAACATTCCTGCTTCTGTAAAATTGCGTTCTTGATTACTTCCTGCACTTTTATTTAAATAGAAGTACAGTGAATTTCATTTAAGGCAAAATCCTTTAAGTAATTGTGGTCGAACCAATGAAGACAGATCATTCCGAAGAGTCTGGAGTAGTAGACGACTCCAAAAAAAAAACGAAGAAATTAATTAAAGAAGTTCCAGATTAGCCCAAAACGAATCATGAAATCACGATACGGATTATTAGGAGCAGAGTAGAAATTATTTCCTGTTAGAGACGAATTAAAATGCTCTGCTTTCAAGTAAATTCTGGTTCTTTGAATCCGTGCATTAATAAAAAAATCAAAGTTTGGATAATTTCCAATTTCTTTTTTATTTTGAATAAAGAACTCTCCGATTACCGGATTATAATCATTTGCCAAATAGTTTGTGAAATAATTTAAGGTAATCCCGGTTTGTAAAAACAAGGCTTTTTTGAACAAATAATTAGTGTAATAAATGGTGTTTCTGGTCACAATTTCAGGAACGTTTAAGATCGCATCCTGTTGACTCACTTTTTGATATAAAAGGGTATTGTCAAGCGCAAATCTTCCGAATTTAATTTCTTTATTTGCCTTAACAGAAACATAATTTATGGTGTTCCCATATTGATTTGGATTCACAATTTGCTGACTTTCATCAGTAGCAATATTTTCAAAATAGAGATGATCATCTAACGTCAAAAACTGTACTGATGCTTCTACCCATGGAGTTATCGCATTAGCCGTGACCGAGTTTATTTTTTCATTCTTAAAATTATTAGACCAGTTGTAATTAATATAACTGCTTTGATACAAATTATAATTGTCATTGGGTAACTTATTCAAGTTTTGGTATCCAAAAGAGAATTGATAATCATCATTAAAATCATAATTTAATTTAGCCTCCAAATTTGATAGGGATTGATTTGTCACTGATCTTGAATACAGGAACTTCCCATTCCATTTCTTTTTTTGATATTCATACTGTCCTCCGGCACTGTTTATATTTCTAGTTAGTGAAGCCGGAATAGTTTTGTCATCCCTAATTAATATTTGGCTGTAGTAATAATTGCTTCTGAAGTCATCTGCAAAAAACTGAAACTTCCCAAGCGTTGTGTTTTCATACATCAAGCCCAGTTTATTATACATTTTGTTATAATGTGTCTGATCATTAATACCACTTGTCACATAAGAATCCCCAAATCTATAAACTGTTTGTACGCCTACAGTTGAAGGCACCGTTGCCTGATTGTATTCAAAAAATTTATTCTCGTAATTAAATTGATGGCTCACATATAAATTGTTAGCTCCTTTCTTAGCATTTATTCTCATAAAGTGATCCAAGAATACACGCTTGCCTTTTAGAAAGGATTTAGCATCTTTAAAATAAATCTCGAGTCTTTGTCTATTATCATACTTAGGGTCTTCATTTTCAAAATCACTGATTGTGGTAATTCCACCATTTTCCTCATTTAAGATGTCCTGATAGGTAAAATGTGCATTCGCAAAATAGCGTTTATTTAGCGTATTATAACTTGTGGTATATCTGAAATTTCCTGTGCTTGACAACTGATTAATATATTTTCCCTCAGAACGCAGGCCTTTGTAAGCAATCGAAAAATTAAGCCTTGGCGAAATGTTTAATGTAAAAAAAGCATCCAGAGATTGTCCCTTTTGCATCACCGATTTGAAATACAATTCAGTAACTGGAGTGGCTACAGAGCTATATTTTATTTGGTTTGCTTCCAGAAAATTAAAATGCTTGGCCTTGAAGCCAAATTCCGGATAAGGAGTAAACTGCGTTAAACTATATTGTAAGGTATTATAAGTTTGTCCCTCATTGGCGAAAGCCAAAAGTCCAAAATTATCCTTTCGTAAATAATTAAAACTATATTCTCTTTTAATGGTCAGTGAAGTGTCTAGATAAGTAGTGTCGCGTTCTATAGAAATAAAACGGTATTGATCCATTGCTGCGACTTTTTGTGAAGTGGAATTTTTTGACGCCTCTGGCTTACTCTGATATTTATCGTTTATCGAATCATCGCCTGATTGTACTTGAGAAAACAAGACTGTTGGCAATACTAAAAAATATAGAAAAAAAAGAATTCTCATTTGTAAAGTGATCTAATTATGGCTACTATTCCCACGCTAGTGATTGAACAAAGGTAAATGATAAATTCATATAAAAAAATACTTTAAAAACACTCTTCTTTTACAAATAGACTTTACGATTCGACCCAAAAATTTAAACTCAATCATAGGTGAAATAAAAAAAATCTGCCCAATAAATTGGGCAGATCTTCTACTAAAATCAAAACATAAATAATTATAAGTTATTTTGTCCTGTGGATGCACAAAATTAATTTGGATTTTGCTGAATTAGAGGATTAGCATTCATTTCCGCTCTTGGAAACAACCATTGCCATCTTTTATCACCAGCAGGAATACTAAACACCTGTGCGACTGACGATATATGATTAGAAGTCGTCGCAGGAACTGTAGTAGGTCCAACTCTATCTAAAGACGAATTAGTTCTTTTCAAATCATAAAATCTAAACCCTTCTCCCCATAATTCAAGTCTTCTGTGTAAATAGATTTCATCACGCAACGCTTGACCTGTAGCTGTCGACTTTACATAGGCAGGATTCCTATTTGAAATTAACGTAAATAAGGCTTGAGATGCAGTAGCATCATTCATCCAGGCTTTTGCTTCCGCCTCTATAAGATACATTTCAGCAATACGCATGTAAGGAACATCACATCTACTATCACCAGTACTTACCGAAAGAAATTTTTGACTAGTGTAAGGAAATTTTACTGCAGTTGAAACCAAAGTAATATTTGGGTGCGCTCCTGTTTTGCTAAAAATTGTAGTACGTACGTCTGTAGCAGGAAAACGATCCCAAAGTTTGTTGAAAATTGCTTTTGGACAAGAACGAATTACCGTAGAACTGAAATTTCGTGACATATAAGCACCAAAATTTGCAAATGATTCCGATTGAAGTTCGTTTACAAAGCTTCCCCACATCCATTCTGAATTCGTATATGAATTAAAACCTGAAGCATAAGCAGCATTAGTCATTAACGATTTTCCAGTTCTTGCAAGTATTGCGTTAGCAGAAGCTACTGGCCAGTTTTGTTGTACCAATGCTACACGTGCCTTTAATCCTTGCGCTACTCTTAAGTCTAAATGGGAATTGTTTGGTTTATTATAACCTACTAGCAAAGTCAAAGCACCATCAATATCCTTATTAATTTGAGTATACACCTCTTCAACAGTTGATCTAGGTAATCTCTCCTCAGACACTTTAAGCACTAATGGGATACCTAATTGCGAATTAGGAATAGTTGTTTTGTCATAACGTCCTCCGTATAGTTGTACTAATTGGAAATGACAAAAAGCTCTATATAATAGGGCTTGCCCTTTAATTATCTTTTTATCAGCATCAGCCCCAATAGCATTATCTACTGCCTCTAATATTGTATTAGCATTTCTGTTAATTCTATAAAAAGTTCTGTATGGGAATGCTACATCTTGGGAATTTTCATTGTTCAAACCTGTCCAATTGTAAACTCCTAAAAACCATCCGTTTGAAATTGGATAAACAAGATCCTCTCCTGCGATATCCACTTGTTGCATACATCCAGCAATACCAGTTTCATTTTGCCCTTCATATCTGATATATAGAGAACGATGAATTCCGTTTAGAGAGGAATATAGATTAGCCGTTGTAGAAGTTGCTGAAGCATAATCAACAAACTCTGTAGGTTTCTTTACTAAGAAATCTTCTGAACACGAGCTTAATGAAAGTACCGTTAGTACTATCAATAAAAGTTTTTTGTTTAGTGTTTTCATGATATAATATTAAAAGTTTAAGTTGACACCAAATGAAATTACTCTAGAAGGCGAAAATCTATTTTGCGTAGTTCCATTAAAATTAGCTTGTGGATCCATTCCCTTTTGCTTAGTAAATAGAACTAAATTTTCTCCATTCATATAGAACTTAACCGCATCAATTTTTAATTGCGAAGTGATTTCTCTAGGTAAATTGTAAGATAAGGAAACTTGTCTTAATGAAAGATAATCAGAATCAACCAACCAACGACTTGACGCTGCTGAATTCTGTGGATTTCTTGCTATATTCATTGCAGGGACATTAGTAATATCTCCTGGGTTTTGCCATCTGTTTAAGATGTCTTTATGCAAAGCAGATCCGTAAGTAATACCTGAATGCATTAGACCTGCATAGTTTGAATCATATATTTTACCACCTAACTGATAGGTAAATAACACATCCATTTGAAATCCACCTAATTTGAAACTATTTGTAAAGCTACCAAATAAATCAGGTAAAGCCGATCCTTGATATTCATATAATGCCTTGTTTTGATTTATCGTAACATTCACTCCATTAACTACCCTAGAATCAGTGTCTGTTGGATTAGTTAGTAAAGGATCTACAATAAACAATGCATATCCATCGGACGGATCTACTCCATACCAGCTTCTTAACCAGTAATCATAAATTGAACTTCCTACAGTATATTTTTTAGTTCCTGTAATAATTTCGCTTTGTGGTAATGAAGTTATTTGATTTTTAATAGTAGATGCATTAATGTTAATGTTCCAAGAGAAGTCTTTTGTTTTTAAAATCATTCCATCTAACGAAACTTCAAAACCCTGATTAAACATTGAACCTATATTTGCAACTTTAGAATCTAAACCAGACGATACAGGAAGTGGTACATTAAAAATTAATCCATCTGTTTTTCTGTTGTAATATTCTACAGAACCTTTTAATCTATTATTGAAAAAAGCAAAATCTAAAGCAATATCTTTTTGCGTATTTTTCTCCCATTTTAAATTTGGTGCTCCTTGATCATTTGTAATAACCCCACCTTCATTAGCATTATTAAACCCTAGTGAAAAAGTTGGCGCTCCAATGTAAAAATTCAAACCATCATTGCTAATATGAGAATCATTACCTACCTCTCCAAATGAACCTCTTAACTTCAAGTCATTAATCCAAGTTATTTTTTCAACAAATGATTCTTTTCCTAAATTCCATGCAGCTCCTACTGAATAGAAATTTCCCCATTTGTTTACTTCAGCAAATTTTGAAGATCCATCACGACGGAAGGAGGCAGAAAAAATATATTTTTCATTAAAATCATATCCTACACGAGAAAAATATGACTCCGTAGCATAATTCCTAGTATAAGAAGTAAGATCAGATACCGTAATATAATTTATGAACTCTGTGTTATTTGGTACATTTTGTATTCTTTTTGAACCAAATAAGTAATTTAATTCATAATCAAAACTTTCATGTCCTACTAAAGCACTAAAATTATGATTTTTCACACTTTTGGTATAGTCAAGTAGTTGATTAAAAGTAGTACCTGTTGTAATTGTATTAGAGCGTGATGCATATCCATCAGGAGCTCCATCTCCAATCACTTTATTCCAGAAAACATTATTATTTGAATGTGTATTATCAAATGCAAGGTTAGTAGTGAATTTAAAATCTTTTAGAAATTTAAGCTCTACATAACTACGAGCATTAACAGTAAGACCTTTATTTCTATCAATATTATTTAAAGTTTCATAAACAACATTTCTTCCATTTGAAGCTCCAGATCCACGAAGCTGTGAATATACTGGATTACCTGCTCCATCTAGCACTACAGCTCCTGTCGCATCATGACTCAAAACTGGATATATTGGCCCCATATAACGAATCGTACGGAAAGGGTTGTTAAATGAAGTAGAATTCGCAGCACCGTCGACAGCTTGGTTTGAACTACTATAAACCCCCGTTAAGTTTACTCCAGTCTTAAACGAGTCGTTTAATTTTGTATTCACGTTTAAACGTGTTGTTGTACGCTTAAAGTCTGAATTTTGTATAGCTCCTTCTTCACTTAAATCACCAACAGACACAAAATAATCCGTTTTTTCTGTTCTTCCTTGATAATTGAAATCCACATTTCTTCTCACACCTACTCTAGCTAATTGCTTCTCCCAGTTCAAATCATCGGCATACAATAGTTTTGCATCTGGATTTAATTTTCCATTAGCATCAAATAAATTACTATTATCCACATTAAATGGATTAATAACTAAATCTATAGGAGTTCTAGTTGAGGCGAATGCATTTGCAGTAGCAAGAAGGGCAGGAGTACTTTTAGGCCTACTGTTTCTAATTGCTTCCCATGTTATTGGATAATAGTCAAAAGCATTTATTCTATCATATTCAGGAATTGATCTTGCAGAAAGACCTGTACTAGCGTTCAAAGTAAATTTATCTTTAGATGACGTACCTTTTTTTGTTGTAATAATTACAACTCCATTCGCTGCTTTAGAACCATATAAAGAGGTAGATGCCGCATCTTTCAAAATTGTCATACTCTCAACATCAGCAGCATTAATATCACTTATAGATCCAGTATAAGGTACTCCATCTACAACGTATAACGGAGTATTTGAACCACTAATAGAACTAAAACCTCTAATCCTTATCGCAGGTGCAGAACCTGGTTGACCAGAACCACTTTGAATTTGTACTCCAGAAACGGCACCTTCGATTCCTGCAAGAACGTTTGTCGCTGGCCTGTTTCCAAGTCCTTCTCCTTTTATGGTTGTAGAAGATCCCGTTATAGATGATTTTTTAGCTTTACCATAAGCAACAATAACTACCTCATCCATCTCTTCAGCAGCGGCAGTCATTTTAACATTTATGTTACTTGATACACCTACCGTTATTGATGTGTTTTTCATACCTAAATAGGAAAACACTAAAACTTGCCCCGGTTTTGCAATAATAGAATACTTTCCATCAAAATCAGTTTGAGTCGACCTGTTCATTCCTTTATTAAAAACGTTGGCTCCAGGAATAGGTCCCTGTGCATCTGAAATAGTCCCAGACACAACTTTCTCTTGCGCAAAAGAAAACTGCATAGATAACACTATTAATAGCGTAAAAATCCATTTGAATTTTAATCTCATATTTAAATTAATTTGAATTAGTTAATCCTACAAAAATCACAAATAATTCTTAAAAAAAATTTTTTTTTATTAATGTTTATTAAAAATTAATTCATTATTAAATTCATTAAAAAAAAACGAATATTACACAAATAATTAACAACAAATACTATTTTTGTCAGAAATACAGCCAAATGTTAAAATTATTCTTTTTTTCGTCACATTTAGAATCTGGAACCGATGAGGCCGGCCGAGGTTGTCTTGCAGGACCTGTTACTGCCGCGGCTGTAATCCTTCCTTCTGATTTTGAAAACATAATTCTAAACGACAGCAAACAATTATCTGAGAAAGCGAGAGAAAAATTACGCCCTTTTATTGAGCAGCAAGCCGTTACTTTTGCTGTAACTCACCTAGAACCTTTAGAAATTGCTGACATCAATATTTTGAATGCCTCGATAAAAGCAATGCAGGAATGCGTTTTGAAACTCAATCCGCAACCTGAATATATTATTGTAGATGGGAACAGTCCTTTTATTCGAAAAAAAGGGATCAAGAACAGTAGTGGGAAAATTTTTACTCCCGCAGAGCTTACTATTTTGACCTCCATTCCGAGTAGCAGTATTGTAAAAGGAGATGCCAAATTCATGAGTATTGCCGCCGCATCCGTATTGGCAAAAACGTATCGGGATGATTACATGAACAGGATTCACGAAGAATTTCCAATGTACAACTGGAAACAAAACAAAGGATATCCAACAAAAGAACACCGAGAAGCAATTAGAAAATATGGCGTTACTAAATACCACAGAATGAGTTTTAGATTGTTGCCTGAGCAGCAGAAATTTGATTTTTGATTGTAAATTAACGATTTTTGATCTCAGATTTTAAACTAAAGAACTTCTTATACCTTCTCAGTATAGAAAATACTGTAAAATTTATCAGACCCCAAATCTAACACTTAGTTTGTCATTCCGACGAAGGAGGAATCCCCGTTATGTGAGTGGCTTGATGAGATTCCTCCTTTGTCGGAATGACAAGATTGTGGTTGTGTTCTATTACAGTATATTCAAAAATAAAATAGTATTATATTTTTTGATTCCAGATCTATACTAAATACAAAATTCTGATTTGATATTGAAATTTGTTATGGTGCTATATATTGAAATTCACAACCAAACAATGCAGTTAAATGTTTCAAGATTTTTTCTTTTACTTCGTCCTCATTTACTTTTTCAACACCAAGTTCCACATTTAAAGAAGTTACCGCTTTACCACGAATTCCGCATGGAATGATATTATCGAAGTAACCTAAATCAGCATTTACGTTTAACGCAAATCCATGCATGGTCACCCAGCGTGAAGCACGAACTCCCAACGCACATATTTTGCGTGCAAATGGTGTTCCTACGCCTAACCAAACCCCTGTTTCGCCATCGCTTCGACCGCATGCTATACCATATTCCTGTAAAGTAAGAATAATGGCTTCTTCCAGAAAGCGTAAATATTTATGAATATCAGTAAAGAAATTATCTAAGTCTAAAATAGGATACCCTACAATTTGTCCAGGCCCATGATAGGTAATATCACCGCCACGATTGATCTTGTAAAAGGTGGCGCCTTTGTCTTCGAGTTGTTTTTCGGACAACAATAAATTAGATAAATCACCGCTTTTTCCCAAGGTGTATACATGTGGGTGCTCTACAAACAAAAAATAATTTGGAGTCTCTAAAGTGAGTTCCTCTCGCCTATTTCTAATTTTTAGATCAACGATTCCTTTGAACAGTTCTTCTTGGTATTCCCAAGTTTCCTTGTAGTCTTTATTTCCTAAATCTTGAAGTTGGATTGTTTTGTTCATTTGAAATTGTTAGGAGTTGCGAAGCACGAAGCAAGGCAATCTATTTTCGTTCACTTATTTGTTGGATACAAAGGTACTATTAATTCTCGTTTTATGCCATGAAGACACAAAGTCACAAAGTTTGTTAGTTAACGATTTTTTTAAAATAATAATTTATTCCAACACTACCTCAAGATTTGTACTTGTAGGGTTTTGTAGAAAGTCAACTATATTGAATTGTAATTCCAGCGATTTTTTATCGGAGCTAATTATTGCGTTGTGATTTGAAACAGCTTTTATTTTTCGTGGAAAATGATACTTAATTATGTAGGTCTGTACTAGCTTAAAGCTAGCAAGCTTCGTTTTATAGATTTCCAATTTTTCTTTTTCTGTTATAAAAATAGCCTCATCTGTAATGGTCACAATTCTATTAAACTGATTTCCGTTTAAAGTATAGCGAATATTATAATAATGCTCTTCGGCCGTTAAGGCGTAATTGTGCCTAATGTCATCCGCATAGTCTTGTGTTTTTGTCAAGTCTGCAATGTCTTCTACTTTCTTGAAATCTTGAGAAATTGTTGTTCTGTATTCTTTATCAAAAGCGCTTTTTTTCATGTGCACTTTTACGTTTTTAAAGCAGTTAAATAGTTCTTGCTCTTTTGGCGTGTACTTAATAAAATTAGCATTGTATTTATTGATGTATTCATCAAATACATAAGTGGTATCCTGAAAGACGGTTTCTTTAGAATACTCTTCTTTGGCAATTTGCATGTAGCTGTTTTCGTTTCTATGGCTATCATATTCAATATTCCCAGAATTATCTGGATTGATATGTAAAGTTTCAGTGACTTCACAACTCGATAAAAGGACTAGTAACAACAAAAGGCAGGTGTATTTCATATTCTATTTTTTAAAGTTCAAAAATACTAGACTTTTATATAACGACATGCTTTTTAACAAAATATTCTTACAAATACAACTCGTTGTGATCTAGCCCCGATTGAAAGCGATATCCCACGCTCATTTTTGGCGTGGATAAAGCGGAAAGCGGGACAGCTCGATATTGAATTTCGACTCCTTGTGCTCCAGAAATTCCACTTTAGAATATTCCTATTTTAGCAGTTGTTCACTTTGCAACTTTAAGACATAAAGACTATCTTTGCGCTCTTAAAATAAGCACAAAAATGGCATTATCAGAACAAGAAAACATCCGAAGAGAAAAACTTCAAGCCTTACGCAACTTAGGAATCAATCCTTATCCCGCTAATCTTTTTCCTGTAAATCATACTTCGAAGCAGATAAAATCGCAGTTTGAAGAAGGGAAGAAGGTAATTGTGGCCGGACGTTTGATGAGTGTGAGAGATCAAGGAAAAGCTTGTTTTGCCGAATTGCAAGATAGCGAAGGCCGTATTCAATTGTACGTCAATCGTGATGTTTTGTGTACTGGTGATGATAAAACATTGTACAATCAGGTATTCAAAAAATTAACCGATTTGGGTGATTTTATTGGTATCGAAGGAGAATTGTTTACGACTAAAGTGGGTGCACAATGTATTCGTGTTGATGGATTCACTTTCTTGAGTAAAACATTGCGTCCATTGCCATTACCAAAGGTAGATGAAGATGGAAAAGTACACGATGCTTTTAATGATGCTGAATTGCGTTACAGAATGCGTTATGTAGATTTAACCGTGAACGAGCATGTGAAAGAAACGTTTATCAAGAGAACAAAAATGTTCAACGCGATGCGTTCTTTCTTTAACGACAGAGGGTATCTTGAAGTAGAAACTCCTGTTTTACAACCGATTCCTGGTGGTGCTGCAGCGCGTCCGTTTATCACACACCACAACTCCCTTGACATGCCATTATACATGCGTATTGCTAATGAGTTGTATTTAAAAAGATTGATTGTTGGTGGTTTTGAAGGGGTTTATGAGTTTTCTAAAAATTTCCGAAATGAAGGAATGGATAGAACGCACAACCCAGAATTTACCGCTATGGAAATATATGTAGCCTACAAAGACTACAACTGGATGATGGAATTTGCCGAAGACCTTCTTGAGCATTGCGCGATTGCCGTTAACGGAACGAGCGAAGCTACTTTTGGCGAGCATAAAATCAACTTCAAAGCTCCTTATGCACGTGTAACAATGACTGATTCTATCAAGCATTTTACTGGTTTTGATATTTCAGGTAAAAGTGAAGCTGAATTATTTGATGCAGCAAGAGGCATGGGAATTGACGTGGATGCTACGATGGGTAAAGGGAAATTAATTGATGAGATTTTTGGCGCTAAATGCGAAGGAAATTATATTCAGCCAACATTCATTACAGACTATCCAAAGGAAATGTCACCCTTGTGTAAAGAACACAGAGACAATCCAGAATTGACGGAGCGTTTTGAATTAATGGTTTGCGGTAAAGAAGTGGCGAATGCTTACTCTGAGCTGAATGATCCAATTGACCAACGCAGCCGTTTTGAAGAGCAAATGCGTTTGTCTGAAAAAGGAGATGATGAAGCAACAGGAATAATTGACGAAGATTTTCTTAGAGCATTAGAATATGGAATGCCTCCAACATCTGGTATGGGAATAGGAATGGATCGTTTGATTATGTATTTGACTAATAATGCTTCTATTCAAGAAGTGTTGCTATTTCCACAAATGAGACCAGAGAAAAAACAAGTTCAAGTGGAACTGGAAGACGATGAAAAACTAATTGTTTCTTTATTGCAGGCTAATGAGAACCAAATGGAATTTGGATTACTAAAAATAAAATCAGAATTGAGCGGTAAAAAATGGGACAAAGCCATGAAAAACTTATCTTCTCTAGGAATGACTGAAGTCGTTGTTGACGGAGAAACTAAGGCTTGTCGCTTGAAAGAATAAGTAATTCTTAAAATTATAGTAAAAACGGTCATCTAAAAATTAGATGACCGTTTTTTTTTGAATATGCACCAGTGATTATTTTCTATAAAAAATGAGTAGCAATTAAAATTATAAATTTCTATCTACTTCTCTTCTATAATAACGATTCCAGTGAGGGAAAAGCCCGAACTTTTAAAAACTTTCTAAAAAAAAATTCTTGTACCTGTAATAATCCAGAACTTTAGCCACTAATTAAGAAAAAACAATAGTGAGTAGCGATTTTTACACCACATTCATTTTACCCTATTCAGGAATCATCATTAAGATCTGCAGGGCTTATACGAATACCCAAGAGGATTTTGAGGATTACTATCAAGAGGTCTGTTTACAGATTTGGAGAAGTCATGCCAGTTTTCGAGAACAATCGGAGTGGTCAACCTGGGTTTACAGGATATCATTAAATGTATGCTTGACTTTACTGAAGAAAAAAAAGAAACATAATTTTGTTTCTAATTCTTTGCCTGAAGAGGCAATAGAGGACAGCCGTTCTTTTGTAGATGAATCACTTAACCAACTCTATCAGGCAATCAGACAATTATCTGATGTGGACAGGGCGGTCATTATGCTTTATCTGGAAGAAAAGTCATATCAGGAAATCGCCGAAATTATTGGAACAAACCCAAACAACATCGGGGTGCGCATTAAACGAATTAAAGAACGATTAAAAAAATTATTAGATGAAAAAGTCAATTGAAACAATTTGGAAAGAAGGTTTTTTAAAAAACGATGCTCTAGTAGCGCCCAAACTGAACAATCTCTATAGTCAGAAATCGATAGATATTGTAGATAAATTTAGAAGAATGTATAAAATAAATCGGGTTGTAATCCTTGCATTTGCATTTATAATTTTGCCTCTTTCTTTTCTAGTCAAAATACCCTACATGGGCATCGGTATGTTCGTTTTATTCAACATACTAGCCGCAATAGCTCAGAAATTCAGTAGAAGCCTAAACAAACTGGACAAAACCGAAAGCAGCTACCAATACCTGATTTCGTTTGACAATTGGGTTAAAGAAATGGTTTCAACAAACACTAAACTCTCTCGATTTTTATATCCTTACGTTTTCATAACGATGACTGGTGGATTTTGGTTTGGAAGTATTGGAGGGGATATTCCAGGCAATACATTTTTAAACCACTTTATTGAGCGGTTCCCCGACAGCTATTTGGTCTTGGGTTTTCCCCTAATACTACTAGTTGTAGCATTCACAATCATCAGTTTACTAGCCTACTTTGGCGGACAAATAGGGAATTTCGATTTGAACCTTGTTTATGGAAGAATTCTAAAAAAACTAGATGAAATGCTCGCTGACATGGATGAATTAACAGCCTAATGGCTATTCGTCGAGCAATACATAAGCTTGTTTTGATTATCTATATATCACAACATGACTTACGGAAAAGATAAAAAAGCGGCTTGAAATTTCAAGCCGCTTTTTCTATTTATACCACTTCCATTTCTGGAATTTTGACACTTAACAGCTCTTCTTTATATAAAGTAAGTAGATATTGATTCTTATCATTTTCAGAAGAAATAGTCGTTGAAAATAAGGTTCGATAGTAGTCAATTCCCTCTCCTAAATTCTTTTTGAATGCATTCCATTTTTTAATTTGACCCGCCGTAATCTCTTCAGATACTCCTTTGATTTCATTTTTTAGATAATCGATATACATCGTCAATTCTTTGACAAACATATTCGGCCGATTTGTTGTGGTCAATACGTCAGCATTCCCGTAAATGTGTTGCACCATTTTAGAAAGTGATACTTCCTGATCAAAATAAGCCATATTGGGTCCGGGACAAATAACAACCCCTTGCGCCTGCCCTTTGATTTTCATGTCATTCTCTAAATAAGAAGCATTGGCCAAGCCTACACAAAGACAAGATTTCTCGGTAATTTTGGTTTTTGCGTTTTCAAACATTTCTACTGTCAAAGTCTCTTTCTTACTATCCAATTCCTCCAATTTCAAATCCTGGAATTTCTTGGAAGCAGAACAGATTCCTTTTGCCCCATATTCTTTGCTTAACGCCAAAAATTTCTTCGGGCAGGAGCTTCCTGCGTTGCTTTCCTGAATTCTTTTTAGTTTCAATAGTTCATTAGTTGTGCCTTTCAAAGTATTAAAAGGAATTCCCAAAGGAGAAATATGACTCAAATACAAGTCTTCTTCTTTGGCTTTCGCCAATAACTTACGGGTCTCTTTATCAACCGAAGTCGCTTCAGGAACTAATAAAAAAGGTGAACCCCAACCCACAGAATCCACTTGATAGTAGTCCAACAAAAAGTCATGTTCTGCAGCTGTTCCTACCCCACCTTGAACAGTGATTTTTAATTCTAATGGATGCTCAGGAACATGTTTTCCTTTTTGCCCTAAGGCCTTCACCATTAGTTCGTGCGCCGATTGGATCAATTGGTCTTTTTTTTGTTTGAACTCTTCTAAAATAGGTCCCAAAAGATGCCCTTCGGTCGCAAAAGCGTGACCTCCGCAGTTCAGCCCTGATTCGATTCGGTATTCAGAAACCCAAAGTCCTTTTTTAGCCAAAAAATTCCCTTGAATCATAGCCGAACGGAAATCACTCACTTTGAGAATAATTTTCTTGTTTAATTTATTCTCAAAATCCGGGAAAAACACATCAAAATTTTCAAAATAGCTATACAATCTTGGATTCATCCCCGCAGAAAGTACCACCGAAGAAGTCAATGAACTGTTAGCAAAACCACGAAGAGAGGCATGGGCATCATTAAATTCCGTTGACAATTGCTCGTCTTTAATAAAATTGTCCTTGTCTACTTTAGTCATGATATTGACGTCAATCTCACCAGCTATCAGATTGTTTTCAAGAAAACTTTTGATATTGTCTTTAAAGGCAACACCTTCATCGATTAAATGCTGCAAGCCCAGTTTTATCTCAGACTTGTTAGGCAACATCGCGATGTAATTTTCTAAAGCTAATTTACTTTCAGCCAGTTCGTTTTTGAAATTTTCGAATTTATCTTTTACGATTTTGTCTACCAAATTCAAATAAGAAGTAATACGTTCCGCACGGTAATCCTGTATTTTTTGAGTTATTTCCTGGTAAGGCAAATTAAATTTAGTGCTGTAAAAGGCATTCATTTTTTCAATTAAATCATCATCTATAATCGAAATTACAGAGGAGATTCCATACTTCGCCACCCTAATCGGACTGTCAATCGTATATGCCAGTCCCATTACAGGGATATGAAAAGTATGTAAGGGTTTAGTTGTTGTTGTCATTCGTCAAATTTTATCTATTGTAATAGACCGCAAATTTCATAAATGCAAACCGTTAAAAAGCTGATAATTATCATTTTATTAAAGTAAAAAAGAGATGACTTTTGCGTTAGTATGCTAAAAATAAGCCAATGTCCCTTTACTAAACATCCAGTTAATTATGTCGATCGATGTTAATTTAATTTTCCCCAGAGTGCAGTCGCAACAAAAGATAAAAAAAAATGAAATCGCTTTTCATGAATGAGCAGCGGCTTATTTTTACTATCAAAATATTGACGGCGGTATGACTGTGCAACTCCAACATTAAAGCGAACGAATTCACACAAGATCATTTTTGTGATGGAGAAAGATTTAGCGAATCGCCCCTGTTCATTGATGGAAAGTGTCCTTCAATGCAGTTACAATTCTGGACAGCGACATTCTAAAATTATCAAAAAAGGATTTATCGTAAGATTGTGTTGAAAAAAAAGAAATCTTTTGTAAAATTAAGTCATGCTTTGGTGTCATAATATTGAGATAATACTTCTTCCTAAAAGAGAGATTGAATAATAATAATATCTAAAGTTAGAAAAATAGTACAATTACAATACTTATTCAAAAATACTTATAAACAAAAAAGCAATACCGATTCTATAGAATTAGTATTGCTTTTTTTATTTTAGAAACTAGGTAATCTCAAAATCCCTATAAAGTATAATTTAAGTTTACACTCAATCTATAATTAGCCTCTATATTGCCACTTGATAAATTTTGATTGATGGGAAGCATTGCATTAATTCCCAACGAAAGTTTGTCTTTTCCTACTTCAAGACCAAACTTGCTAAAAAGAATATCTCCAGCTGTATTTATAACCTTTTCACCATATTGCTTGTTCGTTTCATAGACTTCGCCTGCAAAACCAACTTGCGGAACCAGCTGTACCGTTTTCAAGTCTAAAAGATAGAAGAAAGTACTTCCGTAATTCAATTGGTTACCAAATTGGTACTTCTTAGAATTCTCTGTTTTGATGTTGTAATTTATCATACTATTCAGTCCTAAATTTTTTTTCTTGATCATATATTCGGTAACAAAAAGATAATCCCAGCTTCCGGTTCCCAATTGAAAACTTTGATTAACTGTACCTAAATTATTAGATTCTTCAAATTTTCCTGTGGGCATTTTCACACCACCGCCTATTTGTATATTATGAGTAAAAACAGCACTATCCTTTTGTGTCTTATACACAGAATAGGTTGCCATAAGGGTAATGTCCCCCAGACCGCTGATTTTTTCAGTTCCAGTAGTTAATTCTCTATTATGAAAATGATACGGAATCAAAGCGGCGATTTGAATTTTTTCGTTAACAGGAATTTTAGTCCAAATTTGAGTCGTATTAAAGTTTTCGTCAATCCATGGCGAATTAGCAAAAATCCCATCTCTACTAGAGTAACTTTGATTGAAGTATCGAATACCAATAAAGTTACTATTCAGCATCGAACTGAATCCCATACTTCCTCCGCTGGCAGAACATCCGCAAGCATCACAGTCAAAATCCATGGCGGCATCGAGTTGCATTTTCTGGAAAGTAAATCCAGAAATACTATCTTTTACAGGAGCAGCTTTAACAAATTGAATGGATAAAAAAGTAAGTAGGCTTATTATTATTGTATTTTTCATTGTAATTAAAATTCTGAAAATCGTTTATCAGTAAGATATTGATTGTCGGTTAATGTTTTTAGAAATGCTATTAGCTGTACTTTCTCCGTTTCAGAAAGTGCGATTCCCAATTTTCCATTTTGTTTTAAAATAGGATCTAATGTTGCTGAATCAACAACTCCAGAACTGTAGTGATTAAGCACTGCCTCGAGTGTTCCAAAACGACCATCATGCATATACGGTCCAGATACCTCAACATTACGCAAACTAGGTACTTTGAATTTGTAATAATCTTGTCCTTGTTGAGTTACTCTATAACGCCCAACATCATTGATTAATGGATTAATGGCAAGTCCGCTGTTTCTAAAAGCATCATCAGTCATCAGATCTGTTGCATGACAAGAAGCACATTTGGTATTAAATAGAGCATAACCAGCTGCTTCGTCACTAGTAAGCGTTCCTCCTGATTCATTGCGTCTGTAATGATCGAATTTTGAATTAGAAGAAGTCAGCATGACCATAAATTGAGAAAGTGCTTTGAGCATGTTCTCAATAGAAACGGTGCCGTCATCAAAAGAAGCTTTAAAGAGTTCACGGTAGCTTTTATCCCCTTTCATCATGGCAAGAATGGTATTTAAATTACCATTCATTTCTATTTCGCTAGTCAAAGGAATGATGGGTTGCAGGTCTAAATGTGACGAAGCTCCGTCATACATAAAAATACGTTGAAAAGCCATGTTTTGAATAGCGGGTGCATTTCTGGTTCCCAAGGCATTATCTACACCATGACTTACGGTGTGTCCATGATGGGTGAAGGCATTTTCTTGCAGGTGACAAAATCCACAAGATACTAGTCCGTCAGAAGCTAAACGACCATCATAAAATAGTTTTTTACCGAGCTCAAACCCTTTTTCTGTTGGAGGATTTATAGTAATATCATAGGCTAAATCCGGGAAATTTGAAGGCACTACAAAATTTAATGGTAGATTTACATAGGTGTCATCTTGATCAGAGCAACTAAATACTAACGGAACGAGTAGCCAAAGAAAATGTTTTATTTTCATGATTTGGAATTTTAAAAGAAGTACAAAAGTGATGGAATAGCCCCGGTTGCAGCGGCATCCTTTTTTTATTTTCAAAAAAAGATACAGCGAAAAACGGGACTCGACTTGTTTAAACCACCACTCCTGTCCTCCTAAAAAATGAAATTAATCGTTATGAACGTGGTCAACAGTAAACATAGTAGCTACGTTTTGAGTGACTAGAGGTAAGTTTGCACCTCCCATAATCATCGCGCCTGTTCCGTTAGGATTATTATCAGAAAGCTTGATTACATTGGTACTATTTAACACTTTAGACAAATCGGTAACGATATGAATTTGAGGCGTAATGTTACTTCTTACTAATGCTTTCGTCTTTAAATCAAGGCTAATCGTTGCGTAGTTATAATCTGTTCCTGTTTGTCCGGTATGTACTTTAAACGGTAAAGCAGTCCCTACGGTAGCTGATGTAAAAGTACCTTCAAAAGCTATAAATTTATATCCTGCTGACCAGCTCCACATCATTCCTTCTGCCTGTGCTTTTGCCAAGAAATCAGCTTGTCCTGTTGCTCCCAGCTCCCACTGCGCTTTATCTACTCCAACTCCAAAAGTTACTTTAGTATAGTTCGCCGCAGGCACATTTTTTAAGTCTAAAACATGACTAGTTGCAGTTGCTTCATCTACGATAAAATAGCTTTCGCTTTTAGGATACGTAAAAGTAGTTCCGTCTTCTTTAGTCAAAACTATATTACTGATGATGTATTTTATAGCGGTAATTTTAAGTACTTCATTACTGGCAGTTGTATTTGCTTGTGTTTCAAGAATTAAATCGTTTCCGTTGAAAGAGTTATCAAATTCTAAAGCCACAGTTCCCATTCCTGAAATTGCTTCGTCATCATTAGAACATGCGGTCAATGCAGCGCTCATAGCTAAAACAGCTACCGCCTTGTATAGTAAATTTTTCATTTCTTTAAGTGTAATTTCTTTTTTATAATTTTTTAAATAAGCTGCGCCAAAAGAACTCCTCATAGGCTTTGGCCAAAGGGAATCAGACGCAAAAAAATACGGTATTGTTAAGAAATGAAAATTGGTGGGTGAAAAACAAAAGAGCTGTCTAAATACGAATACAAATTAGCATAACTGCAATTTAATTCTTGGTTGGTCCCATTTTGAAAAAAGAGAAAATTAAAAGAAGTCGTTTCTGTAACAAAAAGATCTACAAATGGATTTGAACTTTGCTTTTTATCAGAAGAAATGGGTTTGTCATCTTCTGAAGCTTTTGCCAGTTCTTTCATCAAGTGACATTTTCCATTACATTTCAATTCAGGTTTATCTTTATTGATACAAAGTACTTTTGAAATATAATCATAATTGACGGCGTAGTCTATAACCGGAAAGATTGGCTTTAGAAATAAAACGAGAATAATTATGACTGCACACTTTTTCACTTTGCAAAGATAGATTTTCATTTTCAATTCTATGTGATAAATATCACTTTTACTAAACTTTTGTTAAGGATTAAACCTTAATCAGCTAAACGCATCTTATACATATAATCCTAAAACAATAGAAATGAAAAAATTAATTATTGCCGCATTATTGGTTGTTAGTATGACTAGTTTTGCACAAGACCGAAAAGACATGCCTAAAAGAGCAGAAATGGAAAAATTTACTCCTGAGCAACGAAACCAGCTGATGTTGAAAAAAATGACACTAGAACTGGACTTGAGCGCAAAACAGCAAGAACAGATGAAAAGTATCATTGCTGAACAAACTGCTAAACGAGAATCTCGCATGAAAGAGTGGAAAGCAAATAAAGATACCGATTCAAAACTTTCTTCAGACGAGCGTTTCGCAAGAAAAAGCCAAATGCTTGACGAGCAAATTGCCATGAAAGCCAAAATGAAAACTATCTTATCTGCTGATCAATTTGAAAAATGGGACGCTATGAAAAGTAAACACCACAAAAGAGGATCACACAGAATGCATAAAAAAATGGATCACAAAATGGATCACAAAAAAGAAATGCAGAAATAAAAAAAAACTTCCGGCTTTCGCCGGAAGTTTTTTTGTTTAAAAAGTTTTAGATACTTTATCAATCGCTCGAATCGTAAAGTCTAAATCTTCATAGGTGAGCGCATCCGTAATAAACCAAGTTTCATAAGCCGATGGCGCAATATAAATTCCCTCTTGCAGTAATCCGTGAAAGAATTTTTTGAACGTCTCATTGTCTCCATTTGCAGCAGTTTTAAAATCAACTACGGGAGTAGCGTCAAAATGTACTGAAATCATAGATCCAATTCTATTAATCGTGTAAACCACATTATTTGCTTTTAAAACGGCATCAATTCCTTTATGCAAATAAGCTGTTTTCTCCTCTAGTCTTTCAAAAATAGCCGCATCATTATTTAACGCCTGCAACATCGCAAGTCCCGCGGCCATCGCCAAAGGATTTCCTGATAAGGTTCCTGCTTGGTATACGGGTCCTAGTGGCGCGAGATAGTCCATTATTTCTGCACGAGCAGCGAAAGCACCTACGGGTAGCCCGCCACCAATTACTTTTCCGAAACAAATAATATCTGCATCAACATTCAATAATTCCTGCACTCCACCGCGTGCCAATCGGAATCCGGTCATCACCTCGTCAAAAATAAGTAGTATACCATTGTCGGTACAAAGTTGGCGCAAGCCTTCTAAGAAACCGTTATTCGGCGGGATACAACCCATATTTCCTGCAACTGGCTCCACTATTATAGTGGCGATTTCATTTTTATTGGCCTCAATTAAGATCTTTACGCTTTCTAAATCATTGTACTTCGCTAATAAAGTATCTTTAGCTGTTCCGGCAGTTACTCCAGGACTGTTAGGCGATCCAAAAGTTACTGCTCCACTCCCTGCCTGAATCAAAAACGAATCAGAATGTCCGTGGTAACAACCTGCAAATTTTATTATTTTATCTTTCTTTGTAAACCCACGAGCTAATCTTACCGCGCTCATGCAGGCTTCTGTACCTGAATTCACAAACCTGATTTTATCAATATTAGGCACCATCGAAACAGCCAAAGCTGCAATTTGTGTTTCCAATTCCGTTGGCATACCAAAAGAAGTACCCAACTTCGCTTTCTCAATTACGGCTTGTACCACCGGTTCAAAAGCATGACCTAAAATCATAGGACCCCAAGAATTAATATAATCAATTAAACGATTTCCATCTTCGTCGTACATATAAGCACCCTTGGCACGTTGCACAAAAATTGGAGTTCCCCCTACTGCTTTGAACGCTCTTACCGGCGAATTTACTCCTCCTGGAATTACCTTTTCTGCTTCAGCAAAAAGCTGACTACTTCTTTGATATAACATGTATAATTTTGATATTTTATTTAAATTATGCTTTTTTCGATTCTAGCTTCTATTATTTCACTTTCAATTTTTGTCCAATTGAAAGGGTATTGGCTGACAGATTATTGATTTGCTTTAATTCAGTAACCAATAAATTATATTTTTTTGATATCGAATACAAAGTATCTCCTTTTTGCACTTCATATAAAGACCTATTCTGATTATCAATAGCCGCTATTCTTGTACGTTGATTTTCAATTGGCACATACTCTTCACCCATAACAATGGCATCATACTGTCCCAAATGGTACCGTTCGATATAGGATATTAACTTGTCTGGGTATTTTGGATCAGTTGCATAACCAGCTCTTCTAAGTCCATTTGCCCATCCCTTATAGTCTACTTTTGACAACTTGAATAAACTTGCATACCTACTCCTACCTGTCAAAAATAAGGCATGATCATTAAACGACTCTGCAGGTTCATAATATTTTCTAAAACATTCCTGACTCGAATCATCATCATGTCTGACCGATTCTCCAGTCCAACCCTCATGGCATTTTATCCCAAAATGATTGTTGGCCCTAATGCATAAATCACCTTTTCCTGCTCCAGATTCCAATATTCCCTGAGCTAAAATAATACTTGCTGGGATTCCGTAAATTCTCATATTGCTCATAGCAATATCTTTATACTGAGAAATATACTTGCCTATCACATCAGTCCCAACGTACGTTACCGAGGTTGATTCTATTACTTCATCTTCCCCGTCAACTTGTTCTTGTTCTTTCTTTAGTATCGACTTGACTTCATTTGTCTTTTTGATTGCACGCGCCGCCACTTTTTTTGAACTTGAAGGCACCGCTTTTTTTGTCACTATCACAGGTTTTGTTACATTACAACTCAGTAAGGTAAGTAGTGTAAATACTAGTAGGATTTTTTTAAACATGGGCGTTTATTATTGATAATTGTTTCTTTCTTAATTTTGTATTCATCCCTTCGATTCCCTGAAGTCCACCAGTATGAACCAGCAAAATTTTTGATTCAGCCGGAAAATAATTCTTCTCTATCCTATCCATCACTCCAAAAACCATCTTTCCAGTATAAATAGGATCCAAAGGAATATTATTTTTTTCAAAAAATTGATTGATAAAAGCAACTAAATCCTGATTCACTTTACCATATCCACCAAAATGGTACTCGGTTATTAGCTCCCAATTTTCATCCGGAATCGTGGTTACAAAACTACGAATTTCATCTTTTAAAAAGTCCCCTTTTAAAGCAGGAAATCCTAAAACTTTTTGATGTGGCAATGCACTGTTAATAATTCCAGCTATAGTTCCCCCAGTTCCCACTGAACAACAAATGTAATTAAACTGTTCGTCTTCTTTGGTTAGAATTTCCTGGCAACCTTTTATTGCTAGTTCATTAGTACCGCCCTCTGGAATAAGGTAAAAGTCGCCGTATTGCTGCTTTAAGCTTTCCAAAAATGGAATCTCGCTTTTTAATCGGTAGTCTTCTCTTGAGACAAATTCGAATTGCATGCCACAGTCTTGGGCGAATTGCAAGGTTGGGTTAGTCGCTATTTTATCACGCAATTCATCCCCTCGAATAATCCCGATGGTTTTGAATCCATTTTCTTTTCCGGCAAATGCAACTGCGGCAATATGATTTGAATAAGCTCCACCAAAAGTGAGCAGCGTTTCCTGATTATTCTCTTTTGCCTGAAGCAAATTATACTTTAGCTTTCTAAACTTATTCCCTGAAATAAAAGGATGAATCAAATCTTCACGTTTGATAGTTACCGAAATCGAGTTTGGGAATTTTATAATGAGTCTTTGATTCAAACTGGGTAATTTTTCTCAAAGATAAAACTTAATATAATAAAAATGCAATCGATACCGATTGCATTTAAATTTCACGTCTTAAAAATTAGTTTTTTATGATTATTTTCTTTCCGATGTCAGGATTTTCAGTAGTAATTAATTTAACTATATAGATTCCGTCACTTAATCCAGCAGTTGAAAAACTGTAATCAGTATTAGATCCTAAATCTTTTTTAGTAAAAATCAACTTGCCCACTATATCATATAGATTACAAGCAACCAATTCTTTTTGTTTTGGATTGTTAATAGTTAAATTTTTGGTAGTATTATTTTGGTACATGATAAAATTTGAACTTTCAGCAGAATCAATTCCTAATGTCACTTCTTTCTTAAAAGTAATTTCAAATTGAGTATTATTAACTCCTTCTGGTAATGTTACATCGTAGAAACTATTTTTAATATCATGATAAACATCTAAAATTTTGTCATGTATATAAATATTTTCAGCGTCGGTAAAATTCAGAATTTGATTAACAGTGATTTTATAATTTGCTTCAGCAGTATTTTTAAACCCAATTGCAATTTTCTTATCGACATCAAAATTTAAAGCATTAATAACATATTCATTATCATCCAAAACAAAATAAATATCTGCAGGACCATCACTTGTTGAGATGGCATCCATTGCATGATCAACTCCGTCTGTTGCTTCTGGAATAAATGCTAAAGCAAGTTGACGTACACCTTGACTGTTAAGTAAAGTATTTAATCTGATTTGTGGCGTCGCTTCAACAATTATTTTTGTATAATCAAAACCCGAAACAGATTCAATACCAGATAAATAGATACTACTTTTATTCGTTTTAGAACTATTTAAGTTTTTTTCAAACTGTGAATTATTTACAGCACCTTCTTTAACAAATACTCTATAACTATTTTTCATATTAACAGTTCCATTAGCAGAACCGCCTATCATAAAACCCTGTCCTACAGGACTAAAACGCCTTTCATAATTTGCCCCCATTCCAGTTTGGGTAATTTGATTACCAGATCCATCATAAGAATAAAAGGTTGCAGGAACATAAATACCTACACTATTTAACGCACCTGGCGAAAAAGTCCCATATCCTCCTTTATAGTCGGCTATAAAATGTGAATTTACTGTTTTATCCTGTTCCCAGAAATAAGCGATACCTGTTGAATTAGTTGCATCGGTCAAAAAAGCAGAAAGATCAATTGCTGAAGGATAGGGATTTCCTGTCAAAGTTAATTTTTCAAATAAAACTGGAATCGAAATAGTACCGTCATTCGGTTTTCCCCTAAAATCATATCGCTGTTTGCTTCCTGGGTTATTTTGAACCCCATTTAAACTAGTAGCATTAGTTCCAGAACTACCTTTCATCGTAAAGCCTTCCGCGGCATTTATTGTAGAAGCAGCGCCTACATAAACCCAATTTGACGAAGCAATAGCGGGTAATTTCCAAATCCAATATGGAGCAATAGCAAAAGGCGAGGCCGTACCATTGTAATTATTTGTTGCCAAAATAGTTGGAGCATTACTTGTGGTTAAATCAACAATATCTTTAAGTTGGGTAACGCCAAATGGAGAGTTCCCAGCCGAGGCTATATTCCCACCTACTGGAGAACACCAATAATTGTACTGAAAGTTGTTAGTAGTTCCTTCTTGAAACACAGACAGGCTACCCTCTCCTTTGTTAGAACTTGTTCCTGAAGACCCTTGTAGCAATTGAGCATCATTCCTAAGATAAAAATTACTGGTTGCAGTATTCAATTCTAAATCCTGTTTTATAAAAACCGCGACATTACTGGAATAAACATAACTACCGTCACTGACATACATTTGACTTTGTACGGGCATTTGAAATAAAAACCCAGCAACTACCAAAAATGATTGTTTAAGTATTTTTGTATTCATATTTATTACATTTAATTGTTCGAAATCTAATTGTGCTTTGATAGTTCTAATCTACTCGTTTATAAAAAATTGTCCTACACTTATCCTAAAAGCCAGTAACTTATTTTTTATTACACTGAATCAAATATAAGATTAAAAATAAAAATTATATCGACAATAAGCATTTAAAATCGACAAACTACATATATTTTACTTAAATTAATATATTATCTTACAAATATTAAAAAACACATCGCGTCTAAAAGAATGCTAAAACTCATCGTATTGATTCAAATAATTATTTGACAATCGATCATTATACTCTCATTGATAATAATGAAATACAGATTTAAGTTGTAATGGAAAAGTAGTTTAAGATATGTTGTTGTTTGTAATTAGCTTTTGATAATTACACTCGATGGGGTGGGACCCTATTTATGTAGCAATAAATATTTCGCAAATCTTAGAAGAGATCTGCTTTTCAAATAGTCTAAATTTGTTTCGTTAGTATACGCTTCCCGCTCAAAACTAATATTTCTGTAGGCCAACTCTCTGTTTCTATACTGAACTAATCGAACAAGATACTCCAGAAAGTACCATATAAAAAAAGGAAGTATTAATAATTCTAACTGCTGGCGCAGGTGTATTTTTTCATGATTGAGAAAAACAAGGTTTTCTTTGTCCATATCCTGTCGTACGAAAATGAATGGAAAAGTGGTTAATCCACGAAAGCCTTTAGGTACTAAATATTTTGTAACGATCAGAAACATTAGAAAGTAGTTTATAATTTTTCAATTCTATACAAGCAAAGTACTAAAATAAATGGATGGTTTATAAAATACTTCACATAATTCCCTGAAAAGCAATTTTCGCTCTTTTTTAAAAATACAATAAACAAACCAATTACATGATTGATCCTAAAAATCTCTACTATAAATGATGAAGTTGTTTCTAAAAAATAATCTCCGAAAGAAAAAAAAGTTAAAACCACTCCTAACCAACTGTTTTTTTGTTTAAAAAAGTATCGTCTTGTGTAAAACTTATGGATCAGACTGGTTCCCGCAAAACTGAGAATAAGCAACACAATTAAATATTTAGCAACAACAAGAGAGATTCGTTATAAAAATTATAAATTTGTAATAATTAAGGAGTTCTTTTTAATGAAATATTCAATAATTTGAATAGGCGACTAAACCGGACCACCACAAATCTATTTACAACAGCATACTTTCAAACATGATTAACGAGAATGATCCAAATAAATTAATCGAAGGAGAAGATTTTTATTACACGCCAGAAGGTTATAGATGCTTTACTGAAAAGCATCACCTAAAAAGAGGGTATTGTTGCAAAAGCGGATGCCGTCATTGCCCCTATGGCTATGACAAAAAAACAGGTACAAACAAAAAGTAGTCATCTTTAGCTGCTGTTGTTATAAAATAAAAAAAACAAAATGGATATTTGTTCCCAGAAATTTAGAATCAAAATTCACAAATCCTATCATCGGTCGGATATTCGTTATCCCTAGTGATCTCACAACGCTCAGTATACTGACATAAGAAATAGATTCCAAGGAATCTGTTTTAGCGAAAAACCACTTACATAAACTAACGAATTAAAATAAAATGAATTTTCAAGAACAAATCCAACAAGGAATCCCTACCATACTACCTCAACAAAAACCGTATGAGGTAGCTATCAATCACGCGCCAAAACGAAAAGAAATCCTTTCAGCTGACGAAAAAAAACTAGCTTTAAAAAATGCTTTGCGTTATTTTGAACCGCAACATCATGCCGAATTAATACAAGAGTTTCGTCAGGAGCTGGAAACCTACGGTCGTATTTACATGTACCGCTTTCGCCCGGATTATGAAATGCGCGCGCGTCCAATTAATGAATACCCTGGAAAATGTGAGCAAGCAAAAGCCATAATGTTGATGATTCAAAACAATCTGGATTATGCAGTAGCACAGCATCCTCATGAATTAATCACCTATGGTGGCAACGGAGCTGTTTTTCAAAACTGGGCACAGTACCTATTGACAATGAAATACCTGTCAGAAATGACAGACGAGCAAACATTAACCATGTATTCCGGTCATCCTATGGGATTATTTCCTTCTCATAAAGAAGCGCCAAGAGTAGTTGTAACTAACGGAATGGTAATTCCTAATTATTCTCAGCCAGATGATTGGGAAAAAATGAACGCCTTAGGCGTGTCACAATATGGGCAAATGACTGCTGGTAGTTATATGTACATCGGGCCACAAGGAATTGTGCACGGCACAACTATTACGGTACTGAATGCTTTTCGAAAAATAAAACAAAGCCCTACAGGAGGTTTATTTGTTACTTCCGGATTAGGCGGCATGAGTGGCGCCCAGCCCAAAGCAGGAAATATCGCAGGTTGCATTACCGTTTGTGCGGAAGTAAATGCCAAAATCACCCACATACGTCACAGCCAAGGTTGGATCAACGAAGTGATCGAAGACATTGATGAATTGGTAAAAAGAGTTGCTTTGGCGAAAGCTAATAAAGAAATCGTATCGATTGCCTACCTTGGAAATGTGGTAGACGTTTGGGAAAAATTTGACGAACAAAACATACACATTGATTTAGGAAGTGACCAAACCTCCTTACATAATCCCTGGGCAGGAGGATATTACCCTGTTGGAATTTCGTTTGAAGAAGCAAATACGATGATGGCAGAAAATCCTGTTTTATTCAAGGAAAAAGTACAAGAAACATTACGTAAACACACTGACGCCATCAATAAACACACTGCCAAAGGAACGTATTTCTTTGATTATGGAAATGCTTTTTTACTAGAAGCTTCTCGCGCTGGAGCGGATATAATGGCAGAAAACAATATAGATTTCAGATATCCAAGTTACGTACAAGATATCATGGGACCCATGTGTTTTGATTACGGATTTGGCCCTTTCCGCTGGGTTTGTGCTTCAGGAAAACCAGAAGATTTACAAAAAACAGATGCCATCGCCTGCCAAGTACTGGAAGAAATGGCAAAAACAGCACCAGTTGAAATTCAGCAACAAATGCAGGATAACATTCAATGGATAAAAGGCGCACAAGATAACAAATTAGTTGTAGGATCTCAAGCTCGTATTTTATATGCCGATGCTGAAGGTCGTGTGAAAATTGCGGAAGCATTTAACCAGGCTATTGCCAAAGGAGATATTGCAACGGTAGTTCTTGGACGGGATCATCATGATGTTTCTGGAACAGATTCACCTTACAGAGAAACTTCTAATATCTACGATGGCTCCCGTTTTACGGCTGATATGGCGATACAAAACGTAATAGGAGACAGTTTTCGTGGAGCTACCTGGGTATCCATTCACAATGGCGGTGGAGTAGGCTGGGGAGAGGTAATAAACGGTGGTTTCGGCATGGTTCTTGATGGTTCTAAAGAAGCTTCAAGACGCTTACAATCAATGCTTTTCTGGGATGTCAACAATGGTATTTCAAGAAGAAGTTGGGCTCGTAACGAAGGAGCTTTATTTGCAATAAAAAGAGCAATGGAGGCAGAACCTTTATTAAAGGTCACGATCCCTAATATTGTTGCAGATAATTTATTGGATTTTTAAAAATTTGAACGTACCTTTAGTAATCAAACAATTAGCCATGAAAGCAATTAAACTCCTTCCCGTACTTTTCCTTTTCATATTAGCTGCTTGTAGCTCTGTTAGAGTGAATGCAGATTATGACAAAAATGTAGACTTTACCCAATATAGAACCTACGCCTTTCACAAAAGTGGCATCGACAAAGTACAAATATCTGAATTTGACAAAAAACGTATCCTTTATGCCATCGATAACGAACTAAGCAAAATGGGAATGACCAAAAGCGAAAACCCCGATTTGTTAATTAATATTTTTACCAAAGAAAGAGAAAGATTGGAAGTAAATCAATTTAATGCTGGATGGGGTTACGGATGGGGATATGGGTGGAATCCTTATTTGTGGGGAGGACGCAATTATGTAAGCTCTTCTACAGAAGGAACTTTATACATTGACCTGATCGATGCCAAGAAAAAAGAATTAGTATGGGAAGGTGAAGGCGTAGGTTACTTAACCGAAAATCGTGACCAAAAAGAAAAACAAATTAATGAGTTTGTTGCTAAAATTTTAGCACAGTTTCCACCAAAATAACAAATCCATAAACCGTATATACTAGAAATGGCCTACCTTTGCGTAGGCTTTTTTTATATCCAATTATGACAAAACTTACAGACATTACTACCCTCGAAGACATCAAATTACTTGTTGATACTTTTTATTCCAAAGTACAAAAAGACGAATTTATAGGCCCAATATTTAATGAAAAGATAGGCGATCGCTGGCCAGAACATCTGGAAAAAATGTACCGCTTCTGGCAAACGATCTTACTCGAAGTACACACCTATTCCGGCAGTCCGTTCCCTCCACATAAACAATTACCGGTTGCCAAAGAACATTTTGACCGCTGGATGGAAATTTTCACCACCACAACAGACGAGTTATTTGATGGTGTTATTGCTGAAGAAGCAAAAATACGCGCCAAGAATATGGCAGAAATGTTCAATTATAAAATTGACTATTTTAGAAATGCCGCACAAAACGGAGATCTTTTAAATTTGAAATAACACTCGATGCGCAAATTATTATTACTTGCTTTTTTACCCTTTAGTTTCCTTTCTTGCTCTACTGCAAAAACAAATGAAACCGCAAACAGCAATCCTAGATTAACGCTGTTAAACAGCATTGAAATTCCGTTCAATAAAGAATTTAAAAATACAGTCGTTGGCGGAATATCTAGCATCGATTATGATGCAAAGAATGATCTTTACTATTTTATTTGTGACGATAGAGCCGTCTATAATGACGCTCGTTTTTATACTGCCAAAATACATTTGACCGCCAATAAAATCGATAGTCTAGCCTTTCAAAATGTAGTTTCTTTAAAAAATGCTGCTGGCAAAAAATACAGCAACTGGGAGACACAACCCAACTCCTCTATTGATCCCGAAGAATTACGCTACAACCCAAAAACCAACACCGTAGTTTGGAGCAGTGAAGGCGCCCGCGTTATCGCCAAAGACTTTTCGGTATTGCAGAATCCAGCAATCCAAACAGCCGCTGTTAACGGAAATTTTGTAAATGAATTTGATTTACCCGCCAATCTCAACATGCAAAAAGAAGAAAAAGGACCTCGTAGCAACGGCGTACTCGAAGGCATCACTTTTAACAAAAAATACACGACGCTGTACACCAACGTTGAAGAACCTTTGTACGAAGACGACACCGAAGCTACAACAACTAAAGGCGGTTTGATTCGAATATTTAAATTTGACACAAAATCTAGAAAAAATACAGCACAATATGCATATGAATTAGATCCCATTGCGCACGAGCCCAATCCTAAAAATGGTTTTGCGGTAAATGGAGTTTCTGCTATTCAATATTATAGCAAAGACCAATTGCTAGTGATAGAACGCTCCTACTCAGTAGGAAAACAAGCTTGTACGATAAAAGTCTATTTATGTGATTTCTCAAAAGCAACTGATGTAAAAAAAATTGCTTCTTTGCAAAACCAAGAATTTACTATGGCTTCCAAAAAACTAATCCTAAACATGGATGACTTGGGGATTTTTATTGATAATATCGAAGGGTTGACTTTTGGTCCAAAACTGGCTAATGGCAAGCAATCACTACTTTTTGTATCTGACAATAATTTCTCTGATAAACAGAAAACGCAAGTGTTGCTTTTTGAATTTGATTAAATTTTAGAATTTGATTTTCAATACCATCAATAGCTCCGATATAAATACCGTGGCCATTTTAATACATATCTAATTTACTAGGATTTTGCTTGCCGTTAAAGATATCTACAACTAAGATTGTAGTATCATTTCGTTCGTATATAATTTTATATGACCAAATACTGAAATGACGGAACTTTTCTTTATTTATGATGGGATCCATGGCATACTCATAACGTTCATCTTTTAAAGATTCCACTAAATCAATTATCTTATTTAAAACGTTTTCAGCATTTTGAGGACTGTCCTCAAAAATATAATTGTAAATATCAGAAAGTGAGTTTCGAGCTTCCTGAGACCAAACTACCTTCATTTCTTTTTACCTAAAACATGGTTTTTCACCTCCTCTGACGTGTAGGTTTCTGCTCCATCTGCAACGGATTCACTAATGGACTCGATGTGTTCAACATATTGTGATTTAGTCAAAGTCTTTCCCTCAATAGTTCGAGCTACTATAACATCTCCATTCAAGATTGTGTCTATTTTCTCTAAAATAGTTTTATCTTGAACATCTATTAGTTTCTTGATTATCTTGTTTTTATAAGCTTCGATATTCATAACGCATTTATTTTATAACGTAAAGATACGACTTTTTAAAAACGGATAATCATTTTTAGATTAACCAACTTATACTCATTTTATTCATACCTTGGCTATAATGTTTTTCTTTAAAAAGATCACTTCACTAAAGAAAATGACTATCTATTTAGAACCTAACCCTACCAACTTGTCATTTCGACAAAGGAGAAACCACGATTTAGAAACTCCATTAACTGTTATCTATGTAAACAAGTGTTCCTATTCTTTACATAATCCGATTGCTCTGCCTCTTGTAACAACTAGATTTGTTAATAATTTATAGTGAACAATCCACTGTGAGATTCTTCCTTCGTCAGAATGACAAAGTTGGGCAAATTGTTTACGGAATGTTTTGAGTGCGTGTTTTATCGTGATTGCTTTGCTTCATACTTCGCAACTACTCGCAATGACTCGGTTGATAAGTAATTAAAACGAATAATCATTAATGAGACTCATCCTTCGTTTGAATGATAAGCTAAATGACTTGGAAACATCTAATCTTTCATTACACCAAAACTCTCCTAGCCCCGAGTGAAATGGAAAGCTTTTTATGCAAGCCGTTTTTATTTTTCTTGTTTATAAAAAGCGACTCCTCTCCCCAGCCCTCTCCAAAAGAAAGGGAGAAAATAGGAAAACGGCCTTTTATTTGCTTTTTTATCAACTTTAGAAAAACGAACGGCTAAATAAAAACTTGTGATGAAAAGCGGGAAATGGCTCCCAGAATTCGTACTTTTGTGCTATAACTACAACGTTTTCGACATGAACACAAATATTGAAAGTAATCCCTTATTAGACCGATTGCCAAAACACTTGAAGCAATTTATTAAGCCTCAAGATTATAGTGACTACACGCCTATCAATCAAGCGGTGTGGCGTTATGTTATGCGTAAAAACGTGGATTACTTGTCAAAAGTGGCTCATCGTTCATATCTAGAAGGATTAAAAAAAACGGGAATAGAAATCGATAATATCCCGAGTATGTACGGTATGAACCGTATCCTGACCGAAATTGGTTGGGCTGCCGTAGCTGTGGACGGATTTATTCCGCCTAATGCTTTTATGGAATTTCAGGCATATAATGTGCTGGTTATTGCTTCAGACATTCGTCAACTCGAACATATAGAATACACGCCAGCACCAGATATTATTCACGAAGGTGCCGGTCACGCACCTATTATCGCCAATCCGGAATATGCGGAATATTTGCGTCGTTTTGGAGAAATAGGTTGTAAAGCCATATCCTCTGATAAGGATTACCAAATGTATGAAGCCATCCGATTACTTTCGATTGTCAAAGAAGCGGAAGACACACCACAGGCAACTATTGGTGCAGCCGAAAAGGCGGTAGAAGATTTGCAAAACAATATGAGCGAACTATCTGAAATGGCCCAAATAAGAAACCTACATTGGTGGACTGTGGAATACGGCCTAATAGGAACTGTTGAAAACCCTAAAATTTATGGAGCTGGACTTTTATCTTCAATTGGAGAAAGCGCCCATTGCATGACGGATCAAGTAGAGAAATTCCCTTATGATATTACGGCTGCCCAAAAAAGTTTTGACATTACAAAGTTGCAACCTCAGCTTTATGTAACTCCAAATTTTGCTTATCTAAATTTGGTTTTGGAGGAGTTTGCTAATAAAATGGCATTGAGAACAGGTGGTTTATCTGGAATCGAAAAACTGGTTAACTCGAATGCTTTAGGAACAATCGAATTAAGTACTGGCTTACAAATATCGGGAGTTTTTACCAATGTAATTGAGCATGAAGGGAAACCGATTTACATACAAACGACAGGAAAAACAGCACTAGCCTCCCGCGAAAAAGAATTAGTAGGTCACGGAACAGCAACTCATGCCGAAGGTTTTGGTAGTCCAATCGGAAAACTGAAAGGCATCAACATAGCCATCGAAGACATGAGTCCAAAAGACTTAAACGCTTACAGCATAACGGAAAGCAACAGTGTAAAACTAGAATTTGAAGGAGACATTACGGTTGAAGGAGAAATCATCACTGGTTCCAGAAATTTACAAGGAGCAATTATCCTTATCCGTTTTAAAAACTGTACCGTTACACATGGAGAAACGATTCTATTTCAACCGGAGTGGGGTATTTACGATATGGCAGTGGGTAAAAAAGTAGTTTCGGCATTTTCTGGACCTGCTGATGTGAATAGTTTTGACCTGATTACACATATGCCTTCTAGCACCACTATTAAGGCAAAGCATACTGCTGAGCGCGACGACCTGGAAGTCTTATACCAAACTGTCCGAATCATAAGAGAATCCAAAGACATATACGCTTCCTTAGCTCCTATTCTTAATAAGCTAAAAAAGGATCATCCTAAAGACTGGTTGCTTGCTGTTGAAATTGCGGAACTCCTTAAAAACAGAAATGAGACCCAACTACTGGATGAAGTTCTAAACCACCTTGAAGATTTAAAACAGAAAAGACCAGAAATAGCTCATTTGATTAGCGGAGGTCTGGACTTAATTTTTCGCACTATTATAACATTATAATTCCCCCCACTTTTAAATAAAAAGTATTTTAATAGTTTACACGCTGCCCTACATCTCTTGTTTGGCAGCGTATTTTTTTAGTCCTTAAAACAGATTACCTCCTTTTTGCTTTAAAACGAGAATAGTTCAACGCAATAGCGGAATACAGCTAAAGAAAAACAGCAATCAGGCTGATTCAGGATAAAAAAGCCTATATTTAAATTTCAAAAGGAAATATGAATATGGGTACTAAAGACAGTAAAATGATTCGCATCGTAGAAAATAATATTTTTTGCAGCCAGATCACTCCACTGAATTGCACAAATCAATCCGTACTCATTTTTCTTCATGATGCATTGGGATGTTCTGAAAGTTGGAAAGAATTCCCTGTTCAACTTTGCGACAAACTAGAAACAAGAGGTTTTTTGTATGATCGATTAGGTCATGGAAAATCAGATACCTTAGATTCGAAATGGTCAAAAGGCTACCTTGAAGCGGAAGCTTATTTTCTGAGAGAAATTATACTATCACAAAATTTCACAAATTTTATTTTGATTGGCTCGAGCGACGGTGCCAGCATCGCGCTATTATATGCCGCCAAATACCCAGATTGTCAAGCAATCATAAGTATTGCAGGACACGTCAAAGTGGAAGAAGCGACTAAGGCAGGTATTAGAAATACCATTCAAAATTCAGAAAAAATCATTGCTCAATTAGAAAAATACCATAGCAATAAAACAGCACGTCTTTTTCAAAATTGGAAAAACTGCTGGCTTTCAGAGGGATTTAGCAATTGGAATATAGAAGATGAGCTCCAAAAAATTCAATGCCCGAGCCTTATCCTGCAAGGTGAAAAAGACGAGTATGCCACACAAGAACATTGTACCAACATTGCCAAAAAAATAGGAAGTACTGCATTACCCATTATTATTGAGGGCTGCAGACATTTTCCATACAAAGAAAACCCTTTTCTTATATCGCAAAAAATCAATTCCTTTTTAAATAAAAGATTATGAAAAAATACAGCTACACAAGCGGCATCAGTGATGAACCTTTATTAGGTCTAACAATAGGCGAAGCTTTTGAAGATACCGTAAATCGGTTTCCCAAAAACGAGGCTGTTGTTTCTAGACATCAGAATATTCGTTATACCTACGAGCAACTAGAAATTCGGGTAAACCAATGTGCCAAGGCATTTTTAGCGATTGATATACAAAAAGGTGATCGCGTGGGCATATGCGCCAGCAACTGTGTAGAATGGTTAATTGTTCAAATCGCAACGGCCAAAATAGGTGCGATTTTAGTAAATATAAATCCCAGTTATCGCACTTACGAACTAGAATATGCCTTAAATCATTCCGGATGTAAATCGATTGTGATTGCTGATAAAAACAAACATACGGACTATAGTGAAATGCTTTTTGAATTAATCCCTAATCTCAAAAACAACACTCTTCCTACTTTTGATTGTAATGAATTTCCGTTGTTAAGATCGGTTATTTCTTTAAGTCAGACCAATCTTGAAGGAATACTGATGTGGGAAGAATTTATCGATATGGGAATCCACATTGATTATCATAAATTAGAAACCAGACAACGTCTTCTTTCTTTTGACGATCCGATCAACATCCAATTTACAAGTGGCACAACAGGAAGTCCAAAGGGAGCCACATTAAGCCATCATAATATCTTAAACAACGCTTATTTTACTTCTAAAACACAGCGTATCACTGAAAAAGACAAAATCGTAATACCAGTTCCCCTCTACCATTGTTTTGGTATGGTACTAGGGAATTTAGGTTGCATCAGTCAAGGAGCAACTATGATCTACCCGAGTGAAACCTTTGATGCCGAAGCAACTTTAAAGGCGATTTCTGAAGAAAAGGCCACTGCCCTTTTTGGAGTACCCACAATGTTTTTTGCTGAGCTAGACCACCCTGATCTTAAACAATATGATCTCAGCAGTTTGCGAACAGGAATTATGGCTGGATCGCTATGTCCATCAGAACTGATGAGAAAGGTGCAAACCGAAATGCATTTAGTCGAAATGGAAATTGGTTACGGCATGACAGAAACGAGTCCGCTGAGCACTCAAACTAGGCACGATGCTCCATTTGACAAAAGAGTCAGCACCGTGGATCGAGTTTTGCCGCATACCGAGATAAAAATCATCCATCCAGAGACTCATCAAGTCGTTCCCATCGGCGAATCAGGAGAGCTTTGTACTCGCGGATACTGCGTAATGCTCGGTTATTGGAATGACCCCATTAGAACAAAAGAATCTATTGACACCGCCGGCTGGATGCATAGTGGCGATTTGGCGACGATGGATGAAGAAGGCTATATTAATATTGTGGGAAGAATCAAAGACATGATTATCCGTGGCGGCGAAAATATTTACCCAAAGGTTATAGAAGAGTTTCTATATACCCATGACAAAATAAAAGAAGTATCAGTTTTTGGAATACCGGATGAAAAATATGGAGAGCAAGTATGTGTTTGGATTCAAATGCATGACAAATCAGAACTCACGGCTTCAGAAATAAAAGAATATTGTAGAGGAAAAATAGCTCATTATACCATTCCTGGTCAGGTAAAATTTGTCACTGAATTTCCGATGACTGTTACCGGTAAAATTCGTAAAGTCGAGATGAGAGAAGCAATGATGGCTGAATTAGGACTTACAAAATAATAAAAAAAAGGGTTTAAATCAGTCTACTGTTTAAACCCTTTTTATTGAATCGAAAAACAAATTGCAAACGCGTCACAATTTTATTTTCTGTCCAAAATCTTTTTCGCTTTCAATTACAACCCCCTCATATTTTAATGTCCATCCTAAACTATTGGTAAGAATTAAGAACTTAGACAACTCGCTAACTAACCTGTTTTGAGCATTTGTTTTAAGTGTTGACTTTTCTATTTTTTTGGCCAGATTTGCTTTTACTGATTTATTAATTTTATTATAATCATCTCCGGTAAAAGGATTTAGCTTACTTTGTTCTACATCATAAAACTGAATATCTGGACTAATTTTAATTTCCTCTTTTGGAATATATAAAATGGAAATCATTTTGTTTTTTTCGTCAATATCATATTTCATTTTATGCAAATCATATGCGACAGTTACATCTGCATTAACGACTATCAAAGCCTTTTTATCGAATGTAAGCATTCCCATCAGGTATTTTTCCTGATTCTTATATGTAATCACTTCAGAAAAATGCCCTTCCGTTACTACTAGTTTACCTACATTGACAATTTGTTGCTGTATCAAGCTCGTATTGTAATCTATTCCTGAATCGTCCTCTTTCTTGAATTCACAATATTTAAACAATAATACAACGACGACTATCATTGCCATAAAAATAAGTAATCTTCTTAGCATAATTAAAATTTCATGAATGAATATTGAGAGACCAATGTAGTAATTTTATCCTTTAGTTTAGCTTCAAATTTTTGATGACTTTCTGAACTAGGATTAAAAGGTTTATGAGATAAACTTTTTTGGATATTTTCTACTTCCTCCATTGCAACTAAAGCGGCTTCTGAAATATTAGCTTCCTTGAAACGTTTCCAAATATAATCAATCGCAACCTGGCTGGGATGCAACATATCTTCGTTATAAAAACGATAATCCCGAAGTTCATCCATCATGATTTCATAACTGGGAAAGTATTCCGTTTTCAGTTGGTAGCATTCTGTTATCAAAACTTCATGAATAGCAGCTATTAAATGGGACTTACTTAATTGATTTTCGACAAAACCATCTTTGATGTGTCGCACTGGTGAAACCGTAAAAATGATTTTTACTTCCCGATTAATTGAATGAATTAAATCGATTGTATTTTGAATACTTTTCTGAATTATATCTATCGCCAACAGTTCTTTCTTAAACTGTTTTTGAGGAACTTTGTGACAATTGGCAACGATCGCGTTGCTTTCAATATTTTGATATGCCCAAGCCGTCCCAAACGTTATAATGATGTGTGAAGCTTCGCTTAGCTGTTTCCAAGTTAATTGGATGATTTTATTCAAATCATTTATTAACTCAAGTGGATTAGCATTACTTAAATCAGAATGTGCAGCATAACAATGCCAGCGTTCATTGTAAAAAAAAATATCGGCCTCCGTAAATACTTTTTCTGCAACAGCGAAGGCAATAAATTTTTCGATTGCCAGCGGATGAAATAAAATTCCAAACGGATTACAGAAATTCTGAAATTTAAAATAATGCAGTTTCTCTGACATATTTACCGCAAAGCAAGAGCCCAAAGACATAATCTTCGAATTGTAATCTATCGAATGAGTACTTTTAGGAATGGGTATTTGAGTTCTGAAATTCATAGGATTATATTAAATCGTTTCAAAAATACAAAATTTGATCTCTATGAAATAAAAAATGAACTCAGAAACGTTACAATGTTCTTGAGTTCATCAAATAAATTAAAATCAACTTAGCAGTTAAATTTCATTAATATAATTTATTTTCATCAACATCTTCTTCTAAGATATAAATTCCTTTTTAGTTTATTGAGCAATTAAAATTTAATTTAGAATCTTTATTTGTGATTTAAAAACCCTTTCGATTTGCCTGCGCAAAAGGAAAGGGTTAGTCATTTTAATGAGTAAGAAAAACTACTTCACAAAATCCACCGCTTTGTTTAAAGCTTCTGCAATTCCATCCACATTTTTTCCACCTGCAGTAGCAAAGAAAGGTTGTCCACCTCCTCCACCTTGTATGTGCTTCCCTAATTCACGAACCACTTGTCCAGCATTTAGGCTTTTATCAGCTACTAATTCTTTAGAAATATAACAGCTTAACATTGGTTTTCCTTCTTCGGCTGTAGCCAAAACCAAAAACATATTAGTTCCTAAATTCCCTAAATCATAAGCTAAATCTTTAGCTCCTTCTGGGTTAAGATCCACTTGAACTGCCAGAAACTGTACTCCGTTTATTTCTTGGATTTGTTGCGCCAATTCTGTTTTTAATCCTTTTGCTTTATCTCTAATTAATTGCTCTACTTGCTTTTTTAATTTGGCATTTTCCTCCTGTACTGAAACTACCGCTTTAATAACATCTTGCGGGTTTTTCAGAGCAAGCTTAATCTCGTTCAATGCATTTTCCTGAGAAGCAAAGAAGACCTTAACTGCATCACCAGTAATCGCTTCTATACGTCGAATCCCTGCAGCAACAGCTCCTTCTGAAACGATTTTGAAATACCAGATTTCGCCAGTATTCTTCACGTGAATTCCTCCACAAAGTTCCATGCTTTCGCCAAATTTAATTGCACGAACATGATCTCCATATTTCTCACCAAACAAAGCCATCGCTCCTTCTTCTACCGCTTGCGCGAAAGGAATATCTCTGCGCTCTATTAATGGTAATTGTTCTTGAATTCTAGCATTAACGAAGTCTTCTACTTGCTGCAGTTCTTCATCAGTCACTTTTGCAAAATGAGAAAAGTCAAAACGCAAATGGTTTGGACTTACTAACGATCCTTTTTGTTCCACATGTGTTCCTAATATGCTTCTCAATGCCTGATGCATCAAGTGGGTCGCAGAGTGATTTTTTGTTGTATCTGATCTTAATTTACTATCTACTTTAGCCACAAAACCACCGTTTACATTCTCTGGTAATTTTTTAGTAAAATGCAGAAATAAATTATTCTCTTTTTTAGTATCTATAATTTGGATGGTTTCATTTGCCGAAACTAAAACCCCTTTATCTCCCACTTGTCCTCCACCTTCTGGATAAAACGGTGTGTTATCTAAAACGATTTGGTACATCACACCCTCTTTTTTAGAGTCCACCTTACGAATGCGGGTAATTTTTGCTTCACTTTCTGTTTGATCATAACCTACGAAAGTTTCTGTATTTCCTTCTACTAAAACTTTCCAATCATCTGTTGAAACTTCAGAGGCAGCGCGCGAACGTGCTTTTTGCTCTTGCATCGCTTTATCAAAACCAGCTTCGTCTAGACTGAATCCTCTTTCTCTAAGAATCAAAGCCGTCAAATCGATTGGAAAACCAAAAGTATCATACAATTCGAATGCTTTTGCCCCCGGCACTTCTTTTCCTTGATTAGTTGCAATTACGTTATCTAACAACTGTAAACCTTGATCCAATGTTCGCAAAAAAGAAGTTTCTTCTTCTCGAATTACATTTGTTACTAAGCCTTGTTGTTTTTTGATTTCAGGGAAAAACTCTCCCATTTGGTCCGCTAAAACAGCAACCAACTTAAATATAAAAGGTTCTTTGGTATTCAAAAAAGTAAATCCATAACGTATTGCACGACGCAAAATACGACGAATTACATATCCCGCTCCAGTATTAGAAGGCAATTGTCCGTCGGCAATAGCAAAAGCTACTGCACGCACGTGATCCACAATTACACGAATCGCAATATTGGTTTTATTTTGATCTTCACTTATCTCCTTTACTTCGTTCGAAGTATATTTCAATCCTGTAATTTCCTCCACTTTTTCAATAAGCGGTGTAAACACGTCCGTATCATAATTTGAAGTAGTATTTTGCATTGCCATACACAAACGCTCAAACCCCATTCCGGTATCTACGTGTTGTGCCGGTAATTTTTCAAGAGAACCATCGGCTTTACGGTTGAATTCCATAAATACGTTGTTCCAAATTTCAACGACTTGTGGATGATCCGCATTAACTAAGCTTCTACCTGTAACTGCCGCTCTTTCTTCATCAGTACGCAAATCGATATGAATTTCAGAACATGGTCCGCATGGTCCTTGGTCTCCCATTTCCCAAAAATTGTCTTTTTTGTTTCCAAGGATAATGCGATCTTCAGGAACGAACTGTTTCCAAATATCAAATGCTTCTTGATCAAAAGGCACATTCTCTGCTTCGTTTCCTTCGAAAACAGAAACATACAAACGGTCTTTATCTAATTTTAAAACTTCGGTTAAAAATTCCCAAGCCCAAGGCAAGGCTTCTTCTTTGAAATAATCACCAAAAGACCAGTTACCTAGCATCTCGAACATAGTATGGTGATAGGTATCAAACCCTACATCTTCTAAATCATTATGTTTTCCTGAAACACGAAGACATTTTTGAGTGTCGGCAATTCTATTACTTTTTGGTGTGGCATTACCCAAAAAATATTCTTTAAACTGTGCCATTCCTGAGTTATTAAACATCAAGGTTGGATCATCTTTAAGTACTATGGGTGCCGAAGGAACAATTAAATGTCCTTTGCTTTCAAAAAAGTCTAAAAATTGTTTACGTACGTCTTGTGATTTCATTATTTTATTTTTTTTGCCACTAAGGCGCTAAGGCACAAAGTTTTTTTATTTATGTATTGCTCTAAAGCATTTCATGCCCCAGATAGTAGTGGAAAGCTTCGAGATTGAGTAATCATTTTTTTCTTGAAACGGCAGAGCGACCAGCGGAAGCTCCTGCTGTATCATTAGAAAAAACGATTACTAAACGAGAACTTGCAACGAATAGCTGGAATAGGCACATTATTTTATTTATTATTGAAAAAACGCGAGAACAAATGAAACATTTATTAAATTTGTTCATCTTACATTTTACAATGTGCAAAAATAGGGTATTTTAAAATATGGCGAAAGTAAAATATTATTACGATTCGGAAAATCTAGCTTATAGAAAAATAAAAACAAAAAAAAGATGGAAATTTGGTTTTGCCGCCTTGTTTTTAGTGGCTTCGGCATTGTTTGGCTCACTTATATTTGTGCTTTTATTAAACACACCTTACTTTGACACACCGAAAGACCGGCTACTAATTCGTGAAAATGACAATTTAAAATTGAATTACGCCGTTTTAGACAAAAGAATGGATCAGCTTGACAATGTAATTGAAGCGATTGAAGAACGGGATAATAATTTATACCGAACTTATTTCAACACAGCGCCGATACCAGAAGAAGAACGCAAATCAGGATTTAGTGGCGAAGATAGATATGCTGCTTTACAGGGTTATGACAATACGCAGCTGGTACTTAATACAACAAAAAGAGTAGATGTTCTTACCAAAGAATTGGCCATACAATCTAAGTCGCTCGATTACATTTTAAAACTGGCAAAAGCCAAAAACAAATTATTGTCTGCCATTCCTGCCATTCAGCCTGTCATGAACGAAAATTTAAAACGAATGGCTTCTGGTTTTGGATACCGGACAGATCCATTTACTAAAGCCCGTAAAATGCATAAGGGGATGGACTTTACAGCTAAACAAGGCACACCTATTTTTGCAACTGGAGACGGAGTTGTAGCACAAGCGGACAACAGGGCTTCCGGTTACGGGAATCATATCGTCCTTAGGCATGGTTATGGATACGAAACCTTGTATGGCCATTTAAGCAAATACAATGTCAAAGCGGGACAAAGAGTGAAACGAGGAGACATTATAGGTTATGTGGGAAGTACAGGTAGATCTGAAGGTCCACATTTACATTATGAAGTACACAAAGACGGTAAAGTAGTTAATCCGCTTAATTTTTATTATGGAAATATTTCGGCAGTGGAATATGTTGCCATTTCAAAATTAGCGAACCAGGAAAATCAATCATTAGACTAATGCACATAGAGCTACAACCAGATAAAAGATATTATAGCATTGGTGAAATCGCCAAAGCTTTTGATGTAAATGCTTCGCTGATTCGGTTTTGGGATAATGAATTTGATATTCTGAAACCAAAGAAAAATGCTAAGGGGAATAGAATGTTTACTCCGGAAGACATTAAGAACCTGCAACTTATTTATCATTTGGTAAAAGAAAGAGGGTTCACCTTAGAAGGGGCTAAAACACATTTGAAAGAAGGACAGAAGAAAACATTGGATAAATTTGAAATTATCCGAAAATTAGAAACAATAAGAACACAATTAACAAATATTAAAAATCAACTTTAAATTAAACAAACATGAAAAGATTTTTGCCTTGGATTATCGGAGCCGTTGTTATCATCGGAATATACAGCTATGTAAAAGGAATCAATAATACTGCTGTAGTTTACGAGCAGGGAATTAACGAGTCCTGGGGTAATGTTCAAACTTCTTATCAAAGAAGAAATGACTTAATCGGAAACTTAGTGAATACTGTAAAAGGTGCTGCTGATTTCGAAAAAAGTACTTTGACTGCCGTTATTGAAGCACGTGCCAAAGCGACTTCGGTTACTGTTGACCCTACAAATATCACTCCGGAACAATTAGCACAATTCAATCAAGCACAAAGCGGCGTAAGCAGTTCTCTTTCCAGATTGTTGGTTAGTGTAGAACGTTACCCTGAATTAAAAGCAAACCAAAATTTCTTGAAATTACAGGATGAATTAGCTAGTACAGAAAATCAAATTCTTACAGCCAGAACGCGTTTTAACGAAGCGGTAAAACCATACAACAATCATATCAAAATTTTCCCAAACTCAATCTTTGCAGGTATGTTCGGATTTAAGGAAAAACCATATTTCGAAGCTGTTGTAGGTGCTGAAAAACCAGTTGAAGTAAAATTCTAAATCCCCTAAATTAAAAAGGGCAGTTTTAAAATAAACCATTAAGGAATTTAGATTATTAAGAAATAATGAATCTTGTTTCTTAATGGTTTATTATTTTAAAATGAATCAGCCCTCTTTATCTATTAATTCTAAATAAAAAAGCAACTCATGTCAAAAGTAGAAGATTTTTTAACCCAAGAAGAAGAACAAGAAATTGTTGAAGCTATTCGTGTGGCCGAAAAAAATACCTCTGGAGAAATCAGAGTGCATCTCGAGAAAACGACTGCTTTAGATCCTTATGATCGTGCACTTGAAGTTTTTAACGAACTAAAAATGGACCAAACTGAACTTAAAAATGGGGTTTTAATTTACCTTGCCGTGAAAGACAGAACATTTGTGATTTGTGGTGACCAAGGGATAAATGATATTGTAACTAATACGTTCTGGGATAGTACGAAAGATATCATGGTTGCTCATTTTAAAAACGGTAATTTTAAACAAGGATTAATTGACGGAATCCTAAGAGCAGGCGAAGAACTTAAGAAACATTTTCCGTGGTCTGAAGATGACACGAATGAACTATCAAACGAAATATCTAAAGGATAATGATTTTACAAAAAAAGAATACAACCCTTTTACTGCACTTACTTATTGGTCTTTTTATAACGCAAATAGGGTTTGCACAATTTACAATTCCAAAGAAACCCGATTTTCAAACTAGTGTTTATGATTATGCCAATGTATTAAGTGCATCAGAAAAAACACAGTTAGAAGAAAAACTCGTTAAGTATGCGGATACCACAACTACCCAGATTGTAGTTATTACTATTGAAAGCCTAAAAGGAGAAGACATAGGTATACTAACACCAAAATGGGGACAAGAATGGGGAATTGGAGGAACTCAAAAGGATGATAACGGAGTCCTTATTTTATTGGCTAAAGCCGAAAGAAAAATATGGATATCACCTGGCTATGGCCTTGAAGATCGCCTAACAGCAGGAATTGGTGGTGAAATAACTCGAAATATTATATTACCCGAATTTAGAGCTGGAAGCTACTATAATGGTTTAGATAAAGGAACTGACGCGCTATTTGATGTTTTTAAAGGAAAATACAAAGGAGAGCGAAAGCAAACCAAAGGAAAAGATTTTCCTATTTTACCTTTTATCATTATTATTGTTATCATTCTTGTATTGATTTCAAAAAATAAAGGTGGTGGTAACTCTGGTAATCGCGGTGGCGGTGGACCCAGTTTACTGGATGTCATTCTCTTAAGCAGTCTTGGCCGTGGAGGCGGAGGCGGAGGTTTTGGAGGTGGATCTTCTGGAGGAGGTTTTGGCGGAGGCGGATTCGGTGGTGGATTTGGCGGCGGCGGATTTTCTGGAGGAGGTTCTGGAGGAAGTTGGTAAACAAGATTCACTCTATTCAATTATAAAAAAAGCTGCAATTTGCAGCTTTTTTTTATGGTTATTCTCTATTTGATTTTTTACCACAACGCAGAAAGTAATTTATATGGACTTATTTCTTGGTCACTTAGACTTTGTAGGTTATTTTAAATTTTAATAATTGATTACCAATTAGTTAACTATATTTTTTAACTATTAATTGTAAATTTAATAGAAAAAAGCCATGAAAAATTTTGCAATAAAAGTCGTGTGGTTTACCACAGCATTTGTATTTATTTTTGCCGGTTTATGTCTAACTGACATAGTAGTACCCATACTCCTAAGTTTACTTATTTTTGGAGAATTATTAATTCTATTTATGGTTTACACGGTACTGACTGATAAATACACCACTACAAAAACGTTTAAGGATTGGTACGGTGATCATCCTATGAATACTTTAGATGACTAGAGATAAATTTTTAAAATAAATCATACTCCGGTTATGAATAAATAATCACTATTGACCTGCAATATATCTCGCGAAATTCCAAACGAAACTAGTAATTATTCATCCGTGATAAAGAATGAATCATTCAATTAAACTATTTTTAGATTTGGAAATTAGCGTAAAAAATTTAGAACGAGAAATTCACTTACCAAATCATGGGTACTTGTGATGATGAAATTAGGTAAAATGAAAACGAATGATAGAGAGTCAAAGTCAACGAATTTTGGAAAAATGACATCGACTTGCCAAACACCCCAAGTTGAAAAAATTATGAAGGCGTTCAGCACGCATTAAAGATCATAAATTAAAGGATTCTTAAAGTACCAGAAATTGTAAAGCATAAAAAGTCCCGACAAAAATCGGGACTATATTTTATATCTGGTAGATAGTAACTGTAAGGAAAAAGATTTTTTTGTCTAGAAAAACATAAGACTATTACCATTTGATTTTTTGTCCGTCGCTCCAAACTTGCTAAGTTTGTATGTCAATGAAAACATAAGGTATCTTTTTAAAACCACATTTTCTTCATCGCGTATATCTGTTGGAGAAATCGTTCGTGTAGCACTTTGGTTCTGATTCAACATATCATACACTTTTACTTTTGCTGTCATTTTATTTTCAAAAAAACTATAGGCTAAACTCGTATTCCATAGATAAAAATCCTTTTTAAATCCATCTGCAATATTAGAATTGAATGTATATCCAAAATCATTTCCGAAAACCCAGTTTTTAGGCCAATAATTCGTTGTTTGCACATTAAATTTATGGATTACACTCGAGGCTCCGTTAGTCCTAAAATTAGTATACTTGGAATCATTGTAAGTGAAATTATAAGTTGGATTAATGGTCAATAACTCGCCATACTCATAAGTAAAATTAGCTTTTGGATTTAACCTTAATGTTTTAGCCTCATACATTTCGGAATTCACAAAACCCTTTGCTAATCCATAATTGGCACTAAAGTTCAAGCCATATTTAAAAGTATGAGCTTCTTTTTTAAATGATTTGTTCCAAGAAGATCCAATCCAAGTAGAATAAGTTCCCGAAACATTTTCAAAGGTAATACTGTTTTTTATACTCGAATCATATAGCACCGAAGAAACCACTTGATTATCGTAGATGTTTCCACCAAAATAAAAGGAGTAACCAGATCGTGTCGCATAATCATAGTTATGTAGTCCAACATACCCTACATGATTCCCACTTGGCTTTAAATTAACATTCCCCACAGTAGTACTTAAAGGGTTTGATAGATCCTTTACGGGTAAAATCTGAGTTGCACTAGGAAAATCATAATCAAAAGTGTAGTTCGAATATATCGACTTAGATTTACTAAAGCGATATGAAAGTCGCGCAGTGGCATATGGTAAAACATGATTTTTTGTCAAATTAGTCGGTTGTCCCAGATAAAATGAATGAGTATCATATTGCACTATCGAAGGGCCTGCCGTCACATTTAGGTTATATTTTTTTTTGTTGAGGGAGAACCCAGTTTGAGGACGAAAAGTTTTTTTGCTTGACGCCAACTCATTTGTTAATTCTGGATTCAAATCAGAATAGGTTTGAGAACCAGAATTAAAATCAAAGGTATTTCTATCATTCGACTTAGATTCCTTGTTGTAATTAATACCAAATTTAACTTTTAGAGAGTCTGAAATAGGTTCAGCATATTCTACTTCAGCCACATACCTATCCACAGTATTCCTGTTTTTTCTAATTTGATCTCTAATGATATCTGGATCTGTACCTTGATAGAACTGCGTATTGGTTTTATTTAAAGAACTTACATCCTCAATCGAATTTTCGTTGCTAAATGAAGCGCTTAGAAAGCGTCCTTTTTTACTGAATCTCTTATTGAAATTAATTGGAATGCTAAAGCTTCCTTTGTCACTTTCGTCAAAAATTAGGGCTATACTCTCATTAACCAGCTGACCGATCTCATTGAAAGATTTTTCAAAAGAGTCATTAGAAAATTTCGAGTTCGACTTAGAAAATTTTGGTCCAACAAAAATAGTTGCAGTCGAATCTATTTTATATTCAAATTCAAAACTTACATTATGTCCCAAATTATAAGCATTTGTTATTGCTTCAGACTCGCGGTTTATATTTCCAGTAGGCAAAAATGTAATCGTCTTGGTTCTATTTACATTATCTGAATTAGAATTCGTGAAGAAATAATTACCACTTATTTCTAATTTTTCGAATAATTCATCCGAATAATTAACTCCTACCATATTAGAACGAGTTATTCCTTGTCCACCACCAAAACGATTTCCATTAAGCGTAAAAGACCCGTTGGCTGAGTTAACTGCCATAGAACTGTTTCTTCCGCCACTCATATTATCAAAAATTTCATTCATGGAGAATCCAGTAGAGTTGATATTATTTGACGAAGCAAGCACACTTATCTTTCTTTTTCCTTTAAAGTAATTTATTAAGGCGCTACTTTCATATCGTTCCCCTGTTCCATAACCACCCATCATCCTCCCAAAGAACCCTTTATTCTTCTTTTCATCAATAGTCAAATTAATACTAGCATTATTAGATGTCGATGCTTCTTCACTCAACTCCTCTTTTTTAGTTTTCGTATCCGAAATTTGGACTTTATTAATAATATCCGAAGGCAAACTTTGAAGTGCAATTTTCCCATCTTTATCGAAAAACGGCTTACCGTTTACCAAAACTTGGTTAACTTCCTTGCCATTAACTGTAATTTTACCATCTGTTCCCACTTCTACTCCTGGTAATTGTTTTAATAAGGTCTCGACATTAGCATCAGGACGAACTTTAAAAGAGGAGGCATTAAATTCCAAAGTATCTTTCTTGATTCTAATGGGAGGCGCTTCACTCTTGACAACGACTTCATCTAAAGTATGTGAATTTTCAATCAGATGTAAAATTCCAAAATCCCTACTTTCTAAAATAGCGGCCACCTTCTGCTTATAGGCTTGATATCCCATATAAGAAACTTTCAAAAAGAAAGGATTGCTGATTTGTTTTATATCAATTTTAAATACTCCATTTTTATCTGAAATAGTATAATCGATAACAACAGAGTCTTTTACAGAAGTAAGATAAATCGTAGCGGCCTCCAAAGGCACTTGTGTATTTTCGTCCAAAATTTTACCTCGAAGATTAACAGTACTTTGGGCAAACAAAGAAAAACTTAACAAAAAAGAAAAGATAAGAAGGTGAAATTTTGTCATAATTAAATAAGATCGCTAACTATTTTAAATCTCTAACGAACTTAAGTTATTTATTCTAATATATGTAATTTCTTATGGCAATTTTAAAATTCTTCCTCTATAACAAATGAATATCAGATATTAAGAGATCGCATTTAAATGATCACCCCTTAGAAAAAATAGAGATTTATTATCTTACTTGACTTTTTAGCACAAGACGATGAAGCAGTTTAGGGAAAAATCGTTTTAAATAAATGCCCAGCACTTCTTTTCCTCCTATATAAGATTCAAACGAATTAGATTCGACAGCTTTGACTAATTTTCTAGCGAAGACCGATACTGGCATACCGTTCAGGGTTGCTTGATCGTTACTTTTTTGTTTTGACCCATCTCCCGTCAGTGCGTTTACTGCGACATTCGTTTGTATGAATCCCGGACAAATGATTGTGACATTGATATTGTCTTTTTGATGCTCCATTCGCAACACGTCAAAAAAGCCATGTAACGCATGTTTCGCTCCGCAATAACCAGAACGATATGGAGAACCAAATTTTCCCATCAAACTGGTTATGGTTACAAAACGTCCTTTTCTATTCGAAATAAAATGCGGTAATAGCGCTTTTGTAATAGCAACCGTTCCTAAATAATCTACTTCAATGAGTTTTTTGTCTACCTCAAAATCAGTGTCAACTAAAAGTGAACGTTGACTCACTCCACCATTATTGATTAGAACATCAATTTTACCAAAAAAATAAATGGCTTTTTCAACATGCTTTTTGGCATTATTGAAATCTGCCAAATCAAACGGAAGAATTTCGACTTCGGCATTCGAACATTTTGCTTTGACACGTTCGAGATTTTCAACATTACGAGCAGAAAGTATAAGTTTGCAGTTTCTTTGGCTTAATTCATACGCCAAAGCTTCCCCGATGCCGCTGGAAGCTCCAGTGATCCAAACTACTTTATTATTTATAGATGCCATTTTTTATTATAAATGTAAAAAAGTTTACCGAGTTATGACTAACTCGATAAACTTTCTGTTATAAATATGGAAATAAAAATTATTTCTCTCTAATAAATATATCAGTATTTGATTATCAGTAACTTACTATTAATAGGGACAAAAAAGGGACTTAATTAACTTAAAATTATTAAAAACAATACTTTCAGAAAAAATTTTAAGGGAATAAATAGTACCAATAAGAGCACTTTAATCAGACTATTATTCTAGCTTCCAAAATTTTCATGTTCGAACATATTAAGACAAATCCCTACCTTCATCATCCTGTAAAATAATTTTCCATTCTAAATCTTTAGGCATTAATCTTTGAGCAATTTCAGTTAATTTAGAATTTCCATTCTCTGCTCCATAATAAATTTGCCTAAAAGTAATCTTTCCTTTAAATAAATTTCCACGAATAGAACGTTGTAAATATCCAGTATCCACCTTTGATGTATCTTTCGCTTCTCTAACAACTTCGTTTATGTATTGCCTAATTTCTGTTTCCGTATAAGCTTTAACTTTTTCAAATTGTTTACTTCCTTCACTTATGACATTTGTAGTAGGAAAAGAATTTGAATTTTGAATGTTATCAACTTTAGAATTTCTTACTGTAGTAACCAAAATTTCTTCTTTTTTGTCCGTTTTAAACAATGATTTTATCCATTTCATAAACTACTTTTATTATTAAGGAATTAATTTATAAATTGTAGTTGATAACCAACCATAATACGTTCTGTCATCAGCCAAGCCTTGTTCAATAATTTTTACGGTAAATTGATTTTTTAATGTAAAATCAACTTTTTCACCAGACTCCAATTTTAAAATTCCCATATCTGAACTAATTACTTTAACAAATACCTGAAGGTTATCACCACCATCCCATGTGCCATGCTCTTTATCGTCCAGAATCATTTTTTCTTTGTCAAAAAAAGAATAATTTGCTACTGCGTAATAATCAGTATAATACTTATCTGAGATAGGGTATAAGTCTTTCTCCGTTGGGTTGAAAACCCCATCATTTGTGAAATCATATATTTGTGTTTCACTTGTTACTCTATACTTAAACGAGCTATCAGTTACATATTTTTGTGTATCGGTTGAAATTGATTCAGAATCATTGGAACACGAAACTAATAATATAACCGATAGTAAACCTAATACTTTTTTCATCTTTTTTGTTGTTTATATATATTAACAATAAACAACTTAAATCTGTGGTAAACAATACCCACTTTTAGTGATATTTAAATAAAAAAACTACTCAATTTTGGGTAACTTCAACTTACTGCCTATTGACTTTTATTAAAATTCTTCGAGGTAATTCTGGTTCTAATACCGAAACTTCGCTTTGTTTTGGAACTATGTAAGGCAAAAGTTTAGCTATTGCATTAACACGCTCCAGCGGTTCGAGTTGCTCCAGCAAATTGCTTAAATTCTCTATCTCTTTTGAAACTATCTTTTGTAATAGTTCTTTGGTTTCTGCGGTGGTCTTGTTTGGCACTCCTTTTGTGCGACCTCCAAATTTAATTCCTGTATTGTTTGCCATATCAATCTAATTTAAACTATTATAGATAAAACAAATGTAATAAATATTATTGATAGATAAAACTTATGATTATATTTGTTAAGGTTTTACACTTGCCTGTGTGAACTATTTTGAATAAAAAAAGGCGTTCCGTAATGGTTCGCCTTTTTTTTGTCTATTAAGTATTGAATAAATTATTCCTGAAGTTTACAATAATACATTATTTTTTGACTTGTTGGTATTTTAGCGTCTAAACTAAAAATAATTATAGTATCGTAAGCAAATCCTTTTTGCTTTCCCGATTGTTTAGAAAGAATAAATGATTGTGTTAATACTCCGTCTGTTGTATAAATTGTGCCGTTTGTGTTTTTTACTATATCATACTCTGATGGATAATCTTTAGATTCAAGTCTAACTTTTTCATCAGTTATCGTGAGGAGTATGTCAGTTTTTGCAATAGTAGAATTAAAAAACAAAGCTCCGACTTTATATGATTGGCTGTAAGAACTAACACTCAATAACAACATCCCAAATAATAATATTTTTCTCATAATTTAAAATTTAATCAAAAGTACACTAATAAATTTAATCTACTTTACGGGTTTCCACAATTTAATAAAATTAATTCTCTCTTATTTCGTTACCATTTACATCGGTCAAATCAAAGGTTTCAATTAATAACCTTATTTCGGGCGTGTGATCTGCTATTCGATTAACTATTATTTCTGTGGCTGTAGGTTCTCTTATTCGTTCAGGAACTACATTTGCAACCTCATCAATATAAACGTCTGCGAGGTCTGTTCCTTCTTTATAGTCTGTTTGCTCCAGCCAATCACTTACATTTATATTAAACCCTACTACATTTAATTCTATTGCTTTATTGTGCCAATCGTTAAACTCACTTTTATCTGGAAACGCTATAATTTTATAGTTCTTAATTGGCTTCAAATTCTCGTATTTAAACCCCCCTTTCATTCCAGTTGCAACCCAGATGTATTGAGGTTTAAAAATACTCATTAAAACGGCTGTTTTCTCGCTTTCTACTACCGCAATAGTGTTGTGGTTGCTTTCATTAATTAGGTGCAAACCAAATAAACATTGGTTAAGATTAAAATTTTCAAGTTTTAAGATACTGCGAACGCTACTAATGTAAGCTTTGCCGTCTGCTCGTTTTTGTCGTTTGCCTGTGTCAAAGTTGAATAACATTACTTTGCCGTGCCTTACTTTCTCATTTTGATCAATTTGCCAAAATACAGTTGCACCGCTCCAATGTTTTGAAGTACCTATAAGATATTTTAATAGTGCATTTTTAACCTGATCGTGTGTGAATATTGTTTTCAGGAATTGTACAAAGTTATTTTGTGTAAAGTTCCGACCGCTTTGGCTCACAAGTTCGTAATTGTGAAATGAGGGTTCGGGCGTTGGAATATGTTTGACTACATAGGAATTAATAAATTCAACTTTCGGGGTGCTGTGATAACTGCAATTTGTTTCTCTATCGCACCGTCCAAATTCATCGCTCAAATAGTTTCCTGTTTCAAATTCCACAAGTTTAACAAAGGTTCGTTTATTGCATTTAGGACAAAAAAACTTTTTTCCGCTTTTATCCAAATTGTATTTATAAATTTTCATCGTAATAAGATTTTTATAGTTTGCACTTTGCATTTTCAACACTTTCAACACTTTCAAAATGTCAATAATGTCGATAATGCAAAGTGCAAAGACTAAATTATTTTAAATTTTCTCGTTCGGATTTTATGATTTTCTCATACATTCCGTGTTTTATTTTCTTAAATAAAATGGTATCGTTTAAAAATTCCTTTATACGCCTTTCAAGAAAGTCAAATCTTAATCCTATTGCTAAGGCTTCGGCTGTTGTGAATTTATCTGCTATAGTCTTATAAAAATCTTTTTTATTTTGGTTTAATGTTTCCAAATATTCAGCGGGGTTTTGAATAACTGCCAAAACTTTAAAAGCACAGTTCATATAATAGCTACACAATTCTTTTGCACCTTGCACGGCTGTAATGTCAATACTTTCGCTTTTCGGGTCTAACATCAATTGAAGCAATAAAGATAACCTTGCAAAATGGTTATCATATTTTGAAGCAATTTCACCCTTAATATTGTTTTGAAATTCATCCACTAAATCGCAATTTTCTTTCTGCCATTTGTAGAAAAATATTTTCGCATCGGGTGTCCATTTTAAAATTTTACTTTCAATTTTGCCGTCCACTTCATAAACCGTTGAAGTGTTAATATAATTTTGAATAAAGTCTTTATACTTGTTATAAATAGCTTCATCGTTTTCAATATCATTAATCGGTTGTTTGAAATTAGATTCAGGATACGCAAATAAAAATCTTTGAAAAAATCCATTATTTAGTTTTTGAACTGGAAACGCACTACTTAACATTCGAGGTTGTAAACCGCCAATGATCTACAAATAAGGGCTTAGAATATATAAAGGTATCGGGTTTCCTATTCGGTCAATTGTGGTGGGTTGGTTGCTCCAAAATGAAAGATACACGCCAATCTGGTCGCCCTTTGAATATTGATTCATTCCCTCAAAAAAAGTAGACATTTCATCGCTTACAACCGTGCAACCTCTCAAATTTTCTTCTAATCTTTTATTTAATACTTCGGGTGTGAAGTTCGTTAATAAACTTTTGTTTAGAATTGGTAAAGGAACGGGCGTTGATCCTTCTTTTTCTGCTTTTGATAATTTGCAATAAGTTCCATACTCAATCATTTGCTCTTTGAAAATATCGTGGCTTTTTTTGTCGAGTTCCCGTATAGCTCCAAATAAATAGTTCATCGGGTGGGTTTTGTTTGCTCCAGCGTTTCCTATAAAACAAGTATAAAGTGAAGCATATTCAAACCAATTGCTTTTTACTCTTACTTTTGCTGTTGTTCCGATTGCTGTGGCTACTGCTGTTAAAATTGCTGTTCCTACATAATCAGTAGGAAAATTTAAGGACGTGTTTAAATCCTTTGCCAAATCTCTAAAAAGTAACGGGAATACATCAATAGGAAACGGGTTTAAAATTGCCGTTTGTTCCGTGGTCATAGCGTTGTCAATTGCATCGCTTAACTGTTTTGCCTGTGGTTTACTATCTCTCATAATATTAATGATTAATAGATTTGACGGCTTTAGAAACTACTTTTTTTATCTCTGCATTGCTTTTACGTCTGCCCTGTTCTAAATATTTCATTAAATCAGACTTCAAAAAATAGCATCGTTTGCCCTGCTTCATATTTGGGATTTCTCCTTTATGAATTAAGCCGTAAATTGTCGGGACTGACAAACTTAAAAAAGTAGCTGTTTGTTGAACGGTTAGCAATTCATTTTGCTGTTGTTCATTGGAGGGTTGTTTTTCTGCTTTTACGTGTTGTTTTAAACAAGCTGTAAAGCAGTTAATCATTAGAGTTTCTAAATCTCCAATAGGTAACGAAGTAAAAATAATCTGTTCCATTTTTTTCTTAATTTGTTGGTTCGGAACAAATTAAAGATGAACATAAAAGGTAATTTTCCCAATTCGGCACGATGGGAAAATTGGGAAGATTAAAGGTCTATCTTGAAGCTAAAAGGGTTTTTATTTCCATTCTAACTCCGCTATTTTCTAACCTTGAATACGTTTTTCTAAACTCGCTTGCATCTTTACTTAATTTCAAGCCTTCAATATTATCGTTTAAAATGTCTTTTACTGCTTCATCTGTCAATATATTAATTAAAGACTTTGGTTTTTGGTTTCTCAATACATTAATCCACAAAGGAAACATTCCCTTATTATTTCCAATATATTTATTATCTGCCGTAATGAATGGCTTTTCTAAATCTCTTAAAACTTGAAGACATCTTTGAATGTCGTTTTCATTACAAAACAAATCTTTTAAATTAAGTTTTTGTTTTTCTATGGAATTGATTTTGTTACGGTCATTTTCGTTTTTTTTTGTTCGGAGGTCTATCAGTTCGCCATTAGAAGTGTTAAAAAAACTTCCAGTTGGGGCTGTTCCTACTATATTTTTAAGCATTTTACTCAATTCCTTTATTCTACTTACGGTATCCTTTTCTATTTTCATTTGTTAAAAATCTATATTAATTGCTTTAGTTGTTTTCTGTGTAGTTGTATCAACAATTTTTGCGTAAACTTGTGTAGTCGTTAATGCCTTATGCCCTAACATCTTTGAAACTGTATAAATATCTGTCCCAGCTTCCAGTTGTAGAGTTGCATACGTGTGGCGAAAGCAATGGAAGGTTATTTTTTTTGTTATTCCCGCCTCTTTAACCCAATTCTTAATAGTATTATTTTCAACTGAACCATAAGTTAAACCCTCAAAAACTTTTGTATCTGCTTCTTTAGGCTCTCCCATTAATTCGAAGGCTTGTCTAGGTATTGGCTGCCTGTGTACATGTTTTTTGGTTTTTTGATGGTTGTATTTTAAAAAGTAATTCCCTTTATCCGTTTCAAAACTTCTCCAAGTTAAATTCCTTATGTCTGAAAACCTTAGACCAGTTAAAGCTGAAAATAAAGAGGCACTTTTTAATATTGGAATTTTACAAGTTGTATTAGAAACTTTGTTCAGCTCATCAACTGTTAAAAAATTCTTTTCTGCTTCTTCGGTTTTAATACTTGCAACATTAAAAACCTTACTATCTTTTAGAAAACCTTGCTTTTGCCCTTCTCTTAAAACTGATTTTAGTTTCCCTAAATAATTAGAAGCTGAATTTGTAGAAAGTGTAACCTTTTTACTCTTTATACTTGGTGTTGTTTTTAAGAAGTTACTGAACCCCTCAACGAGCAAAGAATTAACATCTTTGAAAATAACGGTTTTATGTCCTGTGTAATTCTTAAAATAATCTAGCGTACTTTTATAAATTGATTTTGTTGCTCCTACTTTAGTATTTTTAACTTTTTCAAAAAAATCAATAAAATTTTCTTTCTCTTTTTCAATTTCTTTAAGTACTTCCAATTCTAATACATTGTAGATTTCAAATTTATTGGCTTGGGTCTCAAAATTCTGTCTCATGCCCTCTGCAAATTTTAATGCCTCTTTATTATCAGACTTTTCTTTGGGTGTTTTCGCCTTGGTATAAATAAATACCTTTAAATAAAGTTTACGTATTTCTTTGCTCGTTCTTGGATTTATGAATTTAGGAGCAAAATTCAAATAAAGACTTTCACGTCCTTCCGATAACGGTTTTTGTTTTATGGTTACTTTAGTTCTCATATAAATTTGTTTTGAGGGACACAATAGGGACAAATCTAATGAAAAACTAACACATAACATCACAAAATAAAGCTATATTTGCAAAAGCAAAAAACCCTTAAAAGCTATTGCCTACAAGGGTTTTTATATTCTTTATACTTTGTTTGTTTTGTATCTTTATTTTTCTCTAATGTAAATATCAATTGGTACTCCAGAGAAGTCCCAGTTGTCTCTGATTTTATTTTCAAGGTAACGTTTGTAAGGCTCTTTTACATATTGTGGCATATTAGCAAAAAACACAAACTGTGGTGTTTTCGTTGGCAATTGCATACAATATTTGATTTTTACATATTTCCCTTTTGTTGCAGGTGGTGGATACGCTTCAATCACTTTCAACATGTATTCATTGAATTTAGAAGTTGCAATACGTTGTTGTCTACTTTCGTACACTTTTACAGTTGCTTCCAATGCTTTCAATAAACGTTGTTTAGTTAATGCAGAAACAAAAAGAATAGGCACATCCGTAAATGGCATTAACTCTTCTCTGATTTTTTCTTCGTAATCTCTTGTTGACATGGTTTCTTTTTCGACCAAATCCCATTTGTTAACAAGAATAACAACACCTTTTCTGTTTTTTTCGGCTAACCAAAAAATACTTTGATCTTGACCTTCAAATCCACGAGTTGCATCAATTATCAGGATACAAATATCAGAATGCTCGATGGCACGCACCGAACGCATTACAGAATAAAATTCTAAATCTTCTTTTACTTTGGCCTTACGACGAATTCCAGCAGTATCAACCAAGTTAAATTCGAAACCAAAACGGTCAAATTTTGTATCAATAGAATCCCGAGTAGTACCCGCAATATCAGTAACAATATATCTGTCTTTACCAATTAATGCATTGATAAAACTTGATTTTCCCGCATTTGGTCTTCCTACTACTGCAAAACGAGGCAATTCGATTTCTTCCTGTGTTGGTTCTGGTTTTATAGGAAAGGCATCAATTAATGCGTCCAATAAATCCCCAGTTCCACTTCCTGAAATACTTGCAAAAGTGTAATATTCTCCTAGACCTAAGTTATAGAATTCAATCGCATCTTTTTCACGCATCGCATTATCCACCTTATTTACAGCAAGTAAAACCGGTTTAGTCACTTTACGCAATAGTCTCGCAACAGCATCATCCATTGGAGTAATCCCTTCTTCGACATCAACAACAAATATAATAACATCTGCTTCATCGATGGCTAATTCTACTTGCTTACGGATTTCGCCTTCAAAAACGTCATCAGAGCCACGTACATATCCTCCCGTATCGATTACAGAAAATTCCTTTCCGTTCCACTCACTTTTTCCGTAGTTTCTGTCACGGGTAACTCCCGAAACTGAATCTACAATAGCTTCTCTTCTTTGTATCAGCCTATTAAAAAGGGTTGATTTCCCTACATTAGGTCTTCCTACTATCGCAACAATGTTATTCATAATACTAATTTCAATATTTTGCAAAGGTAGTGTTTAATCCCGTCAATATCAATTTTTTTGATATATTAGCACATCCTTACCTTTTTAACAGATATAACTTTACTACTATGGAAACCAATAATGAATTAAGACTTCGTTTACGATTTTACAAAGATGTTCCAGAAAACACAGACATAGTACTTCAAAAATTTGAAGATTATAAAAAATCAAACTGCGACGATTATTCTGTAAAAACGGGTGGTACCCACATTTGGCTAAATATAAAAGACAACAAAAGATCCTACTATTCCCCGCATTTACATTTAGAATTGGAACCGAAAAATGAGAACGAAACACATATAAGAGGATTATTTGGCCCCGACCCCACCTTATGGACTCTTTTCATGTTTCTTCATTTTATAATTGCGGGAATCTTTCTAACATTTAGCGGAATAGCCTACTCCGACTATGTTTTAAAAAACAGCATGACATTCGATTTTATAGTTATTGGACTTATGGTATTTTCCTGGTTCCTATTGTATTTTATTGCAAAACAAATCCGCGAAAATGGTCATGATCAAATGAATGAATTAGAAACCCTGTTCTTAAAGATTCTAGCATCCTAATTATTAAAAATATATTTGATCCCGATCGAATTGAGCAAAAAAAAATCAATATCAGAATTTGAATTCTAATATTGATTTTTCATATTATAAGATCTGCCGGAACTAAACGCTATGTTTCTTACTGTTTACTTTTAATTTCGAATCAAAACGATAAACAACAAGCTTATTGGTTGTAACCAAAACGCTTTAACATGTTCACGTTACTTCTCCAGTTTTTATTCACTTTTACATACAGTTCGATGTGGATTTGTTTTCCAAAGAATTTCTCTAAATCAGCACGAGCATCCATCCCTACTTTCTTTAGTGCAGCTCCCTTATGTCCAATAATAATCCCTTTTTGAGTTTCACGCTCTACCATAATCAAAGAACGGATTCTTATGATGTTTTCATCTTCAAAGAACTCTTCTGTTACAATTTCGACTGCGTATGGAATTTCTTTGCTGTAATTCAATAAAATTTTCTCCCGAATGGTTTCGTTTACAAAGAAACGTTCTGGTTTGTCCGTAAGTTGATCTTTTGGATAATAGGCTGGTGATTCTGGTAAAAGTGAAATTATTCTTTGAAAAACTTCTGGAACATTAAAGTTCTGCAAGGCAGATATAGGATATATTTCTGCATTAGGCACCTTCTCCGTCCAAAAAGCCACTTGTTTTTCTAATTGTTCCTGATTAGAATTGTCAATTTTATTCAACAATAATAACACAGGTATTTTTGAATGAATGATTTTATTAAAGAACGCTTCATCTTTTAAGTCTTGCTCCCCTATTTCTACCATGTAAATTAAAATGTCAGCATCTTCAAAAGCGGACTTTACAAAGTTCATCATCGATGCTTGCATTTCGTACGCGGGCTTAATGATCCCCGGCGTATCAGACAAAATCATTTGAAAATCTTCTCCGTTTACGATCCCAAGGATTCTATGACGAGTCGTTTGTGCCTTAGACGTAATGATAGACAATCTTTCCCCTACAAAGGCATTCATTAATGTGGACTTCCCAACGTTTGGATTCCCGATGATATTTACAAAACCTGCTTTATGTGACATTTAATATATTATTTATTTTACAAAGGTAGTTATATCAAGTGAATAGATAAAATAAAACATTTTTTAAAATTTTTGTTGCAAATGATAAAATTCGTTGTACCTTTGCACCCGAAACAACGCGGGATAGAGCAGTAGGCAGCTCGTCGGGCTCATAACCCGAAGGTCACTGGTTCGAGTCCAGTTCCCGCTACTAAGTTAATTTTATTGAGATTACAAACGCACATCGCGGGATAGAGCAGTAGGCAGCTCGTCGGGCTCATAACCCGAAGGTCACTGGTTCGAGTCCAGTTCCCGCTACTAAG